>DATFWX010000208.1:0-11624 GCA_035258845.1 Polyangia bacterium | reverse complement strand
CTCCCCGACGCTCGCGCAGTAGACGCGCGTGGCCCCGATGCAGGCTCGGGCGACGCCGCGAGCGCGGACGGCGGTGCCTCCGACGCCGGCACGTCGGCGGCTGCGTGCTCGCTTGCGGATTGTACGGTGTATGTGGCCACGAACGGGAGCGATACCAACCGCGGAACCATGGAGAGCCCGTTCGCCACCGTCCAGCATGCGGCCGACGTCGCCCAACCGGGTGACGTCATCTGTGCCCGCGGCGGCACCTACACTGGGGTCGCTCTTGCACGCTCGGGCGCACCGAGCCAGCCCATCGTTCTGCGCACCTATCCGGGCGAGACGGCGGCGCTAAGCGCCGGCCTGGCCTTCTTCGCGGGCTGGGGGCAGCCGGTGGGATGGATTCTCGTCCAGGGCTTCGACATCACACAGCCGCCGGCGACTCCATCGGACAGCGGGCAGTGCGTGTACTTCCACAGCGCGCACGATGTCGTGCTGCGGCAGAACGTGGTCCACGATTGTTACGGGCAGGGCCTGCTCGGCGACGCGCACAACGTGGTCATCGACGGCAACCGGATCGCCCGAAGCGGGCTCAGCTTCGTCAACGACAGCATGAGATCCAACCTGTACCACGGCATTTACATGACCGGCACCAACATCACGATTACGAACAACATCATCGAAGGCAACGCCGCCTACGGGGTTCAAGTGGCCGGGTATCCGTGGGATCCCACCGACCCGAATCATCCCGCTGGGCCCGAGTACAGTGGCGCCAGCGGCTGGGCAATCGTCAACAACACGATCGTGCGCAACCTGAACCGCGCCGGGATCGTAGTGTGGCAGCCCGACGCGCGAGACAACCTCATCGAGAACAACATTTTCTTTCAGAACGACGAGCTGGGCCCAGGCTCGGGCGGGACCAACGGCATCGACTTCTATCATTGCGGCGCTGGGAACCGGGTCTCGAACAACCTCTACTTCGGGAGCGGCCCGCCGGTCTCGGACACGGAAGGCGGGGCATCGTACGTGGAGGCCAATCCTTACCTTTCGGACCCTCAGTTTGTCGATGTGGCGCGGAGCGACTTCCACCTGCAGCCCGGATCGCCCGCCATCGACCACGGCGAGGCCGCAGGCGCGCCCGACCACGACGCGGAGTGCAACCCGCGCCCGCGCGGCGGCGCGGTCGACATCGGCGCCTACGAGCGAGCGGCGCCGTAGTGCAGGCTGCGGGTGGGTATGGAGCGGATCAGAACACGGCGCCGATGGAGAGATCGACCGACGGCAGAACGCCCTGGAAACCGGCGGTCCCAGCTCGACCGCTCGAGTCGGTCGCGCGCGCGAGCACGTCCCAGTAGGCGGCGCCGGCGCCCAGCTTCAGGTTGAACGCACCGACCACCCACGACCAACCGATGGTGGCGCCGGAGGCATATCCAAAGCCGTCGCCCACCGCGCTCTGGGCGGTGCCGGTCACGTACGCCAACCGCACGAACGGGGCCAGATAGAGCCCGCCCGGTGCCGGACGCAGGAAGTAGAAGTGGGGCGAGAAGCCGCCGGCAAACGCGTTCATCGACAGTGTGTCGTTGGAGGCGAGATTGGTCGACGAATGCATGTACGCGCCGTCGATTGCGAGCGACAGGTGCGCGTTCAGCACGCGCTCATACGTCAGGTTGAAACGGCCGAGGGCGATCTCGACGGGATTGATGGTCAGGCCGTTCCAGGCGGTCGGCTCGACGCTCGGCCGCTGATAGCGCAGGTTGGGCTCGTCGGCATGGGCACGAGCGGAGGGAGCGACCGAGAGAACGACGAGAATGGGCAGAACAATACGACGCATGACTGATCTCCTTGGTTAACTCTCCCAGTCGGTCCGGGCGGCCGCTTTAGCAGCCGGCGTGCCAGCTCGAGCGTTGCGCGATTGCGCACACTTGCGCGGCGCATGTGGCGCCCGCGGCACACTCACCTGTGAGCGCCGCGCGCCAGTCCGCTTCGTTCGCGGCCCTGCCGGCTGACCCGAGCGCCGCCGACACCCCCTTGGCGGGTCCGTAAGTAGCTGGATCCGCGCGTGAAACTGATCCAACCACAACCATGCCGCAGCCCCTCGGCGAGGGCGGCATCCTGGCAAGCGCGAATTGTGAAATGCGGCCTGTCTTGCCTGGTCCTTTACAGTTGCTGAAACATATGTTGTAGTCCCACCTATGGGAGAACGAGAGCTGAAGAAGGGGAGCGCCGAGCTCTTGATCCTCTCGCTCCTGGAGGTGCGGCCTCGACACGGGTACGAGCTCAGCAAGCTGGTCGAGTCGCTCTCGGGCGGGGTCGTGCGCTTCCACGTGGCGTCACTCTATACGCTCCTGTACCGCATGGAGAAGCGCGGGTGGGTGCAGGGGCGGTGGGTGGAAAAAGCACGACAGAGGCGCCGCCGCTACTACCGCCTGACTGCACCGGGACGAAAAGTGTTGGCAAAACAGCGCTCGAGCTGGCTGGCCTTCGTCGCGGCGGTCAAGCGCGTGACCGGGGGCCAGCATGGTTGATTGGCGAGCGGAGGTCCGGGGTCGCCTGCGGAGCGCCCGGCTTGCGCCCACGCGCGAGGCGGACGTGGTCGAAGAGCTGGTGCAGCATCTCGAGGATCGCCACAGCGAGCTGGTGGCGGGCGGAATGTCGGTCGAGCAGGCGGATGCGGCCGTGCTGGCCGAGCTCGGGGACAGCGATGGCCTGGGACGCGAGATCGGTCGCCTGCACGCCGCGGCCGCCGGCGAGCGTGTGATCCCGGGGTCGAGCAGCGGCCGACCGCTTTACGACCTGTGGGGCGATCTGCGTTACGCCGTGCGGGCGCTCGCGAAGAATCGCGCATTCACGGTGGTGACCCTTTTGTCGCTGGCACTCGGCATCGGCGCGACCACGGCCATCTTCCAGCTTCTCGACGCCCTTTCGCTGCGCGCACTTCCGGTCGAGAAGGCGGACCAGCTGGCGCTGGTGAAAATCCGCGACCGAAACTGGGGCAGCGGTTGGTTTAGCGGCTGGCACCCTCACCTCAGCAACGCGCTCTGGGAGCAGCTGCGCGATCGGCAGGAAGCCTTCTCGGGCGTGTTCGCCTGGGGCGACAACACGTTCAACCTGAACCCGAGCGGCGAGTCGCACTATGTGCACGGCCTCCTGGTCAGCGGCGACTTCTTCCGCGTGCTCGGCGTCCGGCCGGCCCAGGGCCGCTTTTTCACCCTTGCCGACGACCGCCGCGGCTGCGTCAATCCGGGCGCGGTCGTGAGCCATGGCTTCTGGCAGCGTGAGCTGGGCGGCGATCCCGCGGTCGTGGGCCGAAAGCTCACGCTCGATGGTCACACGGTCGACATCATCGGGGTGTCGGAAGCCGGCTTCTTCGGGCCCGAAATTGGTCGATTTTTCGACGTCGCGGTGCCGCTCTGCATGGAGGCCACGCTGAGCGAGCGCAACCGCCTCGAAATTCGTCACGCCTGGTGGCTGTCGGTGATCGGCAGGCTCAAGCCCGGCTGGACCATCGAGCGCGCGAGCGCGCACGTGGACGCCCTTTCGAAAACCATGCTCGAGGCGACCGTGCCGCCGAGCTATCCGCCCCCGAACGTCGAGAGGTACATGCAGTATCGGTTTGCGGCCTATCCGGCCGCCACCGGCCTCTCTGAGCTGCGCGAAGACTACTCGACGCCGCTCTATTTCCTGCTGGGCATCGCGGCCGTGCTGCTGCTCATCGCCTGCGCGAACCTGGCCAACCTCCTGCTTGCGCGCGCGAGCGTGCGCGAACGCGAAATCGCGGTCCGGTTGGCTCTGGGCGCGACCCGCGGCCGACTGCTCCGCCAGCTTCTGGCCGAGAGCCTGCTCTTCGCGGCCCTGGGCGCCGCGCTCGGCCTCTTGCTCGCGCGTCTGCTCGGCGAATTCGTCATCGCTTTCCTGAGCCAGCCCGGCCGGCCGGCCCGCTTCATCGACCTCGACCCGGACTGGCGCGTGCTGGCCTTCACGATCGGGCTGGCCGGGCTGACCTGCCTCCTGTTCGGCCTGGTGCCGGCACTGCGCGCGTCCAACACCGAGGTGGGCCTGGTGCTCAAGGCCACCGGCCGGGGCACGACTGAACGGGGTGGCGGGTTTCCACTTCGTCGCCTGCTGGTCGTGGTTCAGGTCGCGCTCTCGTTCGTGTTGCTCGTGGGCGCGCTTCTGTTTTCACGCAGCCTGTTCAAGCTGGTGACGGTCGATGCTGGATTCGAACAGGCGGGTGTGCTCGTGGTCGACCTCGACCTCACAGCGCTCGACCTGCCCAAGCCAAGGCGCGTCGCCTACAAAGAGCAGCTTCTCGAGCGGCTGCGCGCCACCCCCGGGGTCGAGCACGCGGCCAGCGCCACCATCATCCCGATCAGCGGCAACGGCTGGAACGACGACGTCTGGCTCGACGGTGGCGCCGCAAAACCGCATTTTAACGCCTTCTTCAATCGCGTCAGCGCCGGCTATTTCGCGACCATGCGCACCCCGCTTCTAGCCGGACGCGACTTCCAGTCCGGCGATGCGGAGGGGGCGCCCAACGTGGCGATCATCAATCAGACGCTGGCGCGCAAGCTGGGTGCCGGCCCGAATCCAGTCGGGCAGCGGTTCCGCAGAGAAGCCGATGGGAGCGGGCGGGGCGAGCAGGTGTTCGAAATCATCGGGCTCGTACGCGACACCAAGTATCGCGAGATGCGCGAGGAGTTCAGCCCCATCGCCTTCGTTCCGTCGACGCAAGATGACGCGCCCGATGCTTTTCCGGAATATGTGGTGCGCTCCCGGCTGCCCCCCGCCGATCTGACGGGCGTGCTCAAGAACGCGGTGGCCGAAGCCTCCCCCGCCATCCGGCTCGACTTTCAGTCTCTGGCCGAAAAGGTGCGCTTCTCACTCCTCCCCGAGCGCATGATGGCGCTGCTGGCCGCCTTCTTTGGCCTGCTGGCCGCCCTGCTGGCCAGCATCGGGCTCTACGGCGTCATTGCCTACAGCGTCGCGCGCCGGACCCAGGAGATCGGCATCCGCATGGCCTTGGGCGCCGATCCCGGGCAGGTGGCGCGCATGATCGTCGCCGAGGCCGGAGGTCTGCTTGCGGTCGGGCTCGCGATTGGCATCGTGCTTGCGCTCGCGGTGACGCGGGCCGCGGCGGCGCTGCTCTATGGCCTGAAGCCCCATGACCCCTTGACCTTCGGTCTGGCGGTCGGACTTCTGGGTCTGGTCGCGCTGCTGGCCAGCGTGCTACCGGCGCGGCGCGCCTCCCGCGTCGATCCGATGGTTGCGCTGCGAACGGAATAGCGCGCGTCGTGCGGTCTGCGCGTGCCCCGCGTGCCCGCAGGCGTTGCTCACGCTCGCGGTGAAGACGGCGCCTGGATGGGCCAGGGCGTTGTGCTCGGGCCCGCCTTCTGGTTGTTGTGACGCCCGTCCCAGTAGACCACCTTCACCTGGTTTGGATCGATGTCGTCGAGGCAGTTGAGATTGACCGAGACGAAGTCGCCTCCCAGCTCGGCCAGATGCCCGCGCGCGAAGCAGTGAACGCCGCACCGCCTGCAAAAGAACCGGCGCGCGATCTTGGCGCCCCATTCGTATGCGCTCAGGCTCTCCTCGCCCGCAACCAGCGCGAAGGCGCCCGGCTTCACCATGCTGACGGTGGCGGCGATCTTGGTGCAGACGCTGCAGTTGCACCGGCTCGCGCCCGCGCTCACGTCGACAGCGACCTCGAAGCGGACGGCGCCGCAGTGGCAGCTTCCCACGTGCTTGCGCGTGTCGGCCTTGGTCGCCGCTTCCTCGTCCTCGTGCCGCTTTTCCATGTCGGGTCTCCTTCATCCCGCGCTGCTCGAGCCCCGCGACCGCGCGAGCTTCGCGAGCGCTCACGTGGCTTGCACCGACGGGGCGACATCTGGCAGGATGGTCTCATAGCTTATCGTGGTTGAGGGCGATCATGCGAAGACTCTTGTCTTGGGTACTCGTGGCAGCCTTGTTCGGCACCGTTGCGACTGCTGCCTGCAGCAGCTCCGGTGGCACTGGAGGCTCCGGTGGGTCGGGCGGGCATGCCGGTAGCGGCGGCGCGGGCGGAGGCGGCGGCGCGGGCGGAAGCGGCGGCGCGGGCGGAAGCGGCGGAATGGCAGGCCACGACGGTGGCGGCGGAACCGGCGGCTCCGGCGGAATGGGCGACGCCAGCGGCCAATGCCTCGGGATCTTTGAGAGCTGCATGACCGGCGGGATCCCGTGCTGCGCCGGACTTGCCTGCAGTGGCGGCGCCACCGGCCAGTGCCTTCAGGTGGGCGCCGACGCCGGCCGGTAAAGACCGGCCAAAACTTGCCGGCCTCGACCCGGCCGGTGACACAAGTGGTTGACTGTCCGCCGTAAACTGGTTATGGTTCTCAATCGTTGGGGTAGGTAACAATTGACATAGGCAATCGTTGGTTTCGTTGGTTTCGGGGAGAGTCAGGGGTTTCTGAGTGTGGGATGCCGGCGGCAGCGTCGAGCCTGCGTCGCGGGATCTGCGCCCCGCGATAGCGTGCTTCGCTGCGATCGCTGCGGCGCTGTTCCTGATCGCGGGCCTTTCGGTCACCTACCTTCCGCTCGACGTGTGGCCCGGGGGTGTCTGGTCCGGTTTTAAAGGCCATCCATTTTTGGACGCCTGGACGCGGTGGGACGGTGGCTGGTATCGGTCGATCGCCGAGCGGGGCTACTCCTACGCTCCCGGAAAGGAGTGCTCGGTCCCGTTTTTCCCAATGTATCCGCTGTTGATGCGAGGCCTGTCCATGCTCACCCGGAACCTCCTCGCCAGCGGCATGATCATCACGGCGCTGGCTGGCATCGGGTCCGCACTGCTGTTCTACCGCTGGTGTCGGCATCGTCTCAGCTCCCGAGCGGCGCTGGCAGCCCTGCTCGCGCTCCTTCTGTGGCCGTTCGCCTATTACCTCTATTTCACGGTTTACTCCGACGCGCTCTTCCTCGCGCTATCGCTCGCCAGCTTCACTTTGGTCGAGGACGACCGGCCCGTTCTGGCCGGCCTGGTGGGCGCCATCGCCACGGCCACCCGCCCGGTCGGGGTCGCGTTGGCCGTGGGCCTGGTCGCGCGCGCGCTCGAGCGCAGCGGCTGGACTCCGCGGCGGCCGTTGCAGCGGCTCCGACTCCGTGACGCCGGCTTGCTCTTGTCGCTGCTCGGCGTAACCGCCTATCTGGGCTATCTGTGGATCCGCTTCGGCGATCCATTCGTCTTTTCGAGGGCGCTGGGAGCCTGGCATAAGGGACAGAGTTGGCTCACCTGGGTCAAGCGCGATGCGTGGGTCCATCTGACTGATCGGCGCGGCTATCTGCCCGAAGCAATCGCCGCCAATCTGATCGCAACCGTCGTAATCTGGAGCCTGGTTCCGCGCGTGGTTCGGCGATTCGGGTGGGGCTACGGCACCTACGCGATCCTCGTGCTGGCGATGCCCACGATCACGACCAATGACTTCATCAGCATGGGCCGTTATGTTCTGGCGGCGTTCCCATGTTACGCGGCGGCCGGCGAAATCCTGAGCACGCGGCCGCGGTTCGCACGCGTCGTCCTGGTTGCCAGCGGCGGATCGCTTGTGGTTCTGACCTCGCTGTTCGCACGCTGGTTCTACTTCTCTTGAGGAAGGTCATGGCGAACTTTGAACGCCTCACGGTCCTCTTTCCGATGTGGAACGAGCAGTCGTACATCGAGGCGGCCGTCGATGCGGCGCGCGCGGTCTGCCTGCACCTGGTCGGCGAGGGCGAGATTCTGGACTACGAGATCCTCATCGTCGACGATGCCTCGTACGATCGCACTCCGCTCATTGCCGATCGGCTGGCCGAGCGGGATCCGCACGTGCGCGTGATTCACCATCCGGTCAATCGCAAGCTGGGCGGCAGTCTCAAGACCGGCTTCGCGGCCGCGCGTGGAGATCTGGTCCTGTATACGGACGCCGATCTGCCTTTCGATCTCTACGAGACCGCCCGCGCCATCCGGCTGCTGCGGACGCACGACGCCGATGCGGTGTGTGGCTATCGGTTCCACCGTGATGGGGAAGGTTGGCGGCGCGCCCTCTACTCGGCCGCGTGGAACGGGATCATGCGAGCTTGGTTTGGGCTCCCGCAACGTGACGTCAATTTTTCCTTCAAGCTGCTGCGGCGCAGCGTGTTCGATCACATCGTTCTCACGAGCGAGGGCTCCTTCATCGACGCGGAGATTCTGATCCAGTTGAACCGGCTCGGATATCGCGTCATCCAGATCGGTGTCGACTATTTTGCACGCAACCGCGGCCTGTCGACGCTGGCGTCGTGGCCCGTGATCGTGCAGATGTTGCGCGAGGCATTCGAGCGCGGCCGTGACCTGCGGCGCCTGCAGCGGCTTCCGGAGAGCGAGCTCAGACACCAGCCGACGCGGCCGCTCGAGCCGCCGATTCGAGTCGACGGAAGCACGCCGTGATGGGGCCGCGGCTGCTGATCGTCAACGCAGACGATTACGGCCTGACGCCCGGGATTTCGCGCGCCATCCTGACCGCGCACCGCCAGGGTATCGTCACCAGCACGTCCATCCTGGCCAATGGCCCCGCGCTCACCGACAGCGCCCGCTGGCTCGACGATGCGCCCGATCTCGGCGTGGGTGTGCATCTGGCCGCGGTGGGCGAGGATCCGCCGCTGCTGGCGTCGCGCGAGATCCCGACGCTGTGCGATGCGCGGGGCCGGCTGGCCCGGAGCTGGCTCGAGCTGCTGGCGCGAATGGTTCTCGGCCGCGTCGATCCCGCCGACCTCGAGCGTGAGCTGGGCGCGCAGATCGAGCGCGCGCAGGAGCTGGGCCGCCCCCTGACCCACCTCGACGCGCATCAGCACACGCATCTGTGGCCGACCGTGCGGGACGTGGTGCTCGGCCTTGCCCGCCGGTTTGGGATTTCGGCGGTCCGGGTGCCGCGCTCGAGCGGCCGCAGGATCACCGGTCTGGGAGTGCGCGTGCTGGCCCGTGCACTTTCGCGCCGGGCCTCGGCCCAGGGGTTGGCCCACACCGACGCGTTCGCCGGGTTCGATGAAGCCGGGCGGCTGGACGAGCCGCGTCTGGGCAAGACGATCGCCGCCTTGGGCCGGCTGCGCGCGGGCTCCGCCGAGCTGTGTGTGCATCCCGGCGTGGCGGACGATCCCGCGCGTTTGCGGTACCAGTGGGGATACCAGTGGAGCGACGAGCTGCGCGCGCTGTGCGCGCCGGCCGCACGCGAAGCAGTTCGGCGGGCCGGTCTCGAGCTGGGGACATACGGTGACTTGCGAAAGCGGGCGCGGCCCGTCATCCCCGCACCGATCCATGTTATGACTTCGTCGCGGTGAGAGCTCGCTCGTGTGCGCTGTTGTTGATGTTCACCAGCCTCTCGGGGGCGGCCTGCGGCCCTGGCGGGCTACTGCGCGCCGTCCGGGGTTTGACCGGGCCGACCCGCCGCCCGGCGATTAGCACTTGATTGCGGGCGCGGGTGGCGCTCTGCTCACCGCATGGAGCACACCGAATCGATTGCCGTCGTCACCGGCGGCGCGGGCGGCATCGGAGCCGCCACCTGCCGCGTGCTCGTGCGCGAAGGTGCGCGCGTGGTGGTGGCCGACGTGGATGCCGAGCGGGCGCGCGCGCTCGCAGCCGAGCTGGGCGAGCGCGCGATCGCGGAAACCGTCGACGTGACCGCGCTCGACTCGGCGCGGCGGCTGTTCGGCCGCGTACGCGAGCGGCTGGGCGCGCCGGCCAACGTTCTCATCAACAACGCCGGCTTCGACGTGCTGGAGCCGTTTCTCGAAAACGATCCGGCGCTGTGGCGAAAGCTGGTCGACGTCAACCTGTTCGGCCAGATTCATTGCGCGCGTGCGTTTCTGGAGACGGCTCAGGGCGGGCGCATCGTCAACATCGGGTCCGACGCTGGTCGCACCGGCTCGGGCGGCGAGGCGGTCTACTCGGCGGCCAAGGGCGGCGTGATTGCGCTCACCAAAACCCTGGCGCGCGAGAGCGCTCGCCTGGGCGTGGCCGTCAACTGCGTCTGTCCCGGTCTGACCGAGACGGCCCTGCTCGACAGCTTCCGGCGCAGCCCGCGCGGACCCAAATGGCTGGAAGCGGTGGTCGCGACCATTCCCATGCGCCGCTCCGGGCGTCCCGACGAGATCGCCGAGGTGATCTCGTTCCTGGCGTCCGCGCGCGCGTCGTACATCACGGGCCAGATTCTGTCTGTCAACGGCGGACTGACCATGGTGGGCTGATGGATTACACGGACATTCTCTACCAGCGTCGGGGCGACGCGGTCTGGATCACGCTCAATCGGCCCGATGTGCTCAATGCACTGCGCGGGCGAACGTTCGAGGAGCTCGCCGATGCAGTCGCTCGGGTCGGCGCCGAGCGCGGCCTGGCCGCGGTGGTGCTGACCGGCGCGGGCGAGCGCGCCTTCTGTGCGGGCGGCGACGTGGCCGAGATGCGCGATCTGGATCCGCAACGCGGCCGCCCGTTCCTGGAGCTGTTCATCGCGATCGTCACCGGCTTGCGGCGCTTGCCGGTGCCCGTGATCGCGCGCATCCGCGGCTACTGTATCGCGGGCGGCAACGAGCTCAACCTGGCCTGCGATCTGGCGGTGGCGAGCGAGGACGCGCAGTTCGGCCAGGCCGGTCCGATGGTCGGCAGCGTACCGGTTATCCTGGGCACGCAGATGATGCCGCGCCTGTGCGGTGAGCGGTTCGCCAAAGAAGTGGTGTTTCTGTGCCGGCGCTACTCGGCGCGTGAGGCGCTCGAGCGCGGATGGGTCAACGTGGTGGTGCCCGCCGAGCGCCTGGACGCCGAGGTGGACGCGATGGTCGAGCGCGTGGCCGCAATGTCGCCGAGCGCGCTGCGCATCGCCAAGGCGTCGATCAATCTGGAAGGCGACATGCTCCTGGGGCCGTCGTTGCGCATGGGCGTCGAGATGCTGGCGCCGCTCTACGGGTCCGACGAGATGCGCGAGGGCATGTCGGCTTTTCTCGAGAAGCGGCCGCCCGACTTCCGGCGTTTCCGTCGCTGAAACGGGGCTCGCAGATGCTCCGTCAGGGGCTCTGGTAGTGGATGCAGCCCCGCAGGTGGCTGCTGGCGTCGCAGAATTCATCGAAGGCAACCGTGAATCTTTGCAGGGTGGTGCCGGAGAGCCCCCAGTCCGTGACCTGGAACGCTCCATTTTCGTTGTTGCAGCCCCTGCTGTCGATGGAGATGTCGATGCCGGGATGACCGGGCGTTGCGAACGGAGCCCGCATTGCGTTGTCGTAGAGGCCCACGGCGAGGGGCAGTGCGAGACGCTGGCTCGAGAATTCGAAATTCCACTGGGTACCCTGCGACACATTCTGCGGATAGAGCGTGAGCATGACGTCCTGCGCGGATGCCTGTGCGTTCCACGCGCCCTGCGTCACGGTTTCGGTGCCGTTATACAGGTACCCGGTGCCTTCGGCGTAGAGGACATCTGCTGTACCGCTGCAGTGTGCCAGGAGCTGATCCACGTTCATGATTCCCCCGCCGCTGCCGCCCGTGCCGCCGCTGCCGCCCGCGCCGGCTTCATAATGGATACAGCCCTGGAGGTGGTTGCTGCTCACGTCGCAGATCTGGTCAAAGGTCAAGGTCACCGCATTGACCGTCGTCCCGGCCCGGTTGAAGGTATCGATCTGGAACG
>DATFWX010000207.1:0-12338 GCA_035258845.1 Polyangia bacterium | reverse complement strand
CAGCACGGCCAGCGCGCGCGACTCGAGATCCGTCAGCCCGGTCAGCATGGCCGCATAGCGCTGCTCGAGGTACGCCTGGCGCACGCTCGCCAGCCCGCGCTCGATCTCCGAGAGGGCCGCCCGCGTGCGCTCCCGTTCGCGCTCGGCAGCCGCCGACAGCTGGGCCGCGACGGGAGCGAAGGCAACGCGGCCGAAACCGGCCTTCGCCACCGCCTGCTCGGCTTCGGCAACGTACCGTTCGGCCTCAGGGGTACGCGGAAACACCAAGACGCCGGGGCTTGCGAAAACCGGCGCTGCCACAAGCTGGACGACAGACGCCAGCAAGCAGATGCGGCCTCCTGCGCCCGACCGTCGGCTCATGGCATCCTGCCCCCATGCTATCATGGACGAGTGCCCAGCGACCGCCACCTCGGGCGCTACCGTCTGGGAGAACGTATCGCTCAGGGTAGCGTCGGAGATGTCTACCTGGCGCAGGCCACGGGCGCCGAGGGGTTTCGCAAGACCGTCGTCATCAAACGCATTCGGCCGGCACTGGCGATGCAACCCGACGTGCGTGGGATTTTCGACGCCGAGGCCCGAATCGCGCAGCGGCTTCATCACGGCAACATCGTCCAGATCCTGGACTACGGGATCGAGGGCGACTCGCCCTACCTGGTCATGGAGTATGTCGACGGGCTCGCGCTGGCTCGGCTGCCCCGCCCGAGCATTCAGCTCGGCGATGCCCTGCTGATCGTCGAGGAGCTCGCCAGCGCCCTGGGCTACGCCCATCGTCTCGAGGACGAGCGCGGAAGGCCGCTGGGCGTGGTGCACCGGGATGTCACGCCCAACAACATCCTGATCTCGCGCGAGGGCGTGGTGAAGCTGGCGGATTTCGGGATCGCGAAAATCGTCGGGATGCCCTCGCGTACCGCGCCCGGGACCATCAAGGGCACGGTCGGCTACATGGCACCCGAACAGGCAGCCGGTGGCGCCGTCGATGGCCGGACCGATCAGTTTGCGGCCGGGGTCATCCTCTACGAGCTCCTGTCGGGGCGCACGGCCCGAGACGACGTATCCAACCTGGCGCAGGCCTGCGCGCAGGCGATGCAGCCGCTGCCGGCCCTGCGCCCGCACGGCGAGATCGATGCCGAGCTGGCGGCCATCGTCGCGCGCGCAACCGCGATCCGTCCCGACGCGCGATACCCATCGATGGAAGAGCTGCACGGTCATCTCGAGTCCTGGCGCGTGCGGCGCCGCATCCGAGCCTCCCCGCTCGAGCTTTCGCGCGCCGTCAAGCGGGCCCGTGCCCAGGAGCCCGATCTTGCGCCGCGGCGACTCGACGATGCGATTCTGAAGGGGCTGCCCAACGCCGAAACCGTGCCGGCGACGCCGCGCGTCCGCCGCCGCCTGCGCCGATTGTGGCTGCTTCCGGCCGGGCTGGCCGTGATCGGCCTGCTTCTGGGCACGATGCGCTTTCTCGGGCGCAAGCATGACGTCAGCGCGCGCACGCGGAGCCGGCCGCAACCACTTGACGCCGCCTCCCCACCGCCGGCCGCGCCGCGAGCCGCCTCCGCACCGCCCGCCGCGCCTGCGGCTCCGGTCGGGCCTGCGGTCGCAGCGCAGCCCACGCTGTCGCCGGCGCCACCCGTCACCCGGCCCCGGTCCCCGGTGCCGGCCTCGTCTCCGGCGGTGAAACCACATCTACCGAAGCCGCCGGAGCCGGGCCGCCTCAAGATCAACCTTCTGCCGTGGGCGCGGGTCAGCCTGGATGGCCAGCCTCTGGGGAGCACTCCCATCGACCTGGAGGTCCCGGCGGGGCGTCATCAGGTGCTGCTGGAGAACCCGGACCTCGATCGACGGGAGGCCCGGGCCGTCCAGGTCGCTCCGGGCCAGGAAACCCGCATCACGAGCTGGTGAGAAGCCATGGCCGGCCATTCCATTCACACCACCGAGATCGTGAAAGACCAGCGCGTGGTCGCTCTGCGCCGTCGGCGGCTGCGGGTGGAGGTGCTGCGTGGGCCCGACAAGGGCCTGCGCCGCGAGCTCGACCTGGACCGCATCGTTCTCGGCACCCATCCCAGCTGCGACCTCGTGCTGAGCGAAGCCACGGTGTCCCGGCAGCACTGCGAGATTGTCCTGGTGCGGGACGGATACGCGGTGCGCGATCTGGGCTCGACCAACGGGACCTTCCTCGACGCGGTGCGGGTTCGCGACGTGGTCGTGGATGGAAAGATCCGCCTGCAGGTGGGCAACGCGCTCGTCAGCGTGACGCCGCTCGACCAGACCGTGGAGCTCGCGCTCGAGGCCGCCACCGATTTTGGACCTCTGGTGGGGCGGAGCGTCCACATGCGCCGCATTTTTGCCACGCTGCGCAGGCTGGCCGCCGCCGATGCGACCGTGCTCATCACCGGCGAGTCGGGAACCGGCAAAGAGCTGGCGGCTCGCGCGATCCACGACCAGAGCCGCCGCGCCCCCGGACCCTTCCTGGTGGTCGATTGCGCCGCGCTTCCGGCCACGCTCATCGAGAGCCAGCTCTATGGGCACGAGCGCGGTGCCTTTACGGGCGCCGATCGGGCCCGCATGGGCGCGTTCGAGGCCGCCCACGGGGGGACGCTGTTTCTGGATGAGGTGGGGGAGCTGCCGCTGGAGCTGCAGGCGCGCCTGCTGGGCGTGATCGAGCGGCGGACCGTGCAACCACTCGGTTCGACCCGCACCCGGGCGGTCGACGTTCGCCTGCTGGCGGCGACCAACCGCGACCTGCGCCGTGAAGTCAACCGCGGCAGCTTCCGCGAGGACCTGTACTTCCGGCTTGCGGTCGTGGTGATCGAGATGCCGCCCCTGCGCGAGCGCCCCGAAGACATCCCGCTGTACGTCGACAAGTTTCTGGCCGAGTTTGCGGGGGAGGGACCGCCGCTCACGCTCGACGCCGACACCATCGCCCGGCTGTGCCGCGCACCCTGGCTCGGCAACGTTCGCGAGCTGCGCAACGCCATCGAGCGCGCATGTGCTCTGGGCGGGGAGATCGCCGTCGCTGCGGCGGCCCCGCCGACCGTCTCGACGGCCGTGGACTCCACGATCCCCTTCAAGATGGGCAAGGGTCTGCTCATCGAGCAGTACGAGCGCGCCTACGTGGAGGATCTGATGCGGCGGCATGAGGGCAACATCACGCGTGCGGCCCGTGCCGCCGAGATTGATCGCGTGTACCTGCTGCGGCTCCTCGACAAGTATGGTCTGCGCCCCACGCGGCGTTGATCTATCTGCTTCCACAAGGCGCAAAGACTACTTGCGGCTGGCCGTTGATCTGTACCTCGCCCTGCGTGGGCGTGGTGGGCAGGAAGGTGACGGTCAGGGGCGGCCCACCCGCGACGGTCAGAACCAGCGAGCCGCTCGAGGGCAGGCACTGCCCGCGCGCCCACGTGACGCTGTTGAGGGTGAAGTCACCGCTCAGCGAGCCCGTGCTCGTGCTGCCGCTCCCGGACAGACTGATTCCGGTCGCGCCGGTCGTCACCGTCACCCGGTCGAGGAGCAGGTGTGCCGAGCCACTGGCGCTCTGGTAGCTGAGGTTGGCGCTGATCGTGGTGGGTGACCCCTCGTTCACCGAGAGGGTGAGGCTGCCGTCCAGGCTGTCGCTGCCCAGGGTGAGCTGGCTCAGCGTCAGCGAGAGCTGCGTCGGAACCAGCATCGCGGACAACGTGATCGATCCATTCAGCGTTTGGCCGGTGCTCCGGGTCACGCACTGGTTGAAGGTGATGGTCACGCTCAGGCCCGACCAGGCGAAGCTCACACAGCTCGAGCCGTCCACCCCGGCTGGCCCTGAAATTCCCTCCTGCACGAGCGCTCGCACGGCGCCGTCCGTAGCAGAGCCTTGCAGCATCTGCGCCTGCGGTGCCAGCGGCGCCGTCAGCGCGACCACCCCGCTCACCCCTTGTGCCGTGGTCACGGCGAACTGCTGCTGCGTTGCCGGGTTGCTCGGATCCGAACCGCATCCGACCAGGGTCAGTCCAACCAGGAAGCATCTGTAAAGCATGTCTCGTCTCCTTCCGCGCCCCGTTTCTTCCGGGGTCTCGTGCATCGTTCATTCCAATGCACGGAGGACGTGGATCCGCGGACATGCCGGGCGTGGCCAGGCCAGGTCTTGACTCGTGTCTAGGGTCCCGAGTCGATGGTCAAGGCGCTTGCGGCTGAGCGGTCCCCGTCGCGTGCGCGATTTGCCTGGACCCCGCGCCTCGGATCGGAAGGGCATAGCGGTTGCACGAAAAGGAGATCAGTTGGCCATTCAGTGCCGGCCGATGGAGGACGTGATGTTGCGAAACGCACGGCTTGCTTGCTTGCTCATCCTTGCTCTCGCGCCGGGTTGTTCCGGCGACGCGGCCCTGTCCGGCCCGGAAACCGGCGTGGGCGCGGGCACGCTCGAGGGTGGCTGCACCATCAAGTGGCTCGGCACGCTCGACACGGATCTCAACCACCCCAAGGACCTGGGAAACGACCTGAGCGCCGCCTATGCGAGCTTCCTGGTCACGCCGAATCCGCGCCTCAAATACATCTTGCGCGGGTCCTTTCCCATGGTCCGCTTCCTGAGCGTCCAGACCTATAGCGCGCAGACCCTTTTCGGCACCGTGAGCTACCTCTACGACTATCAGACCACGATGGATGCGGGCTCGTTCAACCCCTACCAGCCCGGTGTCGCCGTCAACGCCTGGCCGCGCAGCTACACGGTCGAATTCGTCCCGGCCGCCATACCTTCGGCCGCGCCGAACGTGGTCCGGATGGGCACGTCGTTTCTCGAGGAGCTGATGATGCGCTTCTATTCGCCGGACAGCGGGATCGCGCTCAGCACATCCGACCTGCCTTCGGTCTCGGTTTACGATACTGCGACCGGGAGCTCCACCCTGTGCCGGGCGGACTTCAGCGGGATCGCCGGGGCCTACACGCCGCGCACGCCCTCCGATGCGGAGCCGATTCCGGAGGGAGGCTCTCGCACGTTCAGCTTCAAGCTCGGCAACTGGACCAGCCAGGGGAACGCCGCGGCGACGTACCTGGGTGCTCAGAGCTATGTGCTTATCGGCGAGGTCGCCGTCATCCGCTTCAAAGCACCCGGCTTCGCGAACACGCATTCGGGCATGGGATGCTTTCCGGGCGGGACGGACTCGCGCTACTGGTCGCTGTGCGCGGACGACGCACACAGCAGCCAGGTTTTCGGTTGCCTACCCGACTACCTGGCCAGCCCCGACGCCAACGGCGACGTGACCGTGGTCGTGAGCACCTCCAGCGCCGTGCAGGCTCAGGCCGGCGAGCTGGGCCAGAACTTCCTCTTCGACCCTCGGCCGGCGTCATCGACCATGGGATTCACCTTCCGGATCCTGCTGCCGTCGCCGAGCTTCATGCCGGACCCGACCGTCTATCCGGCCGCCTTCCTGCCGACGGGCCGGGTGTGCACCGAGAGCGAATACCTCTGCGGAGCCTGCGTCCTGCCGCCTCCGCCCGGTGCCTGAGCTCCGGCTTCTCTAGTTGCCGTGACAGTGCCTCTGCACGGCTTGCACGATGCGGCCGCAGCGCTTGTCGCCGGGCCGCCCGGCGCTCGCACAGCGGCTGAGCGCGAAGCGCGCCGACTCGATGATCTTGTGCTGCGAGGGCACCAGGTCGCAGTATCCGGGCGGCTCGGCGGCCGTGCGCAGACAGGCCTCGAGAAAGATCTGTGCGCCGGCCTCGCACAAAAGGCCCTCGCAGGCGTCGCCGCGCGCAAGGGACTCGGTCTCGCAGTCACTGCTCGTGCGGCCGCGCCCGAACGCCTCGCCTTCGGTGCGCGCACCTCGACCGAGCGCGACCAGACGGTCCCGGTTGGCCCGCAGCCACAGGTAGCCGGCCACCCCGACCGCCGCCACCAGCGCCACCAGAGCGCCCAGCGTAATCAGCAGGACCTTGAGCCCGCGCGAGGTCACTCTTTCAGCCAGCCCACATAGACGTCGCGGCCCCGCACCTCGACCTGGTAGGCGCTGACCGAGTGCCCGCCCGGATGATCGGCCTGGCCGGTGCGCACGTCGAAGGTCCAGCCGTGCCAGGGGCACGCCACCACGGTACCCGTCAGCCGCCCCGACGCCAGCGGCCCCCCCATGTGCGGGCAGATGAAGTTGATGGCGTAAAACGCTCCCTCGACATTGAAGAGCGCGATCGGCTTGGCGTGCAGCCCCATCACCAGCTTGCCGGTGCCGGGCGGCACCTCGTCCACCGTGGCCACGCGGATAAAGCGCTCACTCGTCATGGCGCCTCGGGTTGGTCAGCGATGAAGCGAGCGTAACAGAGCGCCGCCACGTCCACCAGCGCGAGCACGCCCTGCCAGCGCTCCCGATGCGGGCTGGCGGCCCCGCCCGAGTACTGGCGCCGCAGATAATCGAGGATCCGGTGGGCGTCGTGCGCCAGCTCGCCCGTCAGATCCTCGATCGTGCGCACGCGCAGCCCGCACGCCTCCAGGTGGCCGCGCCAGGCCGCCGCCGGGATGAGATGGAAGCACCAGTAGCGGCTCAGCGCGGCCATGGCATCGGGGTGCTCGGCCGCCCGCGGCCCCGTCACCGCGTCCTCGAATGCGACCACGCCGCCCGCGCGCACGACGCGTGCGGCCTCGGACAGAAGCCGCCGCTTGTCGGCCACATGCGACCAGGCGCTCTGCCCCACCACCGCGTCGAAGCAGCCGTCGGCAAACGGCAGCGCGCTGGCGTCGCCCTGCACGAACCTCACCCGGTCGGCAAGACCGACCCGGCGGGTCAGGCTGACCGCATCGCGACAGCGTGCGGGCGTGATCTCGAGGCCCACCACGCGGCAGCCCAGCGTGTCGGCCAGCACGCGCGCAGTGCCGCCCAGCCCTGCGCACAGGTCGAGCACACGCATTCCCGCCCGCAGTCCGGCCCGGGCTCCCAGCGCAATCGCCAACGTACGCCCGCCGATGTGGTTCTGATCGGTGATGCCGCCGCGCGGATCGTCGGCCAGATCGCGCTCGCTCGCGTGCTCGAGGTCGACGCCATCGCGGCGCAGGCGGGCCAGAATGCGCGACTCGCGCAGCGGATGATCGGTGAACACGCGCCGGATCTCTGCGATCTCGGCCCGGTTCATCTACTCGGCCTCCACCTGGGTCAGGGCGGGCTCGTCGGGCGGCAGCGAGTGCAGATCGAAGGCCCGCTCGATGACACCGTGGCCCAGATAGATGACCGGCGTCATGCCAACCGCGAGCACAAACTTGAGCACGTAGCTGTTGGCGGCCAGCGCCCAGATGTCGCCCGCCGGCAGCACGCCCGAAAAATTGATGAACTGCACCACCACCGTGTCGCACAGCTGCGAGACCACGGTCGAGCCGGTGGCGCGGAGCCAGATGTGGCGGCCGCGCGCCAGCCGCTTGAGCACGGTGAAGGTGAAGATGTCGAGCAGCTGCCCGACCAGGTAGGCGGTCAGCGAGGCTACGATCAGGCGCATGGACGAGCCGAAGATCTTGTTGAACCATTCGGCCGGGTACGGGTTGTTGCGGGCCGCCGGCAGCGCGTTGGCGCTCAAAAGCGTGACGAAGATGAGGGCCAACATGCCCAGGCCGACGTAGGTGATGAAGCGGGTCGCGCGCGCGCCCCAGAACTCGTTGATGATGTCGGTCAGGACGAACGTGAGTGGAAACGCCAGCATGCCCACCGACACCGTGATGGGCCGGCCGCCGATCGTGCCCACGTCGACCAGCTTGGCGCCGCCGATGATGTCCGACACCACAAGGCTGGTGACGAACACCGACCCCAGCACGAAGAACAGCTTGTGCGCACGGGTGAGCGAATGCATGGCTTGAGCTGGGCCTCGAGCCTCATCATAATCGAATTGACCGTCGCGGATCGGCATGCAACGCTCGGTCGCCATGCCGAAAACGCTCCTGATTCGGGTCGCGTTGGCCGCGCTGGCCCCGCTCGCCCTCGCCTGCAGCCATCGCGGTGCCGCACACCCGCAGCATGAGATGCCGGGCCCGGCCGAGCAGCCGGCCCAGCTGTTCGAGGGCCTGGGCCAGCATCACCATGCAGTCTCGACCCAGGTGCCGGAAGCGCAGCGCTACTTCGACCAGGGACTGACGCTCCTGTTTGCGTTCAACCACGACGAGGCGATTCGATCGTTCAACCAGGCCGGGCAGCTCGATCCGCGCTGCGCGATGGCGTTCTGGGGAGTTGCGCTGGCCAACGGGCCCCACATCAACAACCCGACACTGGATCCCGATCACGCCAAGGCGGCCTGGGCGGCCTTGCAGAAGGCGCGCCAGCTCGCCAGCGGAGCCAGCCCGCTCGAGCGCGACTACATCGAGGCGTTGGCCAAGCGCTACGCGGCCGACCCCGGCGCCGAGCGGGCGCCGCTCGACCAGGCCTATGCCAACGCGATGCGTGCGCTCGCGCGCGCGCATCCCGACGACACCGACGCCGCCACGCTGTTTGCCGAGGCAATGATGGATCTGCGGCCCTGGGACCTGTGGACGCAGGATGGCAAGCCGCAGCCGGGCACCGACGAGGTCCTGGGTGCGCTCGAGGCCGTGCTGGCGCGCGATCCGGAGCATCCGGGCGCCAACCACTTCTACATCCACGCGGTCGAGGCGTCGCCGCATCCGGAGAAAGCGCTCGCCGCCGCCGACCGCCTGGGCGCGGGGCTGGTGCCGGCCGCCGGCCACCTCGTGCACATGCCCGCGCACATCTACATCCGGGTGGGCCGCTACGAGGATGCCTCCGAGGCCAACCGGCGCGCGATTGCGGCCGACCGGGCCTACGTGGCCAAGGCGGGCCGGCAGGGCTTCTACACCATGTACAAGGCGCACAATTTCCAGTTCCTGTGGGCGTCGGCGATGATGGAAGGGCGCAGCGCAGAGTCGATCCAGGCCGGCCGCGACATGGTGGCGCAGGTGCCGCCGCCCATGATCGAGGCCATGGCCGACATGGTCGACGGCTCTATGGCCGCCCCCATACTCACGCTGGCGCGTTTTGGCAGGTGGGACCAGGTGCTGGCCGAGCCCGCGCCGAATCCCAAGCTGCGCGTCACCAGCGCGCTCTGGCACTACACGCGCGGGCTGGCGCGAGCGGCTCGCGGCCAGATCGAGGAGGCGACGCGCGAGCAGAGGGAGCTTTCCAAGCTCGCCCGCGGCCTCGATGACAAGGCGATGGCGGGCATGAGCCCGGGCAAGACCGTGGTCGGCATCGCGTCGGATGTGCTGGCGGCCGAGCTGGCGCTCCGGCGCGGCCATGCGGCGGAGGCCATTCGGTTGCTCGAGGGCGCGGTCAAGGCCGAGGATACGCTGCACTATGATGAGCCGCCCGACTGGTATCAGCCGGTGCGCCAGATCCTGGGCGCGGTGCTGCTCAAGGCCGGCCGGGCCCGCGAGGCCGAGGCGGTGTACCGGGCCGATCTGGGGCGCAACCCCGAGAACGGCTGGTCGCTGTTTGGCCTCATGCAGGCGCTGCGCGCGCGCCGAGCCGAGGCGGAGGCGGCCGCGGTCGGGCAGCGCTTTGAAAAGGCCTGGGCGCACGCCGACGTCAAGCTGACCGAGTCGCGGTTCTGACATGGGCGCCGGCGGCCCTGCGCGCGACCATCCGGCCTGGGCCGGGCAGGCCGTCTACACGCCCGGCGTGCTCGCGCTCTACGACTTTTTCGTGCTCGGTGTATCCAACCGATGGGTGTGGCGGTGCCCGACTGAAGGGCTGCTCGCGCTGTACGATGCCCACGTGTCGGCGTGCCATCTGGAGGTGGGCGTGGGCACCGGCTACTTCCTCGATCGATGTCGCTTTCCGACCGCGCATCCGGCCATCACGCTGCTCGACCTGAACCCGACGCCGCTTGCAAAAGCGGCCCGGCGCATCGCGCGCTTCCAGCCGCGCACCCAGATCGCCAACCTGCTCGAGCCGCTGCCGCTCGCGCCGAACAGCTTCGACTCGATCGGGCTCAATTACGTGCTGCATTGCCTGCCCGGTACGATCGCCTCCAAGGCGGTCGCGCTGGCGAGCCTGCGCGCGCTGCTGCGGCCGGGCGGGGTTCTGTTCGGCAGCACGCTCCTGGGGCGCGGCGGCGAGCGCAGCCTGGCCGCGCGCGGCCTGATGGCGCTCTACAACGCGCGCGGAATTTTTTCGAACCGCGAGGACGACCAGGCTGGCCTCGAGCGCGCGCTGGGCGCTCACTTTGGCCGCTTCGAGATCCGGCTGCTGGGTTGTGGCGCGCTGTTCGTCGCGTACGCCTAGAGCAGCGAACGGTTTGAAATGGGTCTGGTTCCGCGATGTTGATGCTGACGTGAACGGCGTCGGCGTCGGCTCATGATTCATCGCATCTGTGTGCGCGTCGCGGCGCTCCTTCGTGAAATGCTCGAGGGGCCGTAACCTTTCCTGGCACAACTACGGGCGCGTTGCGGTCATGAGCCGCCCTCGTCAACATCAGCAGCCTCAGCCCTTGAGCTCATGCGACCCGAGGCCAGCTTGACCGAGATGGGCAGCTCGAGCGCGCCCGCGCGGACATAGGGAGCGACCAGCCCATCGTAGGCCGCCCGGATCGCGCGCTGGCACTCGGGCGGCTGAGCCCGGATGAGCGGGCCGGTCCGAGCGGTCGCGGCCAGTGTGCCCGCCCAGACCGCATCCGCGCTTGCAAAGCGATGGTGAAAGCGAATGGTCTCGACGCGCACTTGAGCGAGCCCCGCGCCCGCCAACAGGCCGGCCAGCGCCTGGTCGCGCGAGTAGTCGTAGACCGGCGGCCCGAGCGGCAACTCGGCCGGCGGCTGCGCGCCCGCGGCCTGGAGCGCCTCCATGAACACACCCATCAGGCGATGGTGCTCGGGCAGGTCCCAGTGCGTGAGGGCGAGCCGACCATCACCGGCGAGCACACGCGCCAGCTCGGCCAGTGTCGCTTCCGGTTGCGCCAGGTGGGGCAGAAGGAAGCTCGCCACCACCGCGTCGAACGTCCGTTCGGTAAACGGAAGTTGCTGGGCGTCGGCCTGGCACAGCGAAAGCCCGGGGTGGTTCCGGGCGGCGACCTTGAGCATGGGCGCCGTGATGTCGAGGCCCACCACGAAAGCGCCGCGGGCCGCGGCGGCGGCCGCGAGCTGCCCCGGTCCGGTCGCGGCGTCGAGGAGCCGGCGGCCCGCCCGCGCCGCCACAGCGTCGAGCAGGGGCTCGCCAAGCCGGCTTGTCACCGGCGCGAAGAAGTCGCAGTAGGCGGTGGCTGCGTGTTGCCAGCTTTCGATCTCGAACGCGCGGAATCGATCGGCCATCGTGTCTTTTTTTTGGCCAGCGCGGGGCCGTGCTCGCAGTTGACCACAAAGCGCATGCATTGCAAGCAACTCTCGAACGATGCCGACATGTGGGCGTGCGCGTTCATGTCACAGTCGAGGCTGCGCTTGCAGGCATCGAGCGCGCGCGAGTGCAGCTTCGACTCCGCAGCTCGACGGTCGAGGGCCAACCATTCTCAATGGGTTCGTGTGAGCAGCTCGCGTTGGCGCGATTCTTGTCCTCAGGTTGCTCCAAATGCCGAAGGATCTCCAAGCCGTATCTTTGGTTCGAGGGCTCGTCTGGGTGGCTGGTCTATGCTGGGTTGCGAGCTGCACGTCGGCGCCCTCGTCCGAGCTTCCGCTGGGCCAGGTCGTTGTGCCTGGAACCTTCATCGGCGACGGCTTCTCGAGCCGGCCGCGCGGGCTCATCAAGGTGCTTCCGCAGGACGGACCGCGCGTGGTCTACGACCTGACGCGCAGGCATCGCATCATTTTCGTCAACGGTCAGGGCGGCATGTATCGGGCCGGCAACGACGAGGACTCGCGCATCAATCTTTCGAGCATCACCAACAGCAACGTGACCATGCCCGCGTACAGCAAGGGCGCCAGCGCCTGGCAGCAGTTTCTGAGCTGCATTCGCGACGAGTACGCGCGCTTCGATGCCGAGGTGACGGACGTTGATCCGGGCAACGCCGACCACATCGAGGCCGTGATCAGCGGTACGCCCGATATGATCGGGATGCCGCAGGGCGTGGGCGGCGTGGCGCCCATGAACCCCGACTGCTCAACCGTCGAAAATGGCATCGTCTGGATCTTCGAGCAGGTGTTCGGCAGCGCGACCACCGACTGCGAGGTGGCGGCCCAGGAGATCAGCCATGCCATCGGCCTCGATCACGAGTACCTGTGCCAGGATCCGATGACCTACCTCGACGGCTGCGGCCGCAAAACCTTTCAGGATCAGGACGTGCGCTGCGGCGAATACTCGCCGCGCGACTGCATGTGCGCCGATCCGCGCAACGGAAGCCCACGGATGCAGAACTCCGTGCAGTTCATGCTGGGGCGGCTGGGGCCGGCCAGCGGTGCCGGTGGGAGCGGGGGCGGCGGAGGCTCGGGG
>DATFWX010000206.1:0-22132 GCA_035258845.1 Polyangia bacterium | reverse complement strand
GGCCGCCCGACCAGCCGCACGACCGGCCGAGCAGCCTCAGCCTGACTGCGCCAGTGCCAGTGCCTCCACCGCCACCTCCAGCTCGGCCAGGTTGCGCCGGCAGCGCTCGGCTGCGTCGGCATGGCCGGACGCCCACGCGCGCGCGCTGATCTCGGTGGCGCGCGCCAGATCGGCCAGGTCGGGGAAGCCTATCAGCGCGGCCTCGCCCGCCATCGCGTGCAGCTCTTTGGCCAGCGTACCCGGATCCGCGCTCGCAGGCGCGGTCAGGCCGCGACTGCGCGCCAGCCGCGCGCGCGATGCGGCCACGAATCGGGGCAGGAAGCGCGCGCGCAGGTCGTCGATCATGGAGCCGCCAGCAGAGCGCGCACCCGCTCGACAAAGGCGGGGATGCCGGCGCGCTTGGAGATGAACCCGTCGATTCCGGCCTCGGCCGCCCGCCGCGCCAGCTCGTCCTCGTCCAAGTTCGAGAACAGCAGGATCGGGACCTTAAGGCCGCGAATCGTGCGCAGAACCGCCGCCACGTCGTCGCCGAAGGCTTCCGGCATGTTGACGTCGAGCAGCACCAGGTCGGGCCGGCCGTGCACCCGATGGTGCTCGAGCTCGTCCAGCGTGGCCGCCACCAGCACCCCATAGCCGGCCTGCTCGAGCGCCGCGCGCGCCACCTCGAGGATGAGCGGGCTGTCGTCCAGGATCAGCACCCATTTCATGGCTCGCGGCCTCCACTGGTGAGCCGTTCCAGGGTCGAGAACAGGTCGCGCAGCACGATCGGCTTGTCCAGGTACAGATCGGCGCCTGCTTCCAGCATGGCGTCGCGTGCGGTGGTGCCGCCCACGCTGATCGCAACCACGGGCAGACCGGCCAGGCGAGGCTCGCCCCGCATGCGCCCCACCAGCTTGGAGCCGTCGAGCACCGGGAGATAGAAATCCACGATCGCCAGGTCGTACGGCACTTCCAGGAGCATCTGCCAGGCCTGCTGGCCGTCGGCCGCCACGTCGACCGTGACCGACGAGCGCTGTCGATGAAAATATTTGCGCACGCCGTAGGCGAAGATGTCCTGGATCATGTGGTTGTCCTCGACCAGCAGCACGCGGTAGCTGGGTGCGGCCTGGTCGGGCGGCAATTCCTCAGGCGGGGTCGGCACCGTGCTGATACGCGCGAGCAGGGCCGCCAGCTTCCGGCGCTCGTCGTCGGACCGGAACACGAACTCGACCGTCATCGCGGCCACGTCGCCGGGCTTTCGCGCCGGGTGGTGACCGGTCACCAGGCCCTCGAGCTCGAACGGAGCCAGAAGGCGCGGGAACGACACCTGGAGCCGTACCGGCTGGCCCAGGGCGGGCGGGTGATCCGCCTGCACCAGAGCGGCCGAATCGGACATCTCCAGCGTGTGGGACACTTGGCGTTTGCCCTGCGCGACCACCTCGGCCCGCAAGAGCACCCTGCGCCGCGACGCTTCGTCTACCATAGTATCGACTCCCAGAGCTCTTCGATCTGCTGGGCGAGCCGCTGCAAGCCTTGCCGTTTGGACAGGAACCCGTCGGCGCCACACGCGCGCGCGAGCGGGGCCAGCTCCTCTTCCGACAAGCTCGAGAACAGGATCACGGGCACGAACTTGGGCAGCCGCGACTTATAGAAGCGGCACAGCTCGCCGCCCGTCATCTCGGGCATGTCGACGTCGGTCAGGATCATGTCGGGCGCCCAGCCTAAAAGGATGCGGTCGAACTCCTTGATGGTGGCGACCTCGCGTACGTCGAAACCGGCCTCCTCGAGCGCCGCCTGCGCCACCTGGCGCGACAGCGCGCTGTCATCGATGAGCAGAATCTTGCGACCCCGATCGCGCTGCATCAATCGTCCTGCAGGAAGGCCTCGACCGAGCGCGCGAGCTGGTCGGAATCGGCGGTCTTCTGGATGAACCCGACCGCACCCGATGCGCGCACCAGCTCGGCCAGCTCGTCGGTCGAGCGATCCGAGTAGAGCACGATCGGGCAGCGGTAGAGGTCGTGCCGCAGCGTCACCTCGACCAGCTTGTGGCCGTCGAGCGCCGGCATCGAGACGTCGACCAGGACCAGGTCGGGGCGCTCGCGACCGAGCGCGGCCGCCAGACCGAACGGCGAGTCGAGCGGGATCACCTTGTGGCCGCGCGCTTCCAGCACGAAGCGGACCACCTCGCGACAGATCTCGCTGTCGTCGACGATCAAGATCTTGCGGCTGCGGATCACTGGCGATGGCAAGGAAGCAATCCTGGTGCCGGTCACGGCCGAGATGCAAACCGGCAGATCCTGGCGCCGCGCGGCCGCGCGGGCGTGCGAAAAAGGGTGGCGCTTTTCGCTCAAGTCGAGCGGAATAGGTAGCGCACACAAGCCCTGATGGAGCCACTTCACAGGAAATTCCGGGACGTGGTACGCTCGCGCGGTGGCACCGCGATTGCTCCTCCCCGCTGGTCGTCCCCGACATAGGAGTCGAGCCATGGTCAAAGTCAGAGTGAGCCGGGTGTGGATATGCTTCTTGGCGCTGGCCGGGGCCGCTTCCTGCGGCGATGACTCCGGCAACCTGGTCGACGGGTTCACGATGGCCGAATGGGCCCAGCTGCGGACGCTGTCCCCGCTGCCCGCCACGTGCCCCCCCGAAACCACCAATGCCTTCGCCGACAACCCGATGGCGGCCGTGCTGGGGCAGAAGTTTTTCTACGACAAGCGAGTGTCGGGTCCCATCATCACCGGCAGCAATGGCACCAACGGCGGCTTCGGCGCGGTGGGCGAGGTGAACAAGATCGCCTGCGCGGGCTGCCACCAGGGCCCGTGGATGATCGATCAGCACACAAACGACGGCACCAGCAATCCGAACGCGGTCGTGCTCGGCGCCGACTGGACCTCGCGCAACGCGGGCAGCCCCATCAACGGCTGCCACTACTGCGAGCCTGGCAACTGTTGGTTCGAGAACGACGGTCTGCGCGACCGGGCGTGGGGCGATTCGCTGACCGATCCCGAGTACCCGCCCTCGCAGAATGGCAGCCGGCTGCGGGTGGCCCACCTGATGTGGGACCATTACAAGACCGAGTACAACGCCCTGTTCACGCAGACGCCGCTCGACCCGCGGCTGGATCCGGCGAGCCCCATGGCGTCGGCCTTCCCGCCCGACGGCAAGCCCGGCGTCGCCGACTACGACAACATGGCCATGGCCGATAAGATGATCACGATGACCATCTTTGCCAACTTCGGCAAGGCCGTGCAGGCCTACCTGCGCAAGCTGAGCAGCCGCAACGCGCCCTTCGATCAATATGTGGCCGGCACCTACACCGCCATCAGCCCGGCCGCCAAGCGCGGCCTCAAGCTGTTCCTCGGCAAGGCCAACTGCATCGGCTGCCACACCGGCCCGCTGCTTTCGGACAGCAAGTTCCACAACCTCGGCATGGTGGCCAAGGGCCCGCACGCGCTGCCCGAGGACGGACGCTACACGGCTCTGATGTGCCTGCTCACCATGGACGAGTTCACGGTCGACAGCCCCTTCTCGGACGACCGCAACACCCACCAGCTCGACGGCGTCGTCCCCGACACCTCCGACAAGGGAAAATGGCGCACCCACGGCCTGCGCCAGGTGGCCCTGACCGGACCCTGGACCCACACGGGCCAGTTCGCCACGCTCAAGGAGCTGGTTCACTTCTACAATCTGGGCGGCGACATGATGGGCTTCATCGGCACCAAGGACATGCTCATGAAGCCGCTCAACCTGACCGATGCCGAGGAAAACGACATCGTCGAGTTCATGAAGACCCTGACCGGCGATCAGGTGCCGCAGGAGCTGCGCACCGACACTTCGAATCCCTAGCCACCCGCGGATGCGCGTCCCCTGGCTCCTGGTCGGGCTGCTCGTACTGCCAGCCCCGGCGCGCGCACAGCAGCCGCCACCACCCGACACCAGCGAGCAGAGGCTGCGCGAGCTGGAGCAGCAGAACAAAGAGCTCCACGAGCGTTTGCAAAAGCTGGAGCAGGAACAGCAGGAGCTGCACGAAAAGGTGGATCGGCTGACTCCGCTGGCCGGCCGCATCACGGGCTACCTCGATTTCGGGTTCTTCGCCGTGGACGGGGACGGCTCCGGCCTGCGCACCGATGAGGGCAACCTCATCTTTCCCGAGTATTCCTATGCCGGCCAGTGGGTGTTCATGGGCGATCCGCTGGCGACCGCCATCAACTCGCGCGGCGAGCCGGCCGACACGCGCGATTCGCGCGCGGTGACGTTCAATCAGATCGGCAACGGCGGCAAGCCTTCGTTCATCTTGAACGCGCTCAGCGTGGCCCTGTTCGGCGCCATCGGCGAGCAGCTGACGCTCAATGCCATCATCGACTTCGTGCCGCGCAGCCGCAACGTTTCGATCAAGAGCGACCAGTTCCTGGGCGATTTCATCGACGTCAAGCTGGCCTATGCCGAGTGGATCGTGCCCACCCAGAGCTTCGCGCTCAGCCTCTACGCGGGCAAGCTCGACCCGGTGCTGGGCTACGAGTACCGCATCCAGGAATCCCCCGATCGCATCGGCATCGCGCCGTCGCTGCTGTGCCGCTACATCTGCGGCCGCCCGCTGGGTCTCAAGGCGCGCGCCAAGCTCTGGGACGATGCGCTCATCTTCGCGCTGGCGGTCACCAACGGCTCCAGCTTTCAGGAGCTGTTCCCGTTCTACGACGAGATCGACGTCAACATCTTCAAAACCGTCTCGGGCCGGTTGTCGTATCGCTTTCCGATTGGGGCCGGCTTCGAGATCGGGGCCTCGGGCGCGCTGGGGGCCCAGGATTTCCAGACCGACGACGCGGTCTACCAGTGGCATGTGGGCGTCGACGCCCATCTCGATTGGCAAGACCTCGACCTTTCGGCCGAGTACGTGCGCGGGCGTGCGGAGGGGAAGTCGAGCGGCGCGTCCATGAGCGCGCCCTGCGATCTGGCGCCCTGCCTGCGCTATGAGGCCGCGTATGGACAGATAGCCTACCGCTGGTACAATTGGCTGACGCCGTATGTACGCGTCGACTGGCGGGACGCGCTGCATCGAGACGGGGCCAGCTTCGTGTACATCTCGCAGCTCGCGCGGGTGACGGGAGGATTGCATTTCGAGCTTGGCACAAGCGTCATTTTCAAGGCCGAGTACACGACCATCCGCGAGCTGGGGCGGATCCCGGAATTTGCCGATGACGTATTCACGAGCTCGCTGGTCATCAAGTTCTAGATGGGCTGCCGCCGGGCTGCTCGTGTGTGCGGTCGGCGCCGGTCGGGCGGCCCCACCCGGCCGCGGCAGCGTGGCCGGGCTGGTCTCGGTTCGCGCGGGCGGCGGGCCCAGGGCCGATCGCTCGAGCGTGGTGGTTTATCTGGAGAAAGTGCCCGGTCCGGCGCCCGACGGGTCCGCGCGCGGAGCGCAGATCCGGCAGCGCAACCAGACCTTCGTCCCCGACCTGGCCGTGGTGCAAAAGGGCGAAAAAGTGGAGTTCCCGAACGAAGACAAGGTGTTCCACAACGTGTTCTCGGTTTCGCGAGTGGCCCGGTTCGACCTCGGCCTGTACAAGAGTGGAACCTCCAAGTCGGTGACACTGCCCGAGCCGGGCGTCGTGGATGTGTACTGCAACATCCATCCCCAGATGGTGGCCAAGATCAAAGTGCTCGACAGCGGCTACTACGCGATCACCGCTCCCGACGGTAGGTTTCGCATCGACAACGTGCCCGAAGGCACCTATCCGATCGTGGCCTGGCAGGCCTACGGCGACGAGTACCGGGGCCAGGTCACGGTCAGCGCAGGCGGCACCACACAGGTGGCCATCGACCTCAGCGCGGGCGAGGTAGTGCGGCGCCATCTGCGCAAGGACGGCACTCCCTACGGGCGCTACAAGTGAGACTCTGAGCGCTCCCATGCGTGCGCTCGGCGCCGGCCTGCTTCTGGTCGCGGTCGCGTGCACGCAAAAGAGCTCTTCACGGGCGGACGCGTTCGCGCTCGTCGACGCGACGCCCGCGCCCGTGCGCGCGGTCGCGCTGTACCCGGCCGTGCGCTGCGCAGAGTGCCACGGCAAGATGTACGACGAATGGAGCGGCTCGGCGCACGCACGGGCACAGTCGAGCCCGCTTTTCGTCGCCATGCGGGCACGCGTGGATGCAAGGACCTGCGAGCCCTGTCATGCGCCAATGGCGAGCCACGCCGATCCGACCGATCCAGCGGGTCAGGAAGGGGTATCGTGCGAGACCTGTCACCGCATGGTCGACGCCAGCCCACGCCGCGAGGGCGCAAGCTTCAAGCTCGAGCTCACCGACACGGTCAAGTACGGCCCGCTGTGCGACGCCAAGAACCACTACTTTCACAAGATGGGCTGCTCCCCGCTGCACGAAGAGGCGCGGCTGTGTGCGGCCTGCCATCTCTGGTTCGAGCCCCGGCCCAGCGGCGTCGCGGTGCCGGTCTACACCGAGTACGAGGAGTGGAGCAGCGGGCCCTATGCCAGCCAGAACGTGGACTGCCAGGACTGCCACATGCCGGGAGAGGTGGCGGAGGTGGCGGCCGGCTCGCACGAGCGCATCGGCGTGCCGCACCACGGCCTTCTGGCGCGCGACGGCAAGCTGCGCAAGCGTGCGCTCGCGCTCGCGGTAGCGGTGCGTGACGACCAGGGACGGATCCATGTCGAAGCGACCGTGACCAATGTGGGGGCCGGCCACGCGGTGCCGAGCGGACTACCGGGTCGGCAAGTGGTGCTGCGCGTGCGCACGCTCGACGGGCACGGCACCGAGGTTGCGCGCGCAGAGCGCACCTACCAGCGCCTGCTCTCGGACGGCGGCGACGGCGAGGTGCCGTTTTTTGCCGCCACCCGGGTCGGATCCGACAATCGCCTGCAGCCCAAGCAGGCGCACGTGGAGTCGTTCGACCTCGCCGCGCCCGGTGCCGGCGAGCTGCGCGTGGAGCTGTTCTGGCGCGCGCTTTCGCCCGGGCTGGCCAGCCAGCTCGGGGTGGCGCCCGAGGAGGTGGCGCTGCTCGCCACCCGGGTGCCGTACGGTCCGCCGGGGGCGAGCGGACGACGCTCGCTGCCGGGGCGGCCGATCCAGGTACGGCCGTGAAGTTTCGCGCGGTGCTCCTGGGCGTCATGCTGCTTCTGCTCGCGGGTGTCGTGCTCGCGACCATGGGCGCGGCGGCGCTGGTGCTCAATCGATCGGCGCGCCGCGATCTGGGCGAGCAGCTCGGCCGCGCGCGCCAGGTGTTCGAGCAGCTTCACACCGATCGGCAGCTGCTGTATCGGTCGGAGAGCCGAGTGGTGGCCGAGGAGCCGCGCGTGAAGGCGGTGGTGGCGACCGAGGACGTGACGCACGAGACCGTCCTGGGCGTGGCGTCCGAGCTGCGGCGGGCGCTGCAGTGCGACCTGTTTCTGATCACCGACGGGCGGGGGCGGCTGGTGGCCGACACCAAAAACCCGCAGGCGGATGGGTTCGACATGGCGGGCGTGCCCCTGATTGCGCGCGCGCTCGCGAGCGGGGAGGCGGCCGGCATCTGGCGGGACGCCGAGAACGCCTACCAGGTGCAGAGCCGCCGGCTCGCGTTCGGGGCCACTCCGGTCGGCGTGCTCGTGATCGGGTACCAGCTCGATGATCGGGTGGCGCGGACGGTCGAGCGCCAGACCGCGAGCGCGGTCGTGATCGAGCTCGACGGGCGCACTGTCGCCATGTCCGCGTCCGAGGGCCTGGAGAGGGTCGACCGCGCTGCCCTCACACAGGCGCTGTCGCGCGTGCCCACCGGCGTCGATGCGCCCACGGAAGTCGCGATTGGCAAGCTGCGCTACCTGGCGGTGGCGGCCGCGCTGCCGGGCGCTGGCGAGGGCGTCCAATTGCGCTACCTCATCCTGCGCTCGCTCGATCGCGCCCTGGCGGCCAGTCGGCGGCTCGAGCACATCCTGTACGGCATCGGGACGCTGGGGCTTCTGGGTGCGCTGCTGGCCGCGGTCGCGCTGTCGCAGCGGCTATCGCGTCCGCTCGATCAGCTGGTCGCCTTCACCCGGCGCATCGCGGCCGGTGACCTGGCCTCGCGGGCGCGCGTCCAGGGCCCGCTCGAAGTCGAGACGCTCGGCGACGCCATGAACCAGATGGTGCAGGATCTCGATCGCTCGCAGCGCGAGCTGGCGGCCAAGGAGCGCCTGGAGAAGGAGATGGAGATCGCGGCCCGCATCCAGACCTCCATCCTGCCGCGCCGTCTCGACATCGAGGGGCTGCAGGTGTCGGCCCAGATGCTGCCGGCCACCGAGGTCGGGGGCGACTACTACGACCTGGTGCCGACCGAAAACGGGTGCTGGATCGGCATCGGCGACGTGGCCGGTCACGGCCTGACCGCGGGCTTGGTCATGATGATGATCCAGAGCGTGGTGGCCGCGCTGTGCCGCCGCAACCCGACCTCGACCCCGAGCGAGCTTCTGGGCGTGCTCAACGCGGTCTTGTACGACAACATCCGCCACCGGCTGACCCACGACGAGCATGTCACGCTGTCGCTCCTGCGCTATTTTACCGACGGCCGCTTCGTGTTTGCGGGCGCGCACGAGGAGATCGTGGTGTGTCGCCAAAAAAGTGGGCGCTGCGAGACCGTCCCCACCCCGGGCACCTGGCTGGGCGCGATGCGCTACATCGGCCCCTTCACAACCGACAGCACGCTGCATCTCGAGCCCGGCGATCTCATGGTGCTGTACACCGATGGCGTGACCGAGGCCATGAACGTAGACGGTGAGCAGTTTGGCCTGGAGCGCCTGTGCGCCCAGATCGAGGCCCGGCCCGGCGACTCGGTCGACGCCATCCGCGACCGCGTGCTGGCCGAGCTGGCTCGCTTTACCGCCACCCAGTTCGACGACGTGACGATTTTGATCCTGCGCTTCACCGGAATCCCGACGGCATGAACGGGCGGCGCGAGCAGGAGGCGTTCGAGGTCTTGCGGCGGACCCTGCACGCGGCGCGCTCGAGCGTGGTGGCGATGGGTGCGGTCTTGCGGCTGCTGCGCGAGCGGACCCTGCAGTTGCCGGGCCCCGAGCGCGAGCGCAGCCAGCACGAGATCGATCTTCTGTTGCGCAGTGTCGATCGGATCGATGCGCTGATCACGCGCGCGCGCCCGCTCGTACCCGGGCGACAGCCGAGGCGGCGCAAGATGGAGCTGCTGCCGGTGCTCGAGCGCGCCCGCCAGGCTGCGGGTTCGCCCGCAGCCACGCTCGAGGTGCCGCCGCTCCTGCCGGGGCTCTTGTGCGACGCGGAGACGCTGACCGCTCTTTTGGCCGATCTGATCGAGCGCGCGGGCCACGCCGGCGGCCCGGTCGCGGTGCGGGCCCAGGTGGCCCAGCGCAGCGTCCGCATCGACGTCGTGGGCGCGGCCTCACCTGCGGCCGTACGCGAACGGGCGCTGGCGCGGGCCCTGGCTGCCCGCCTGGGCGTTCAGCTGCGCCTGCGGTCCGGGCGCGATGGTAAAATGGTCGAAAGCGTCCTTTTGCTGAGGCGACCGTGAAGCGAAGGGTTCTTCTGATCGAGGACGACGAGGCGTTCGCCTATGCGCTGGCGCAGCGCCTCGAGGGCGACGGGATCGTGCTCGAGGTCGCGCGCAGCGTGCGCGAGGCCAACGATCGGGCGGCGCGGTCGGCGCCCGCCCTGGCCGTGATCGACTTTCAGTTGCCCGACGGCACCGGGGTCGAGCTGGCGCGGCGTCTCCATGCACCCAGCGAGCACGAGCCGGTGCCGACCCTGATGATCACCGCGTTCGGCTCCATCGACGGCGCGGTCGACGCCATGCGCGCCGGTTGTGTCGACTATGTGACCAAAGAGCGCGATCTGGGCGAGATCGCGCTGCGCATTCGCAAAGCGCTCGAGCTGGTCGAGCTGCGGGCGCGCGTGGAGCGCTACCAGGAGGCGTTTGCGCGCAAGCTCGAGGACAGCGGGCTCGACGGCGCCTCCAGCGTCATCGACGCTGCCCGCCGGCAGATCCGGGCCGCCGCCGCGGCACCCGACACCACGGTGCTGATCCTGGGCGAGAGCGGAACCGGCAAGCAGCTGGTCGCGCGCGCGATCCACAAGGAATCGGCGCGGCGCGAACGGCCCTACGTGGAGGTCGACTGCACGACCTTGCAGACCGGCCTCATGGAGAGCGAGCTGTTCGGTCACGAGCGGGGCGCTTTTACAGGCGCCGATCGGCGCAAGCGCGGGCTGGTCGAGATGGCCGATGGCGGCACCCTTCTGCTCGACGAGGTGGGCGAGCTCGAGCACAAGAGCCAGGGCAAGCTGCTCCGGCTGCTCGAGGAACGCAAGTTCCGGCGTGTGGGTGGCGTGGAGGACCGTGAGGTCGATGTGCGCATCGTGGCCGCCACCAATCGCGCGCTGGCCCACGAGGTCTCGGCAGGCCGCTTCCGCGAGGACCTGTACTATCGATTGCGCGTGTTCGTCATCACGCTGCCGCCCCTGCGCGAGCGCGGCGACGACGTGCTGATGCTGGCGCAGCGCTTCGTGCGCGAGTTTGGCCGAAAGCTGGGCAAGCCGGGCGTCAAGCTGACCGAGCACGCGTTGGCCGCTCTGCGGGCGTATCCCTTTCCCGGAAACGTGCGCGAGCTGCGTGCCGCCATCGAGCAGGCAGTGGTGCGGGCGCAGGGAACGAACGTGGATGCAGATCTGTTCGCGCTGCCGGGCACGACTGCGCTCTCGCCGCCGTCGGCCTCGGGGCGGCGGGGCCGGCCCCGCGAGCAGCTGTCGGTCGAGGAGGCGCAGCGCATCCGGCAAGCCATGGAGCTGCATTTTGGCAATCAGTCCAAGGCGGCCGCCTACCTCGGCATCTCGCGCTTCGCGCTCAAGCGCAAGCTCAAGCAGCTCCAGAACTGATCGGAAAAATTCACCGCAGAGAACGCAGAGAGCGCACAGGATCTGGGAAGGAATGTCTGCGCGTTCTCCGCGTTCTCTGCGGTAAGAATTCCTGATTCAGGACTTGCGGGGCAGGACGTCGGGGTGCAGAAGCAGCGCTTCCACGCCCGCGATGGAAACCACCTCGGCCGGGTGGTCGTCCGAAGTCGCACAGAGTCTTTCCGCGGTCTCCGGCGTGGGCGCGCCGCCGGCGCGCACTTGCACGACCCGGCCGCCCTTGGACAAGCGCAGCGTGATCGGGGCCCGCCCGCCCGCTTCGCTGGGCGTGCCCGGCGCCAGCAGCAGCACGACCGGGTCGAACGCGCTCGCGCTCGCGCTTGCGCCTGCGCCTGCGCCTGCCGCCGCCGAATCGCCCTCGAGCGTGACCGACCATTCCGCCGGCGCCGCCAGCACCAGCCCGCCTCGGGTGGCGTCGAAGCGATGCACCGGAAGGTGGCGCCCGGAATGGGGCGCGCGCAGGACCACCGTGGTTCCGCGGCCGGCCGAGCTGTGCAGCTCGATGGTGCCGCCTTCGGCCGCCAGCGCCGCCCGGGCGGCGTCGAGCCCGATGCCGCGCCCGGATACCTCGCTGACGCGGCTCTTGGTCGAGAAGCCGGGTTGGAACAGGATCTCGAGCAGGCCGGCCTCGCTCAGCTCGCCCCCGTGCGGCGGCAAAAGCCTCATCTCGCCGGCCCGCCTGCGCACCTGCACCAGGTCCACGCCCCGGCCGTCATCCTCGATCGCAAGCTCCACGCGCTCGGCACCCGCGCGCACGCGGATCCGGATCTGCCCGGCCGGCGGCTTGCCGGCGGCCCTGCGCGAGGCCGGATCCTCGATGCCGTGATCGACCGCGTTGCGCAGGGCGTGCAGGAGCGCGGTGTCGAGGGCGTCGGCGATCTCGGCGTGCACAGTCAGCTCGTCGGCATCGAGAGCGACGTCGATCTGCTTGCCGAGATCGCGCGCCAGCTGGCGCGCGGTGTGAACGTGACGGGCCAGGCGCGGCGCCAACGGCTCCGAATCCAGCACCGACAGGGTCTCGGTCAGTGCCAGCCACACGTCGCGCAAACGATCTCGCGAGCGTCCGCTCGCCACCGCATGCTCGAGCCACACCGTGGTGGCGGCCGCGGCCAGGTAGTGCCGCGTTCGCCGCGACAGGCGGTCGGCGCGCAGAGACGCCAGCACGCTCGGGGGCCGTGAGGGCGGCCGGATCGGCTGCGGCTTCTGGGCCTGCGCCTCGCGCAGCACGTCGTCCATCTGCTGCACGAACCCCGCCAGGTCGATGCCCCCGACGGTCTGCCCGACCCGCTTGCGCAAGAGCATCGCGATGAAGTGGATGGCCATGGTGACGACCAGGTCGAAGTCCTCGGGTACCTGGTAGCTGCGCAGCTGGGCCAGCGTCAAAAGGTCCTCGAGCTTGTGGCACAGAAGATTGACGTCACCGAAGCCGACCACGCGCGAGTCACCCTTCAAGGTGTGCAGATCGCGCCGCATGTTGGCGGCCAGATTGCCCTCGTCTCCGCTCTGGGTCAGTTGCAGCCAGCCCGCCTCCAGCCGCTCCAGGCGCTCGAGCGCCACCGTCCGGAAGCGCGCGAGGAACTCGTCCGGGAGCGCGGTCTGCGGATGCACGGCTTACTGCTCGATCTGAATCAAGTCGATGGCGAAGCACTTGAGCGCGTGCAGGCTGCGCCGCTGCCACAGCATGGCGGGATTCGACAGGAAGCGAATCCGGTACTGCTTGTCGGCGTTCAGATCCTGGACGGCGCTGATCCAGCTCACGAAGCTTTTGAAGCACGACGAGTTCATGAACTCCAGATCGTGCAGGTCGACCGTGACTTCGCTCGCACCCAGACGCTGGATCTCGGCGTGCAGGCGCGTCAGCAGAGATTCCAACGCGTCCTTGGCATGAAGGTCGGCATTGCCGGCCAGGTGCACCCGGATCAACTTGCCGTCGTAGGTGGCCTGGGTCGAGAAGTGCGGGCTCGAAACCTCGGGCAGCTCGAGCGATGTCATGATGGGCTCTCCGTCCTGACTTGTGTACGCGCCATGATGCAGACCTCGTCCTGGAAAATCTGGCAGTCGATCGCCATCTCGGCCTCCGCGCAGATGCGCGCCAGCCCGAGCCGGGATCCCTCGCGTTTCTTCGCGTTCTTGCGCATGACGGTCTGGTAGTAAGCGAAAAGGTCCTGGGCCGCGCTCATCTCGTCGACCATTTTCTCGATGGTGGCGATGTTCTCGGCGCTCGAGCGGTTCCAGGTTCGAATGGTCACGTGAGACAGGCCGCGTTCCTTGGTCACGCCGATTCGAATGGTGCTTTCGCCGTCGCTGGCGAACTTGACCGCATTTTCCAGGAGCTCGTGGGTCGCCAACGCGAGCCGGGAAGTGGCGTCCGCATCCGCCAGAAGGCGCTCGTAGAAGTTGGAGACGAAGCGTCGGACCACGTGGATCAGCTCCACGTTGGGGCAGAACTTCAACTCGACGTAGGCTTCTTTCCCGTGCACGCTTGTCCTTTCGACCCGCCGCCGGACACCGCTCCAGATCCGACCGCTCCATCCGCGATGCAACGGGGGATAGTTCATCATACCATTAGTGCCCTGCATCGCGAAAGGGGTGGGGCGTGATTTGGCACTCATGTTGTGGTTCCAGCCGACCCAGGGTGGGCGCCCCGCCCATGTGAGAGCGGGCGGCACATCGAGCCTCGGACCAAAATCGGTCCAAGCCCGCCGGCGATACGGCGATGGACCAAAACTTGCCCACCGCATTCGCGAGAGCGCCCGCCGCACACGCGGTTGACAAGGAGGCGGTGGGTGCGAAATGCTAAAAGGGGCCCCCTGTCAGGTTCATCAAGCAAGGAGCAACGCGTGCACCGAAGTGGGGATTCCGCGCAAGAGCTGATCGCGATGGTGGAGCCGAAGCCCGAGCCCACCCGGAGCGGACGCTACTGTCTGCTCGTCATCGGCGACGCGACCGTGGCGAGCTATCCACTGCCCGAGGGCAGCGAGCTCGTGCTCGGCCGATCGCACGAAGCCGATATCCGGCTCGACGATCCCACCATCGCACCCCACCACGCAGTGCTGCACGTGGGGGCCACCGTGCAGCTGCGGGCCCTCGCCGACGGCTCATCCACCCGCGTGCGCGGCCGATCGCTGCGCACACGGGACCCGATCGAGCTCGCGCCCGGCGACATCGTGGAAATCGGAGCCACCGTCCTGATGCTGGCCCCGCACGCACCCGTGCGGCGGGCACGTCGCATCTTCGGCCAGGGCACCTTCGAGGAGCGGGTCGAGGAGGAATGCGCGCGCGCCGAGCGCTTCGGCTGGATGTTCGCGCTGGCGCACATCTGGGTGGGCACGGCCGCGCCGCCCAGTGAAATCGAAGCCCACCTGGCGTCGGGGCTGCGCTCGGTCGACCTGGTCGCCCGGCGGTCGGCCGGCGAGTACGAGGTGCTGATCGTCAACACCTTGCCCGAGCAGGGCCACCAGGTGCTGGCGCGCCTGGGCGAGCGGCTCAAGCGGGCGGGCCTGGATTGCAAGACCGGGCTGGCTTGCTTCCCCCGCGACGGGCGCGATGCCGAGGCGCTCCTGGCCAAAGCGGGTGCGCTGGCGGCGGGTGAGCGCAAGCCGGCCCGGCCGGCTTCCTCCACGGTCGTGCCCGGCGGTGCCATCGACCGGCTGCGACCTTTGATCGAGCGGGTCGCGAGCTCGAGCATCAGCGTTCTCCTGCTGGGCGAGACCGGGGTGGGCAAAGAAGTGGTGGCCGAGACCATTCACCGGCACTCGCTGCGCTCGCACCTGCCGCTCCTGCGGCTCAATTGTGCGGCCCTGCCCGAGCAGCTTCTCGAGAGCGAGCTGTTCGGCCACGAGAAAGGCGCCTTCACGGGCGCCGTGCGCTCCAAGCCGGGCCTGCTCGAGGCCGCCAACGGGGGTACCGTGTTCCTCGATGAGGTGACCGAGATGCCGCCGGCCCTTCAGGCCAAGCTCCTGCGCGTGGTCGAGGAGCGGCAGGTGCTGCGCGTCGGTGGGCTCAAGCCGCACCCGATTGACGTCCGCTTCATCACGGCCACCAATCGCGATCTCGAGGCCGAGGTCAACGCGGGCCGTTTCCGACAGGACCTCTTTTTCCGCCTGCACGGCATCTCGATCCTGGTGCCACCTTTGCGCGACCGCGTGGACGAGATTGCGCCGCTGGCGCGCGCGTTCATTGCGCACGCCTGTCGGGACCTGCGCATCCGTACGCGGCCCCTGCTGTCGGCCGACGCCATTGCTGTCCTCGAGGGCTACGGCTGGCCGGGCAACATTCGCGAGCTGCACAACGTGATCGAGCGGGCGGTCGTGCTGCGCGGCGATGGTGTGATCGGGCTCGAGCACCTGCCGATCGAGAAGCTGACCGGAGCCGGTACCGGGCCGCCCGCGCGGGCCGAGGCCGCCCGTGCGCCCACGCAGGCGGGGCCGACTGAGCGGCCCCGCGCGGAGCCGGTGTCGGCAGCGCTGCCGAGCGAGCTGGCCAGCCTCGAGCGCGCCCGCATCCTGGATGCGCTCGAGCGCTGCGGCGGCAACCAGAAGCAGGCCGCCCAGGTCCTGGGCGTGTCGCGGCGCACCCTGGTCCGGCGCCTGGAGGCCTATCACCTGCCGCGTCCGCGCAAGGGTCAGCAAGCGGGATGAAGTTGTCGCCGTGAGAGACCTGCTCTAGGCTTTCCTGGTGCGGCTCTCGCCTGGCGAGCGCGTGGCCCTGCTCGAGGGTGGGCTGCTTTCGCGGCGGCCGTTTTACTGTCGCGAGTGTGGCCGCCCCATCGACGCCATGACCCTGACTCTGTGCGCGGACGGCTACCAGCGCGTCTACGGCGAGTTCGTGCTGTCCGAAGCCGACGAGGACGGCCATGACTGCAACTGGCCGGAAGCGCACGCGGCCTGTCTGCCACCGGGCCAGGGCGGCTACGGCGAGGGCGCTGGCGGCGGCAGCGACCGCGGCAGCGGCGCGGACGAATGACGGGGGCTGTTCTGGATTAGACCTCTCGCAAGAAGGCTTCGAGCAGGGCCGAGTAGAGCCCCTCGACCACTCGAAACCTGGCATGGTCGGCCCGGATCTCGAGACCGGCCTGCTTGCCATGCGACCACGCCACCCGCGCCCGCACGCCCAGCCGGCGGCGCTTGCCCTCGAGCGCGATCCATTCCAGCGGCAGCTCGGCGCCCGCCCTGGGCAGCCCTTCGCCGCGGACACACACGCCGCCCGGGCCGAAGTTGCTGGCGGTCCAGGTCGAGCCCTTGCCCCCCACCTCGAGCGTGCACGGCACTCGCAGCGCCTCCCGCCGCTCGCCCGGTGAGCCGGCGCTCATCAGCCGATTGAGGATCTCGGAATGGAGGTCGCGCCACAGGCGGGCTTCGTCGAGCGCGAGCCCGCTTTCGTGGCGCCGCTTCTCGAGCGCCTTCAAGTTATCGGCGAGCTCGAGCAAGCCCGCACCGCGCAGCCGTGTTGCCAGACAACCTCCAACCCTGATTATACGCGGGCTTGGCGGGCGGCTACTGTAATCTAGCTAACTGTCTGGACCGGGCGGGGGGCCAGTGCCAGGTGCACGGTCTGCGAGCGTCCGCACAGGTCGCCGCCGACCTGCAGCGCAGCCGGCCGATCCACGAACAAGGTCACGCGATCACACAGGAAATCGCGAATCCTCGGGCTCCGGTAGGTGCCCTGGAAAAGGGCCTGCAGATGCCACAGGATCTCGAAGGTTCCACAGTCGGCCAGGCGCAGCTGGAAGCGGCCCGGCATCGCGCGCGCAAACGGGAATATGCGCATGCCGAAGCCATAGAAGGGGATGGTGGAGGCGCTGGCCAGCGAGACCGGGCCGCGGTAGAGCACCTCGCCGGCCGGAATCGGCGATCCGGTGGGCTGGCCATCCGGGCCCAGGCGTAGCGCGGGCGCACCCGCGTTGACCGCGGTCACAACCGCGCGCTGGCCAAACAGAAAACGCGGGATGGAGCGGGTGGCAACGGCAATTCCGTAGCGCCACAGCCCTTCGGGCAGGAAGCGCAGCCGAAGCCGATCCAGAAGCCCGTTGACACGGGCGTAGTCGTCGAGGATCTGGGCGTCGAGGCCGATGCCGGCGAACGGCGCCAGCTGGCCCGCAACCTGAAGCAGCTCGAGCGGACGCATGGGCGCGCTGCGCGCCGAGCCCACCACATCGTCGAGCGCGCGCTCGGGTCCCACGCCCAGCGCGTCAGCCATGGCGTTGCCGGTGCCCAGTCGAAGCACGCCCACCGCGGGCGCGCGCCGACCGTGCTGGCTCGCCAGTGCATGGAGGTCCGACACGCAGCGCGTGAAGGTGCCATCGCCGCCGCCGGCCAGCACCGCGTCGTAGCCGCGCTCGATCACGGTCTGCGCAATCGCGCGCGCCGCCCCGAGATCGTGCGAAATGAAGAGGTCAGGGCCCGGCACCAGAAAGCGCGCCTGCGCCATCACGTCTCGGGTCACCCGACGGGCGCGCGCGTTCAGAAGGACCGCCACCCGTCGGCTGCGCTCGGCTGCGCCGACAGGCTGGAACGCCGCGCTGACACGTGGAGCCATGCTCTGACTTCCTCCCGCGTGCTCCCTGTGCACATCGGAGGCCAGCAGGCCATTCTAGTTATTTCAGTTAGTTACAGAGGAAGACAGGCCTGCGCAGTGCGTCAAGCCGGTGGCGGTGAGAAACCTCGGTGGCACCCATGCAACGATTCGGCAACCCAATGGCAAATCGACTTTCCACCTAGAGTGGGTCAGTTGTCTCCGTCTAGGAGACTCTTGTAAACCCAAGTTGCCGAAATCCTGTATGCGTCCAGGCGTGGTCTCGTGGTTGCAAACGCTCCCTCGCGCGCTTCAAGGAGGAGAGACTTGAGACTCCGCTTCGGACTTGTGCTCATCCTGCTCGCCTCAGCTTGCGCGGGCCAAATCGTAGGCGGTGCCGGCGCGAGCGGGGGCGGCGGCGCAAGCGGGGGCGGCGGCGGCGCGGCCGGACCGGGCGGCACCGGCGGCACCACGGGCGGCGGGGCCGGCTCCGGTCCGCAGTTCCCGAGCGAGTGCACCAACAATCCATCGGGCGGACCGGTGCCGTGCGAGGTCACCGGGCAATGCGCCGTGCCCGCCCTCTGTCTGGGCGGCGTGTGCCAGCCACCGTTGGGGGGCGCGCAGTGCTCGCCCGACATGCCGTGCGCGGGCGGGCTCTCGTGCCTCGGTGGCAGCTGCCAACGCCCCCCCGGTGCGTGCACGCTCAACCTGGACTGCCCGACCAGCATGCGGTGCCAGGCGGGCTCGTGCGTGCCCACGAGCGCGCCCCCGAGCAACTGTGCCGCGCTGCCGCCGGCGCCCAACCTGGCCGGTCCCTGGCACGCCGACAGCGCGCTCCACTTCCGCGACGCCCTGTCGGGTCCGCTGGCGGCGCTCCTCGACGCCGGCCGGGTGGCACGTGCCCTCGTGACCGGTGATCTGACCACGCTCGGTGTGCCGGGCGCGGTTTCCTGGATCGTGGGCCCCCTCGTCGCTGGCATCGTGGATCAGTACGTGCCGCCGTGGGGTCAGGACCTGGCGGTGGCGCTGGGCGATGTCGCCGACATCCTCGACCAGATGCACGTCAAATCGAACGTCATGCTGACCGCGACCTGCCCGCAGGTCTATCGCGGCGACGAGGTGTGGACGCGGCTCGAGTTCACCTACCGCGGCGTTTTCGTATCGAAGCGCCCCGAGGACATTCCGGAGATCGGCATGGTCCGCCCCGAGTCGTTCGGCGGGCGCGTGCTGTGCGGCCAGCTGTACGTCGACAAGCATCGCATTCACAACGTGGTCGGGGGGCTTTTGCGCTGGGTGATCGACACGGTGACCCAGATCGTGACCTGCGCGAACAATGGCCCCTGCTATCAGACGCCCGAGGAGGCGGTGGCCGACATCATCGACTGCGCGAGCGTTGCGGGCGCGATCGATAGCGCGGTGCAAAACGCGCTGGGCCCGTTCGCGCCGGTCCTGTATGCGCTGGTCTACACCGCCTGCGGGAACGCCAAGAGCGAGATCATCAGGCAGATCCGGATGGCGATCGATCAGGCCACCGCCACCTTCGGGCTGGTATCACTGCAAGGGCAGGCTCATGTGGCCGACGCCAGCACGCTTGACAACGGCACCTGGCAGGGCTCGCTGCTGGGGGGCGACTTCCCGGGCGAGTGGTCGGCCCGCAAATAATCCGCTCGCGGCCACCTTTGCAGGATCGTATGCACGTGCGATAAAGGGGCATGGCGCCCCGGGTCGCGCTCAGCTTCGACGACGGACCGGGCCCGTCGACCGCAGGGCTGCTCGACCTGCTGGCCGGGCGCCGGGTCCGGGCCAGCTTCTTCGTGTTGGGGCAGAACCTCGAGCGCGCGCGCGAGATCGGCGTGCGCATGGTGCGCGAGGGGCACGTTCTGGGCAACCACACCTTTTCACACGCGCGTTCGGATGCCATCGACGCACCCGCGCTGCTCGAAGAGATCGCACGGACCGATGCGCTTCTGCGCGAGGTGTATCGCGCGGCGGGCGCGCAGCCGCCGGCGCCGTTCCCGGTGCGGCTGCCCTACGGAATCGGGGCGCAGGATGCGCGCCTGCAAGCGCTGGCGTCGCTGGGCCGCACGCATGTGCACTGGACCGGGGATTTCGAGGACTGGAAGGATCCACCGGCGGCCGAGCTGGTGGCGCGCATGCGGGCGCACATAGGCAGCCAGCACGCGCGCGGGCTCGACGCGGTGCTCGACCTCCACGACTCCTCGCGCCAGTACGTCGCGCGCCCCACGACCGTCGAGGGGGTGCGCCTGCTGCTCGAAGACCGCGGGCTGGTCTTCTTTACGGTGCCGGTTTAAGTCAGCCAGCGCAGCGCGTTCCGGGTCAGATCGATCATGATGTCGCCGCGCTCCTGCTGCGCGCGCGTCAAGAACGGCACGATGCAGCCGCAGCCGTTGCAGTCGGCCTTGGGACCGAGCATGCAGGGCTCCTTGCGCGTGCCGTCCGGGCCCAGCGACGGTGCCACCCGCGAGTACAGGCAGTCGTCGGTCAGCGGCCGGCAGCGGTCCGACTTCATCATCCGGTAGGTGCGCGCAGGCGGCAGGATAAAATCGCCGTACACCTCCTTGAGCGCCAGAAGGATGTCGAGCACCTGGTCACGCTCGCCGAGCGGCAGCCACAGCTCGTCGTTCTCGCGCAGACCCGCGATGGGCGTGTGAAACTCGAACAGGATGTGGCGCACGCAGGTGTCGCGGTTCCATTCGCGGATCACGTCCTCGACCACGTCGCGATTGCGGCGGTTGATGCACATCGTGACCATCGTATTCAGATCGGGCCGGTCGGCATGCTTCTTCATGCGCCGGTACAGGCCCGGCTTGTTGCGAATGGAATCGTGGATGTCGGCGGTGCCGTCGACCGAGAACCAGAAGTGGACCTCGGGCCAGTCGGGCAGCGGAATGGAGCCGTTGGTGACCACGATGTTGTAGGGGAAGTAGCGCCGGCCCAGGTCGATCACATCCTTGCGCACCAGCGGCTCGCCGCCGACGTAGCTGGCCTGGTAGGCCCAGTAGCGGCGCGGCCCGGCCTCGGCGCGCAGCCGGTCGAACAGCGCCTGCCAGGCCTCCAGGGTCAGCTCGCCGTCGTAGTCCTGCTCGAAGAAGTAGCAGTGATCACACCGGATGTTGCAGCGGTTGGTGACATCGATGGTGCAGAAGGCATGCTCGGGAACCCCGAACAGGAAAAAACCGGCCTTGACCGCAAACGAAAACGGCACCCGGTGGCGTGGCCGCGGCACCGGCTGATGGCGCAGGCGCAAGAGCGAAAGATCCGGTGCGCGAAGCTCTTTACGGAGCCGCTCGAGCATGCTAGCAAGGCTAGCCGTGGCGGCGGGGCGAATCAAGGTCGACTCGATCGAGGTGGCGCTTGCGGAGGGGGGCACAGGCGAGCCGGTGGTGCTCGTGCATGGACTGCTCAGCGACGGGCGGGCGCTTCTGGATGCCACCCGTACGCTGGCCGGACGCTTCCGGGTGCTGGCGCCCGATCTGCCCGGCTTCGGGGGCTCGGACAAGCCGCGCAGCTATCTGTACTCGCCGGAAGGGTTCGGGGCCTTCGTGGTTCGGCTGGCGCGGGCGCTGGGGCTTGCACGCTACGCGGTCGTGGGGGCAGGCAGCGGGCGGGCGGCGGCGGCGGCGGCGGCGCGGCGGGATCCCGATCGGGTGGTGATGGCGGCGGCGCTGCGCGAGCCCCTCTGTGCGGTCGTGCTCGCGCGCACGCTGCTGAGCAGGCGCCAGTCCTATGCCGCCCGCAAGCTCGCGGAGACCCTCTTGCGCGGCGGCGCCCGCGGCGCGGGCCTGCCCGCGTTCGAGCGCACCGGCGAGCTCGCGGCAGCCCTGGCGGAGGCATTCGCGCGCGCGCGCCAGTCGGCCGCGGACGAGCGCGTCGACGAGGCAGCCGAACGCGAACGCGCCGAGGAGCTGGACCAGAAGGACAAGGCTCGGCGCCGGCTGCGAGTGCTGAACTAGTCGAAAGTCGAAAGTTCAAAGTCAAAAGTATCGGACTGGGGCGACCGCTCAACCCTCGTCCGTCCTTTCGACTTTCGACTTTGGACTTTCGACTATTCCGTGGGGCAGCCGTCGTTGTCGCAGTCGGGGCCGTTGCAGTCGTCGGGGCAGCGGTCGATTTCGTCGAGGGTATCGATCTCGGTGGTGGTCTCGCTGGTCCGGTATTTCTCGATCCAGTCCTTGTACCTGCGCGCGGTCGCGCCCCCCATCCGGTCCAGTGCTTCCGCGGCTGCCTTGCGTGCCTCCGCGCTGGTCTGGGGTTGCGTCAGAAGGTCGGTGAGCGCGTTCTGTGCTTCCGCGCCGCCCGCGCGGCCCAGCGCGTCGGCGGCCAGGCGTATCATCTGGGGATCGGGATCCCGCAGCGCGCCCAGAAGCAGCGGGCGCGCAGCGTCGGCCTCGAGCGACTGCGCGGTCGCCAGCGCTTGCAGCCGCACCTCCCGGTCGGGCGAGCGCAGGCCGCTCTCGATCAGGCGCGCGGCTCGCTCGGGCTGCGCCGACACCAGCCCATACAGAGCCGACTGAGCCACGCTGCGGTCCTTATCTTGGGCCAGCTGCTCGAGCTGTGCGGCTGCGGCCGACGAGCCCAGGTTATGGAGCTGCTGCGCAGCCAGCAGGCGCTGCTGCGGATCGCGGCTCGCAGCCGCGTCACTGAGCGCACGCTCGGCGGCCGGGCCGCCGATCTGCCCGAGCGCCTGCAGGGCCGCGCTGCGCACCTGCGGGTCGTTCTCGCGCAG
>DATFWX010000205.1:0-11991 GCA_035258845.1 Polyangia bacterium | reverse complement strand
GGGCGTCTCATCATCGAGGCCACGACCAGCGAGATGGTCTTCTGCGCGTTGGCGGTGGCCACGGTCAGGGTTGCGGAGCCGGGCTGCTGGCCGGTGACGTCGACGCACTGCGGGTTCGCCTCCCCAAGCCCGAACAGGGTTAGGGTTACGCCACCAGTGGCCTGGTAGCTCCACCGCTTCAGGCCCAGCACTTCGAGCCGGTCGCTGATCGCGCGGAAGCAGAACCTCCGGGTTTCGCCGACGGCAAATGGCTCCGCGGGCGGTCGCACGATTCTCGGGCTCAGGACCAGGTCATCGATTCGATCGACCACTGGGATCGAGACGGTCCTGGCGACACCATCGCCCGCTTGCACACGCAGCGTCACGAGGCCGGCTGCGGACGCGCTGATGCCGACGTGGTTCCAGTCGCTCTGGGTCACCATGGTCGGGGCGCTCGCCTCCACATGTGTGCTCTCGTCGACCAGCCACACGTCGTCGAGCGACACCAGGCGAAGCTCGACCGGTATCGGTGCGGCTCCGGCGAAGAGCGCAAACGGCTCTTCCATGGTGACTGGATCGGCGAGCCAGTGGACGCGCCAGTCGTCGAGGTCTCGGACGACTGCGACGTGATCGATGGGCTCGGCATCGATTTCGATGCGATCGTAGAGATGCCCGCTGCCGATCTCGAGAATTCGCAGGAGCCCGCTCCCCCGAGCCAGCGCGCTCACGGTGACGCGGGGAGGCGAGATGCCGGCGATGCGCAGTGCGCTGCCGGTCGTGCGGGCGTCGAACGCCCGCGCGAACGGAACCAGCTGGTCGCCATTCGCGACTGAAATCGTGATGCTCTGCGTACCCCCGACCGCGGTGATTCCCGGTCCGGGACCAAAGTAATCGCCGCCGAACCAGAGCCCCTTTGGCGTGTCGGGAGAACAGGTCTCGCCGTCGGGGCACGCCCCCGTCAGGCCACGATCACCGGGCCAAGGAAGACAACCTGCTCCGATCAGTGCGAGCGCGAGCGCGGTGGCTACGGTCCTGAAATGTGACTGTAAGCTCATGATCGACCTCCATAGAAGGGGGGCAGTTCCGGAAGAGCAAGCCGCAGGCCAGCGCGTGCCCGCGCGCACGCGGCCGGATCTATTGGTGAGCGCAGCGCCGCGCGACGGTGAGGATTTGACACCGACGGGAAATGGACGCCTTCATTGGCGGCCGTTGGGCGCGTGTAACCTCTGGTTGAATCCGCTACCCGCCCGCGGCGGTGGCGGCGACGATCTCGGCCCCCAGGCTCATGACCAGACGCGGATCGGTGAACACGTTCATGTGGGGCGCGATCGCGCGCGCGTAGCGATCGAAGTAGAGCAGCTGCTTGGTGATGAGCACGAACTCGCGCGGCATGAAGAGGCCGTGCGTGGCCGCCACCCGCTGGATCTCGGGCAGCAGGGCGCCATAGCGCAGGTCCGCGATGCGCGCGGTCAGAAGGGGGCCGAAGGCGATTTTGAGGTCTTGCGCCAGCGCATCCTCGTTCACGGCGCGCGCGCCGATCATCTCCGCGATGACGCGAGCGAGCCCGCGGTAGTCGGCGGTCGCCGACGCGATCAGGTAATTGGTGATGAGCCGGCGCTGGCGCGCGTCGAAACGGCCGACGATCCCGAAGTCCAGGAACCCAAGCGCGTTGTCATCGAGCAGCATCAGATTGCCGGCGTGCACGTCGCCGTGAAAGAAGCCCTCGCAGAGCACGCACTGGAACCAGGCCCTGACTCCCCGAATCAGCCGCTCCTCGGGATCGACCGGCCGCTGGCGCAGCCGCTCGAGATCATCGATGCGAAAGCCGCGAAAGCGCTCCATCACCAGCACGCGCTCGGTGGTCAGCGCGTGCTCGGGCCGGGGCGCGCGCACATCGGCGTAACCGAGCCGCCCCATGATGCGGTTGAACTGCTCGAGGTTTTGGGCTTCCTTGCGGAAGTCGAGCTCCTCGCGCAGCGTCGACCAGAAATCGGCGACCATTCCGGGCAGGTTGGCCCCGCGCGCCTGCCGGCTCAGCCGCTCCAGCAAACCGGCCGCGAAGCCGAGCACGCGCAAGTCGGCCGAGGCCAGGCGCTCGATGCCCGGCCGCTGCACCTTGACCACCAGATCCTGGCTGCCCAGCCGGGCGGCATGGACCTGAGCGATGGACGCGCTCGCCAGCGGCACCGGCGCCACCTCCAGCTCGCGCGCAGCCGGGCCCAGCTCGGCGCCCAGGATGTCCTGCACCGCAGCAAAGGGGAACGCAGGCACCCGATCCAGACAGCGCTGGAACTCGTCGACGTACTCGACCGGAAACACGCCGGGCGAGGATCCGACGATCTGGCCGAACTTGATGTAGACCGGGCCCATGTGCTCGCACAAAAGGCGAGCCGCGCGCGGCCCGCGCCAGGGGCGCCAGCGCAAGGCCCCCACAAGGAGGCGCCCAAAGCGCAGAAGAGGCGCCCAGAAGCGCGACCGGCGGCGCGGGCGCAGCGCACGCCCGCTCATGCGTGAAGCCGCCCGAGGGCAGGTCCGGCCAGAAGAAGCACGCGCTCGTACAGGCGCGGGGCATAGCGCTGCAGCCGCCACAGCGAGGCACCGGTGGCGGCGACCGGTCGCACGCCGCCCCGCTGCCGCTCGACGCACTCGCAAGCGCAGCGGGCGACCACGTCGGGATGGGCGCCCCAGCGCTCCCACAGCCGCTCGGCGCGCGCCCGCTCCACCGCATCCCCCTGCATGCGCCCGCGGCGGATGATGTCCGAGGCCACCAGCCCCGGGCACAACACGGTCACCTCGATGCCGCGCGCGCGCACCTCGGCGCGCAGCGACTGCGAAAGCCCGACCAGCGCGTGCTTGCTGGCCGCATAGGCGCCCGCCCGCGGAAGCGCATACAGGCCCAGCATGCTGGCGGTGATGAGAATGTGCCCGCCCGTGCCCTGCTCGAGCATCGGGCGCAGGAAGGCGTCGAGGCCGTGCACGACGCCCAGCAGGTTGGTGTCGAGCACCAGCCGCCAATCCTCGAGCGTCATCTCGGCGATGTTTCCGCCATAACCCACGCCGGCGTTGAGAAACAGCACGTCGACCACCGCGTCGCGTGCGAGCACCTCGGCGGCCACTCGTTTTTGCGCGGCCGCATCGCGGCAATCGGCCACGTGAAAGCAGGCGCGCGCGCCCAGACGGGCGCACTCGACGGCCACGGCCTCGAGCCGCGCACCGTCGAGATCGATAAGATGCAAGATGGCGCCGCGCTGGGCGAACCGGCGCGCGCTGGCGCGGCCGATCCCGGCGGCAGCACCGGTGATGACGACGACTCGGTTGTGAAGCTTCATCGCTGGGCTCCCTTGCGGGCTCGGGTTCGGGCGGCGACGCGCGCTCTCGGGGCCGCGCGCTCGGGTGCCCCGAACAGCAACCGTTGGCGCAGGCCGGCCGTGAGTTGTTTCAATGCGGCCAGAAGGCCCACATATACCTGCTCTTCGCTGGGATGGCTGGCCGCCACTTCGCGTAGAAGGGTCCTCTGGCCGCGGAACCACTCCTCGACATCGTCGACGGTTTGGTGGAGGAGGCGCATCAGACGTTCGCGCAGCGTGCGCGTCGAGTTGTTGAGCATACGGAAGAGCACGCTGCCGCTCAGGCGCGCCAGCGTGTCCTGCAGCGCCAGCTCGGCCGCGATCAGGGCGTCGACGTCGTCGCCGGCTGCGATGGCGGCGTCCATCAGCCGCTCGACCTCGCGCATCTCGTCCAGGCTCATGCGGACCAGCGCCTTGGCTGCGGTCATCGCGAAGCTCTCCAGCCAGAAATCGAGCCCCTCGACGATGAAGCTGCCTTCGAGCGGCAGCTCCTCGAGCGCGAACATGGCCGCCAGCACGTCGAGACCGCCCGTGACCCGGAAGTCGTTGACCTCGATGCCCGAGCCGTGGCGCGCGCGCAGGAGGTTCATGCGCTGGAGCTGCTTGAGCGCCATGCGCAGGGTCGTGCGATCGACGCCCAGCTGGCGGGCCAACTGACGTTCGGCCGGCAGCCGGGTGCCGGGCGGGAAATCGCCCCGAAAGATGCGGATCATCAGGGCATCGGCCAGCCGTTCGGGCGAGCCGCGCTGGGGTCGTATGATTTTTTGGCTTGACCGCTTCAACAAATTGGATTATCCACTTTTCAGAGCCGAAGTCAAGCCCAAGAAGAGGTGCCCATGCGCTTCGATCTCGATCTCGACGCCATGCTCGCCAAATGCGAGCGCCTGCAGTGGTCGGTCACCCAGGTGGATTGGGACGCGCCCGGACGAGACGCGGTCCGCCCCGAGCAGGCGCACGCGCTGGCCGGCTTCATGGCGGACCTGTACTGGATCGAGTCCATCGCCGCCGTGGTGTTCCGCGCCATGGCCGGCCGCACGCGCGCGGCCACGCTGCGCAGCATCTTCGAATCGTTCGCCATCGACGAGCAGCGGCACGCCGACGCCGAGCTCCTGCTCATGCGACGCTGGGGCATCAGCGCTCGCAACGAGGTGCCGGCGCCCAATCCCAACGTCCGCAACCTCATGCGTGCGCTCGAGCGCGCCGCCGATAAGGTCCATCCCGCCGTCTACTCGGCCATCATCCCGTTCACCGAGCTGGTGCTCGACGGCGCGCTGGTCAAGCACCTGGAGGTCACGGTCAAGGATCCCGTGTGCGCGCACGTGTTCCGGCGCATCAACGCCGACGAGGCGCGCCATCTCGCGGTCGACTTTTACATGCTGGAGCGGTTCGGCGGCGAGGACCCCCGGCGCACCCGACGAGCGGCCGCGCGCGCTCTTATGCATCCGGTCATCCTGTATGGCCTGCTCCTGGGCTATCTGCCCATGCTGACGCGGGCGCGGCCCAATCTGCTCCGCATCGGCCTCGGCGAGGACAAGGTGTTCGCCTGCATCCGGCGTTACATCGCGCTCGGCGACGAGAGCCCGCAGGCGGCGCGCCATCCCGCCTACGCGAGCTTCCGTGAGCTGAGCCGCCGCACCGTGGCCGGACGCAGCGAGCCCGGCGAGTGGCTCATGCGGATCTCCGATGTGTTCGATTCGCTGAACCTGAGGCTGGCCTCATGAGCACGGCGCCGCTTCAGAATCCGCTGGACGGTTTTCGGCGCGCGCAGCGTCTGGCCTATGACGCCGCGCTCGAGGTGGCCGCCGAGCTGGCGCCCGGCACGACCGAAAAGGAGGCGGCCGCGCGGCTGGGGGCGGCGCTGAAAAGCCGCGGCGTGCGCCGCTATTTCCATGTCCCGTTCGCCTGGTTCGGCGAGCGCACGCGTCTGGGCGGCTTCGGGCGGCTCCGGCTCGACTTCTTTCCGACCGGAAAGAGGCTCGAGGCCGGCATGGTCGCCATCCTCGACGTCGCCCCCATCGTCGACGGCTTCACCGGCGACATCGGCTACACATTCGCCTGCGGCGGTCCGACCGAGGCGCTCGAGCGTGCGCTGGCCGCGCTGCGCGAGGTGCGCGCGCTGATCCCGGTCTGCGTGGCACGCGGCGACACCATGCGCAGCATCTACGTGCGCGTGGACCGCCTGCTGGCCGAGCGCGGCTACGAAAACCGGCATTCGCTCTATCCCTTCGGCGTGCTGGGCCATCGGGTCGAGCACTTGCGCCCGCTGGCACACGATCCCCAGCTGGTGGGCTTTGGCGCCTGGTCGCTGGTGAGGCTCCTCTGCGCGCAGCTGGCTTCGCGTCTGCCCCCGCTCGCGCGCCTGTCGCCGCTGTGGTCGAACGACGAGGCGTCGAACCGCCCGCTCGAGCCCGGCCTGTGGGCGGTCGAGCCCCACCTGGGCGCCCCCGGGTTCGGCGCCAAGTTCGAGGAGCTGCTGGTGGTCGAGCCCGACCGCGCCTTCTGGCTGGACGACACCCTGCCCCACGTCAAGCCCTAGCTGCCCAGTTGTCTGACCGACCACAAGAGTAGCCTGGGAAGCAACAGGGCCGCGCCGCGCGAGCTGGTCGGAGCCCGCGGATTTACGCGTGCATGCCCGGGCTCCGTCGACCGCGGGGCGCGGACGCGGGCGCATGCCCCGAGCGCCCCGAGCTGGCACTCGAGCTGCACTCTGGTGCGGTGGAATCTGCGCATGCCAGCGGCCGCGGCACTCGAGCACGCAGGGAGCCAGCTTCATCGCCTGGCTGCAAGCTCCAACTCGAGCTTCAAGCATCTCCTGGAGCGGGCGCGGCGGGTGGCCCCGACCCCATACCCGGTGCTTCTGGAGGGCGAGACGGGGACCGGTAAGGAGCTGCTGGCGCACTGGATTCACGCGCACTCGGGCCGATCGGGCAGCTTCGTGCCGGTCAACTGCAGCGCCATCCCGGAGCCGCTGTTCGAAGCCGAGCTGTTCGGCGCGCGCCGCGGCGCCTACACCGGGCTCCAGGTCGACCATCCCGGGCTGTTCCGCGCGGCCGTGCGGGGCACCCTGTTTCTCGACGAAATCGGCGAGCTGCCGGCGCCCCTGCAGGCCAAGCTCCTGCGCGTGCTCCAGGACGGCGAGATCCGCTCGCTGGGCTCGACCGAGCGCGTGCGCGTGGACGTGCGCATCCTGGCCGCAACCCACAAGAACCTGAGAACGCTGGTCGACGCCAATCTGTTCCGCGCCGATCTGTTCTTCCGGATCAGTGCGGCGCACATGCTGCTGCCGCCTCTGCGGCAGCGGCCCGAGGACATTCCGCGCCTGATCCGGGAGGCGGTCGAAGAAGCGGCCCGCGCGGCCGGGCTGCCGGTGCCACAGGTGGACCCGTCGCTGTTCGAAGCGGCCCTGCATTACCCGTGGCCGGGCAACATCCGCGAGCTCAGACAGAGCGTGGCGGCCGCCGTGCTCTGCACCGCGAGCAGTACGCTGGCGGCACGCGATCTGGCGCTGCCCGAGCATCGCCTGCACCGGCCCGCTCCGGCCCTCGACCATTCTGCCGAGCGATCCCTGTTCGAGGTGCTGTGGGATTGCGAGCGCAGCTACCTGGACGACCTGCTGCGCCGCTCGGAGGGCAATCTCTCGCGCGCCGCCCGCACGGCCGGTCTGAGCCGCACATCGCTGCGAGCCAAGCTGGTCCAGCACGGGCTGCGCCCCTGCGAGCGCGCCGCGCCGCGCCGATCCCGCCTGCGCGGGCCGCCCGCCGGCGACCCGTCGCCGTGAGCGAGCAGGAAACCACCCGGCATGGAGGCAATGCAGATGAGCCGAAAAGCCTGTGCAATGGGAGGCGTTCTGGCGCTGTTGGTGACCGGCGGTGTGATCGGCCGCCGGCTGGCGGGCCGCGGCCACCCTCCCGGTCCCGCCGCGGCGGCGGGCGCGGACAGGGCGACGGCGCTTGCGCTCGGTCCCCTCCGTCGAGCGAGCAGCGCCGGCGGAAGGTGGCGCGTCGAGGAGCCGCTGTATCGAGTCCCCGCGGCGGGGGTGCGGCTGTGGGGCAGCCCGCTGGCCAAGCTGACCATCGTCGAGTTTGCGGACTTTGATTGCCCCTTTTCACGCCAGGCTGCGCACACCTTGCAGGCGGTGCGGGCGCGGTATCAAGCCGACGCTCAGCTGCTCTTTGTGAACTGTCCCGTGGCCATTCATCCAGCGGCCGGACTGGCCGCCGAAGCATTCCTGGCCGCCGACGAGCAGGGCAAGGCGACGGCGATGCACGATCGGCTGATGACCAGCCCGCCCGTAGCCGGCCGCCCGGAGCTGGAGGAGCACGCGCGCGCAATCGGGTTGGATTTGAGGCGGTTTCGGGATGCATTGGACTCGCATCGGTTTCAATCCCGGATTGAATCCGAGCAGCGGCTGGCCGCCGCGTTCGATGTTGGCTCGAGCCCCACCTGCTTCGTCAATGGTGCGCGGGTGCAGGGCTCGCCCGACCCGCCCACGCTGGGGCGCGTGGTCGAGGACGCGCTCGAGCGGGCCGACGATCTGCTGCAAGCCGGCACCCGCCCGGCGGCGCTGTACGAAGAGCTGGTGAGGGATGGTCTCGGCGAGAACGAACGACTGGCGCCACCTCAGCTCAGGCAGCCTGCCAACCCGGACACCGTGTACAAGGTCGATCTCCTGGCCGCACCGGTCAGGGGACCCGCGAGCGCGGCCGTCACCATCGTGATGTGGTGTGACTATCAGCATGAAACCTGTCGCGTGATGAACCAACTGCTACGCCAGCTCGAGAAGCTCTACGGACGGGACCTCAGATGGGCCTGGAAGGACATGCCGCACCCCTTCCACCGCAATTCGGAGCTGGCCGCACGTGCGGGCCGGGCGGCCCGCGATCAGGGTCGGTTCTGGCAGATGCATGACCTGCTGTTCGAGAGTCCCAACCCGTTGACTCAGACCGAAATTGAACGCTACGCGGGCGCACTGGGCCTCGATCGCGCTCGCATCTCCGATCCCGGCTTCTATCGAGCGGGCATCCAAGCCGATATCGATCAGGCTCATCGCCTGGGCGCGCAGAAAGTACCGACGATCTTCATCAATGGCCGATTCGTCCCCGAGAGCGAGAGCATTCCCACGCTGGACTGGCTGAGGGGTCGGGTGGACCAGGAGCTCGCGCGCACGCGTGCCCACTCCGGAAAGCTCCGACCGCGTGAGAGCTTGTATGAGGCTCTGACGCGCGCAGGGGCGGTCAGCACGCCGATGATCGAAGGCCCCCTCACCCTCGTCGCTCCGTGAGCGTCGTGGAGCCTAGGCTCCACGGGCAGACGGCTGAGTTACCCGACAGTTGAGCGAATCCGGAGCCGTAGCGGCCAGGCTCAATCGCTGCAAGCGGTGCTCAATCAAATGAAATCAATCGTTTCTATGCTGGTCTAACAATTGCCAGGCCCTCCAGTATTGCGGCAGTAACCGCAACAATCGCTCGCAAAAGCGATCGGAGGGCCCGATGAGCCTGCTGAAGCACGCGTTCCCGCGTTGTTGCGCCCTGGTCGCAATCGGGCTCCTGGTGGTGGGAGCTGGCGGCGGCTGCAGATCCGGCCAGCCGGGGGCCGGCCAGGCTGCGCTCACGGCCCGCGAGGACGCACAGGCCAACGAGGCCGGGCCGGACGGGCGCACCGATGATGGCGGCGGCGGCACCGGTGGCACCGACGGCAACGCGGACGATGGGGAGGTCGGGGGCAGCGGGGGCGCCGGCGGCACTGGCGGCAGCGGCGGGGTCGATGACGCCGGTCTCGGTGGGAGCGGCGGGAGCGGCGGCACCGGTGGCACCGGCGCGAGCGATGGCAGCGTCGACGACGGCAGCACCGGGGGCAGCGGCGGCAGCGGCGGTACCGGCGGCCCCGACGGCAGCGCTGGCGACGGCAGCACCGGCGGCAGCGGTGGCACCGGCGGCACCGATGGCAGCGCGGACGGTGGTGGCGTCGACGGCGCTCTCGACGGCAGCCCGGGTGATGGCGGCGGAACCGGTGGCACCGGCGGCACTGGCGGAACCGGCGGCATGGGTGGAACCGGCGGGACCGGCGGCACGGGTTGCGACCTGTGCACCCGGCCCGCGACACCTCCCTCCTGCGGATCATCAGAGGACGCCTGCTCGCCGACCGACGTCCCATCCGATCTGCAATGCGGCGCCACCGCGCCCAGCTTGGGTTGCGCCGGCTGCACCATCTTGTGCCAGTGCAGCTTCGGCTGCGCCATCACCGGGACCTGGACCGAGTGCGTCGGCGGCGAAGTCCTCGAGGCTGGTGAGTGCGTAAAGGATCCCGACTGTCCTTACGCCGACGGCTGCTCGTACTGCGCCGGTTGGTTCGGTGGCGGCGGCAGCTTCTGGGCCCTACCCCAGACCGGTCCGCAGCCGGCACCGGATCAAGCTCCAGATCCGGAAACCGCGGCAGCGACGGCGGCCCCGATATCGTGGAGCGTCGCGACCGCTCCCTACTCGATACCGTCGCAAGCGGAGACGGTTCTCCAGGGCGGCGGCGGTGGTCGAACCTTCCTGGGCCGGGCCCCGGCTCGGTCACGATGGCGGACCCGGGAGGCCGTCTATACCACCGCCGGGGGAACGCAGGGTCTCCGTGCTGCCAGCATGACAGTTCCCGCATACAGGCTCGACACGGCCGCCAAGAGAACGCGCAAAGGAATGCAAGACGAAGCCATTCAGATGATGAAGGACGCCGGCATCGAGATCCCCCCCGCGCGCGGGCCCGGGAAAATCTATACCTGGCATGAGGACGTCTACGTCGAGCTGATTCCGGGCACCAACGTCGCGAAGCTGGATCGAAATGGGATGCCCATCTTTACCAGCTGCGAGGTCACTGTCAGCGCCGTGCCGACTCAGGATCATGTCGGTAACTCGACGTTCTATCACGTGGTCGTCAATGGACAACAAATGGGCGGAACGCGATTGATTGAGCTCATGCATCAAAAGCACCCTTCTTGGTTCAAGCCCAGGAAACCCAGTATTGCACCCCTGGCCATCGGAGGCGGCGGTTCCGGACCGTCGTGCTTCCAGTGCATGCCCTGCTGCAGTGACCTCGCACCCGCCGACGATTCTTCGTGCGGCGATTGGTGCACGAACGAGGATGGCAGCCCGGCTTCGTGTCCCGCCCCCGCCAACCCATTACAGGAGACCCGGCCATGAAAATGACAAAAAGTCGGCAATGGAGCCTGCACCGGAGAGCGTTCTTGTGCGCTCTCGTGCTGCTGCCCGTCGGGTGCGGGGGGCGGCAGCCTGGGAGCTGGGAACCGGCGGGGACGCCGGAAAACCTCGAACAGTACGTCCAGGGTGGGTATGCCAAGCTGGAGGCCTACACGAAGGCCTGGGCGCCGCCGGGGGACGCGGTCACTCCGGCGACCATCACGATTTCCGACTTCGTCTCCGGTGATATTGCGGAAGTCGAGAATACGCGCTTACCCGCCCTGGTGTCGCTGCCGCGCGGGTTTGTGCCGCCGAATGTCTCCACGGTTTCCATCAATGGGGGCGTCCGCTATCTGGTGCCGCTGCAGCGAGCGCCGGCGGCGCCTCCCTTCGACGTCGTGGCCGCCCAGGTCACGCTTCAGGACTTTTTCCGTCTGCTTCTTCAGAAAGGGAGCAACTCCGCGGATGTCATCGCGAGCACGGATCTCGGCAGTGTGTACAAGCAATTTCTGCGCTACCGAGTTTCCCTCACGCTCGACGGCGAACGGCTGGACTACTACGCGCTCGCGCTGGTTCCCCATGCGCCGGAATCGGACTACCTGTTCCTCGATCCCATGCTGCCGATCCGAGAGGCTTTGCAGGATGGTCGCCCACCGATGGTCTCGCCCAGCCGGTGGCCCAACGCTGTGGAGCAGGCGGCCGCGGCCGGGGAGCCCTGCTGTTGCGAGCCCTACAACAATGGGGCACCGATCACCAAGTGCGATCCTGCCAACTGCAACGCCGAATATGTCGATCAGACCGAGCACTGCACGGCCCCCGGCGTCGATTGCCCCAGCTGGCGCGGTATCGGGAAGCACACGGCATGGGCCCGAGTCGATGTGAGATGCACGTGCGATTCCAATTGCACTTCCTTCTGCTCGCCCACGCCGAGCAAGGGATCGAGCGAAACCGGTGAAGGGACCTATCTGAGCTGGGTGATCTGGGCCTTCAAGTGGCACCGACAATATGAGGATCAAGGGACGCAGATCACGGGCGCCGGGGTCTGCGTGCAGGATCAGCCGCAAGGTGAGAAGTCGCAGTGCAGCGCGGGCGCCGGTGCCTGTGTGAAGTCCTGCATCCTCTATATCGGTTGTGGTGCCGGGGTCGTCATTGGGTACGGCATTGTTGGAGTGATTGTCACCATTGATTCGAGCTGTATGGTCTCCGCATCGGCCAGCATGCAGGTGAACTGTCCGTCCTGTCCGGACCAGGGCTGTGGCGGCACCGGAGGGGGCGGAGGGGGTGGCAGCGGCGGCGGCGGTGCGGGCGGGGGTGCGGGCGGTGGCGGAGCCGGTGGCGGAGCCGGCGGCAGTGGTGGCAGCGGTGGAAGCGGCGGCGGCGCGGGCGACGGGGGCAGTGGCGGAAGCGGCGGCGCCGGCGGCAGCGGCGGCGCGGGTGGTGGCAGCGGCAGCGGGGGCGGTGGTGGCAGCGGCGGCAGCGGCGGTGGC
>DATFWX010000204.1:0-68513 GCA_035258845.1 Polyangia bacterium | reverse complement strand
CCTCCGGCATCCGCTTCTCGCGCTCGTAGATCTGCGCGAGCCGATACAGCGCCTCGATCCGGTGGTAGGGCGAGAGCATCTTGAAGGCGCGCTCGGTGTCCGCGAACGGCCGCGTCGCCACTTCCTTGAGCCGGGTCTGGGCCGCCTTCAGGTCGCCGGCCAGAAAGAACGCGAAGCCGGCCGCGTACTGCTCGGCCGGACCCGCCACGTCGGCCAGCTCGCGCGCCGCCTGCATGCCCATGGCGGCGTCGCGCGCGTGCATGGCTTCCACCACCCGCACCATGCCGAGCAGCGGCGGCGTGACCGCATGCTTGGGATCGGCCGCGTAGGCCTCCACGAACTTGTCGAGCGCGCCCCGGTCGAGGGTGCCGGCCCGCCAGTCGGCGATCTGGGCCAGCATCAGGCCCGAGGCCTGGTAGCCCAGGTTCCAGGACCGGAGCTTCACCCAGCGGGCGAGCGCGTCGGCAGCGCGCCGCATGGCGTCCCGATCGCCCAGCTCGAGCGCGGTCAGCAGGCGGTTGCGCCGCGACGACATCGCGCACACGATGGCGCTTTGCGACCAGCCGGTGGGCCGGCGCGCGCTCACCTCGTCGCCGCGCTCCCAGAACTTGAAGGCTTCGCCGAAGCGGCCCCGCAGCGCCTTGAGGTCGCCCAGCCAGAGATAACCCTGCACTTCGCCGTCAGGGCCCAGGGTGAGCAGGCGGCGCGCATAGCGCTCCGCCACCGCCAGCCGATCCTCCTGCAGCTCCAGCGCCGCGCGTCCGCCCGAGACCTGCGTGTCGTCAGGCGCCAAAAGCTCGGCGCGCCGATACTCCTCGGCCGCCTCCTTGGAGCGGCCGGCCGTGACCAGGGCCTTGGCCGCCACCAGGTGCGAGAGCGTGAGCTCGGGCTGCGCTTCCACGAACTGGCGCGCCACCTCGGTGCGCAGCTCGTCCTCCTCGTACTGACCCAGCACCTCGTCCCAGATCGCGGTCCAGTCGGGATGCCGCCGCAGCGCCTCCTCGCCAAACGCACGCGCTTCCGTGCGCAGGCCCAGGTGCAGGAGCGCGTTGACCACGGCCTCGTGCGCGAGCGCAGAGTCGGGCGTCTTCTGCCGGACCTCGACCGCCAGCGAGCGCACCCGGCCCACGTCGCGATCATGGAACGCGAGGTCGACCTCGGCGAACAGCCGCGGCGGCCCCAGCGGCAGCCGCGGCACGATCTGGCGCAGCCGCGCCATCGCCTGCTCGGTCGAGGGGACCTCGACCCAGTAGGCGTCGACCCCGAACGGGCAGTCGGGCTCGATCCGGCCCAGCTTCAGGAACGCATCCGACACCGGCACCGACCAATCGCTCCGGTGCATGGCGTGGCGCGCCTGCAGGTAGGTCTGGTAGCCCGGCAGCGTGCTGATGCCGGCCTCGCGCATCTCGCGGCGCTCGTCGGCGTCGGGCGTGGGCTCAGGCCGGGCGCCCAGAAGCCGCCGCGCCAGCTCGGATGCGCAGCGGGTCGCGGCGCCGGCCAGCCCGCGCCCGGAGCACTTGAGATCCCAGGGCCCGCCGTGCGCCGGTCGCGTGCGGAGCGTGGCCGCCGCCTCCTCGCCCTTGAGCTCGACCAAGCCCTCGACCGAGACCTCGCTGCCCAGCTCGGACGAGGTGCCCAGCCGAATCCGCCGGTCTTCCTCGAGCGCACGCGCCAACAGACGCCGGAACGCGGCCTCGCCCCAGCCCGCCTCGCCCGAAAGGGTCATCGCGCCCACCGACAGGTGCAGCCGCTCGGAGCTCTCGCGCGCGCGCCCGATCCAGACCACTCCCATCGCGACCGCGGTCAGGGTGAGCGCACCGATGGCCCCGAACAGAAGCGGGCTCGACGAGCGAGCGATCGGCCGCCGCACCGCCGACACTTCGGTCTCAATCGCGGGCGTGGAGCCGGTGCTGGAAAACAGGGGCGGCGGCTCGGCCCGCGCCTGTACCGCCACCTCGCGCGCGAGCGGACGCGCCGACGGACTGGGATCCATGCAGCGGCCGATCAGACGCGCCAATTGCAGAGAGGTGGTCGACAGCGAGACATCGGGCAGGTGCGGATCCAAGGGCGGCGGCAGGCCATACAGCGCGTGATAGGCGATCGCGCCCAGCGCGTACACGTCGCTCGGCGCCGCCGGGTCGCCGCCATGGCGCGACTCGGGCGCCACATAGGCCTGCTCGTCCCGGCGTGCGTCGGTCACCGCGGGCGCTGCCACGCGCGCCAGCGCCGGCAACGCGATCACCGCGGAGCCGTCCGAGCGCAGAATGATGTCGCGCGGCCGCAGCTGGCCATGCACCACTCCAGCCTCGTGGATGGCCGCCACCGCGCCGCCCAGAGCCTCCACGAATCCCGAAACCTCGTCGGCGCCCAGGTGTCCGACCCGGCGCAGGCGCGCCTCCAGGCTTTCGCCGTACAGCAGCTCGGTCGCGTAAAACGGCGGCGGCTCCTCGTGAAACTCGTGGAACAGGACCACGTTGGGATGCAGCACCAGGCGGGCCGCCCGCACCGCGGCGTGAATCGCCTCACGACGCTCGCGCGCCACCTGCGGATCCACGAGCTGCAGCGCCACCAGCCGGCCCAGCGTGCGGTCGAAGGCCCGGTACAGGCCGGGCGCAATCGGCGACTGCACCACGAAGCGGTCGGCCAGGATTGCACCGGGGTCGAGGGTAGAGGGCGACACGCTCATGAAGCAGGGTTCCCCGCCCCGGTATCGTACTACAGGTGCCTCCGCTTCTGATACCATGGGCATCCGGAGCCGGTGCATCCGGGTCCAACTAGAATGGCTCACCTGCGCGCAGCGATCGGACTTGCAGCCCTGCTCTTGAGTGCGGCGGCGCACGCGCAGGATCCGCCCACACCACCCGCCCTGGCCGTCGAGCAGATCGTGGAGCGCACGATCGCGGTCATGGATCGCAAGCCCGAGCACCTCCTGTGCCGCGTGCTGTCCGAGCGCCGCGTGCTCGATGGAGACGGCAAGGTCGACGACGACGAGCGGTCCGAGGTGGAAGAGACCCGCCACGGCGACCACATCGACTGGAAGATCGTGCAGAAGTGGAAGAACGGCCGCGACGTGACGGCGCAGGCGCTGGCCGAGCAGAGGCGCAAGGAGGACGACCGCAAGCGCAAGGGCGAGTCCGACCGGGGCAAAGACGACGACGACCTGATGGAGCCGTTCTCGAAAAAGTGGTCGTCGCACTACCGGTTCGAGCTGCTCAAGCAGGAGTCGATATGGGGCCGGCCCGCCTATGTTCTGCGCGTCACTGCGCGCGAGCACAAGACCGGCGCTGGCAACGGCACGGTCTGGATCGACGCCGAGCGGTTCGTAGAGCTGAGAGGCGAGTTCGTGCCCTCCAAGCTGCCCGACCACGCCGACTGGGCACGCTTCCAGATGCAATTTGCGCTGCACCCGAGCGGCGTGGTGGTGCCGACCTTTCTGAAGTTCGAGGGCGCCGGCCACGCCTGGTTCATCAAGAAGGGCTTTCGGCAGACCATCAAGTGGCAGGATTGTCACTAGCCGACCGAGGGCGCAGCCCGAGGAGGCTATCCGGGGAGGGCTACCAGAGATGACTGCGCTCGTCATGCTCACCATCTTTGCCGACACGCCGGCCGTGAGCGAAATCGTCGAGCGCGCGGTCGCGGTCATGGACAAGAAGCCCGCGCACATGGTGTGCCGGCTCGACACCGACATCGAATCGTTCGACGGCAAGGGCAAGCCCGAAGATCACGTTCTCGTGCAGATCGAGGAGACGCGCCGCGGCGCCCAGGTCGACCACAAGATCCTGCACGTCTGGAAAAACGGCAAAGACGAAACGGCGGACGCGACGGCCAAGGAGGAAAAGCAAAAGCGCAAGCGAGAGGCCAAGAAGAAGGAGGAGGGTGAGGGCGAGGGCGACCAGGAGCTGTTGCTGCCGTTCACGAAGGAGGCGGCCGCGCAATACAAGTTCGAGCTTGTGCGCGAAGAAACCCTGTGGGGGCATCGGACCTTCGTGCTCAAGGTCACCGCGCGCCAGCGCAAGCCCAACGCCGGGGACGGCACCGCCTGGATCGATGCGGAAAGCTTCGTGATGATGAAGGGCGTGTTCGTGCCTGCCAAGCTGCCCGACGAGCACGTCGACTGGCTGCGTTTCCAGACCCAATATGCCGTGCATACGAGCGGCTTCGTGCTGCCGACCCTCTTCAAGGTCGAGGGTGCCGGGCACTTTCTGCTCATGAAGAAAGGGTTCCGCTCGACCCTGCGCTGGACGGATTGCAAGTAGCTATGGTTACAAAAGAAAAGCGGTGGAGAACTCGCCAAAACGGCCGCGATCGGGCATAATGCTGCGACCTACTGATGGAGACGCGGCGTGTACCGCCCGAGCATCACGCGGACCGTGATTTCGAGCTCGGGGTTGCTGGCTTTCGCTACCCCGAGCTGCACAAGCCCGAGCGGCTGAAGCTGCTTCACGAGCGGTTTCTCGAGGAGCTGGAGCAGGCCGAGCCGGTTTTGGCCGGCCAGTTCGCGGCCTACCGGGCGGCCCCACCAGCGGGGCTCGCACCGCCTGCCGAGTCGGAGCTGCTTATCCAGGTGGCACGCCATGTTGCGCGTTTTGTTGCGCGCTTGTTTCACATCGAAGCCAGGCACGGGGCCCAGCAGGCGGCGGCCGCCCAGGAGGCCGTGCTGTTCCGCTTCAAGAAAGATTTCGTCAAGTGGCGCAGCGCGAAACGGAAGGACCCGGCCTGGGACGAGACGACGTTTCGCGAGCGCGAGGCGGCTCTGTCGAGCCGCGGCTACGAGCTGGGCGATGAGCTTGCGTTCGCACGCAAGGTGATGGCGGCGGTGGACCGCGAGGCCGCCCTGCGCACGGCCGGCGAAGAGGTCGAGCGCGCCCGGCTGGTCGAGGAGCTGGAAGCTGTCGACGCCTACCTGGCCCAGCGCCTGGGGCGCCATGACGAGCGCGGCTGGGTGTCGCTGCATCTGCCCGAGCCCCTCGACTACGGCGCGCTGGTCAAGCTGCGGCGGCCCGAGCCCAAGCTGCCCACGCTGCTGGTCGGCCCCAAACGGCGCCGCCGCGACGGCTTCAAGCTGAGCGATCCGCGCATGCCGCCGCGCGAAATCGCCAGCGAGGTCGACTACTGCATCTACTGCCACGACCGGGCCAAGGACTCCTGCTCGCGCGGTCTCTTCGACAAGACCGGCGCGCTCAAGAAAAACCCGCTCGGAATCCCGCTCGCCGGCTGCCCGCTCGACGAGCGAGTGAGCGAGATGCATCTGCTCAAGCGGGAGGGCGATTCGCTGGCCGCGCTGGCCATGGTGTGCATCGACAATCCGCTTTTGCCCGGCACCGGCCACCGCATCTGCAACGACTGCATGAAGTCGTGCATTTTTCAAAAGCAGGATCCGGTCAACATCCCGCAGATCGAGACCCGGGTTTTGACCGATGTGCTCGAGCTGCCGTATGGATTCGAGATCTACGGCCTCTTGACGCGCTGGAACCCGCTCAACGTGCGGCGGCCGTACGCGCTGCCCTACAACGGCAAGAACGTGCTGGTGGTGGGGCTGGGCCCGGCCGGCTACACGCTGGCCCATCACCTGCTCAACGAGGGCTATGGGGTGGTCGGCATCGACGGTCTCAAGATCGAGCCGCTGGCGCGCGAGGTGACCGGCGACGGGACCGAACCGCCGCGCCCGGTGCGCGACATTCGGGAGCTGTACAGCGAGCTCGACAGCCGCGTGCTGGCTGGCTTCGGCGGCGTCAGCGAGTACGGCATCACGGTGCGCTGGGACAAAAACTTCCTGACCGTTGTGCACCTGACGCTGGCGCGGCGCGACAAGCTGCGCGTCTACGGCGGCGTCCGGTTCGGCGGCACGCTCGAGATCGACGATGTCTGGCCGATGGGCTTTACGCACATCGCGATCGCATCGGGTGCCGGCAAGCCGACGTTGCTCGACATCAAGGGGAACCTCATTCGCGGCATCCGCGAGGCGTCCGACTTCCTGATGGCGCTGCAGCTCACGGGGGCCTTCCGAAAAAACGTGCTGGCCAACCTGCAGGTGCGGCTGCCGGCGCTGGTCATCGGCGGCGGGCTGACCGCCATCGACACCGCCACCGAGCTTCTGGCCTATTACGTGGTGCAGGTCGAAAAGGCGCACGATCGGTTCGAGGTTCTGGCGGCCGAGCTGGGCTCGGAACGGGTGTGGCAATGCTACGACCCCGAGGAGCGCGCCATCCTGGAGGAGTTTCTGGCGCACGGCCGCGCGGTCAAGGCCGAGCGCGCACGCGCACGCGCGGCCGGCGAGCCGCCCGATTTCCAGTCGCTGCTCGACGGCTGGGGCGGGGTCTCGATCGTCTATCGCAAGACGCTGCAGGACTCGCCGGCGTATCGGCTCAACCACGAGGAGGTCATCAAATGCCTCGAGGAGGGCGTGCGATTCGTCGAGCGGCTGAGCCCGAAGGCGGCGCTGGCGGATCCGTACGGCGCGCTGCGCGCCTTGGTCTTCGAAGGGCCCGACGGCGAGGTCGAGCTGCCCGCGCGCACGGTCTGCGTGGCCGCCGGCACCGCGCCCAACGTGATCTACGAGCGCGAGCACCCGGGAACGTTTGCGCTCGATAAGCGGAAGCAGTTCTTCCAGGCCCATCGGCGGGCCGATGGGCAGCTGGTTCCGGTCGACGATGGCACCGGCTTTTTCACCTCGTACTGCAAGGACGGCCACTACGTCACCTTCTACGGGGACAACCACCCGCGTTACGCCGGCAGCGTGGTCAAGGCGATGGCAAGCGCGCGCGATGGCTTTCCGCAGGTGCATGCCCTGTTCGCCGAGGAGCTGCGGGGCCTCGACGGCAGCAAGGCGGCCCAGGACGCGCGCGAGGACTCGTGGCGCAAGCTGGGACATAAGCTCGATCGCGAGCTGGTGGCGCGCGTGCGCGCGGTCAACCGGCTGACCCCGACCATCGTCGAGGTGGTGGTGCATGCGCCCATGGCGGCGCGCAAGTTCCAACCCGGTCAGTTCTATCGGCTCCAGAACTATGAGACCGCCGCGCCGGTGGTGGCGGGCACCTGGCTGACCATGGAAGGGATCGCGCTGACCGGTGCGTGGGTCGACAAGGCGCGCGGCCTCCTGTCGCTCATCGTGCTCGAGATGGGCGTCAGCTCGCGCCTGTGTGCGGCGCTCAGGCCCGGCGAGCCGGTGGTGGTGATGGGCCCGACCGGGACGCCGACCGAACTCACGCGCGGCCAGAGCGTGGTGCTGTGCGGGGGCGGCCTCGGCAACGCGGTGCTGTTCTCGATCGCGCGCGCACTGCTAGCGCAGGGCGATCGGGTGATCTATTTTGCCGGTTACAAGAAGCGCGCGGATCTGTTCAAGCAGGACGAGATCGAGGCCGGGACCGACCAGGTGGTGTGGAGCGTGGACGCGGGCGAGCTGATCGAGCCGCGACGGCCCCAGGACCGGAGCTGCCGCGGCAACATCGTCGAGGCCATGCTGGCCTATGCGCGCGGCGACCTGGGCGAGGTGTCGGGCGGGATTCGGCTGGCGGAGGCGGGGCGCGTGATGGCGATCGGGTCGGACAAGATGATGGCGGCGGTAGCGCGGGCGCGGCACGACCTCTTGAAGCCCTATCTTTCGCCCGAGCACGTGGGCATCGGCAGCATCAACTCACCGATGCAGTGCATGATGAAGGAGATCTGCGCGCAGTGCCTACAGAAGCACGTCGACCCGGCGACCGGCAGGGAGTGGTGGGTGTTCTCGTGCTTCAACCAGGACCAGAAGCTGGACGAGGTCGACTGGGACAACCTGCACGCTCGCCTGCGCCAGAACACGGTTTCCGAGAAGCTGGCCAATCTGTGGCTGGATCATCTGCTGGCCCAACAGAACGTCCTGCGGGTGTAGGCGGTCGCGGAGGCCGCAGCCGATCGGTGGCGCCGGCAGCTTGTCCAGCGCCCGGCAACTGTCCACAGCGCCAGCCGGGCCCACCTCTTTTTTGCGGTTGACACCGTCGGTGCGACCCTCCTGGATTGTCCGCTGAATTCAAATTCGGGACAACACCCGAGTTCGGGCAAACACCCGGAGGGTGAGCAACCAAGTGACACCACCTAACCCGCAGCAGACCGAGCTTGCGTTCCGCTCATGGGGCGGCCGTCGCAAGGGCGCCGGGCGCGCGCTCAGGGCTCGAACGTGGCCACGACCGGTGCGTGGTCGCTGGGCTGCTTGCCCTTGCGCGCCTCGCGGTCGATCTCGACCGCCTGGCAGCGCGACGCCAGGGGCGCCGTCACGAGGATGTGATCGATGCGCAGCCCGAGATTTTTCGGGAAGGCGAGCTGCCGGTAGTCCCACCAGGTGTAACGGCCGGCCTCTTCATGATGCAGCCGGTAGGCATCGCGCAGGCCCCACGCGCACACGCGCGCCAGCGCCGCCCGCGCGTCCGGGTGGAAGAGAACCGCCTTTTCCCAACGCACCGGATCGTGGACGTCGCGCGCCTCCGGCGCCACGTTCCAGTCGCCGCACAGCGCGAGCGGCTGCTGGGGGTCGCCGGTCTGCTCGAGATGGCGCCGCAGCCGCTCCAGCCAGCGCAGCTTGTAGCGCCATTTGTCCGAGCCCACGGTCTGCCCGTTGGGTGCATACACCGACGCGATGCGCACCCCTTCGACCGAGACCCAGAGCAGGCGCGCTTGCGCGTCGGCTTCCCCATCGCCCAGCCCCCGCCGCACCTCCCTCATCGGCAGCCGCGACGCGATCGCGACCCCGTTGTAGGTGCGCTGCCCCTCGACCATCACATCATAGCCGAGCGCCTTGAGCTCCAGGCTTGGAAACTCCACCTCCTCGATCTTGATCTCCTGCATGCACAGGACGTCGGGGCGGCGCAGCTGGAGCCACGCCATCACGCGCTGCGCCCGCGCGCGAATCGAGTTCACGTTCCAGGTGGCGATTATCATGGTGGCCAGCCGTCTCCGGGGGGCTCGAGGCTTCGGGTTCCGGATCCGGACTTCGCTCGCTGCGCTCGCTCAGTCTCGTTCGAGATAGGTATACCCGCTCAGGCCGTCCTCGTACATGCGCAGAAGCGCCCGACTCTCCTCGAGCGAGATGCGGCTGCATCGGAGCGCAATCTCGGAGGCCCGTCGGAGCCTAGCCACCAGGTCGTCGCGGTTGTAGCTGACGTAGCGCAAAACGTCAGACACCGTGTCGCCGGTGACCACGTGATCGATGTGATAGCCGCCGCCCTCGGCGAGCGAGATGTGGAGCGTGTTGGTGTCCCCGAACAGGTTGTGTAAGTCGCCCAGGATCTCCTGGTACGCGCCCACCATGAAGATGCCCAGGTAGTAGTCCTCGCCGTTGAGCGAATGCAGCTCCAGCGTCTTCTTGATGTCGTGGCGGTCGATGAAGTGATCGATCTTGCCGTCCGAGTCACAGGTGATGTCGGCCAGCACCGCGCGCCGCACCGGCTCCTCGTTGAGCCTGTGGATGGGCAGAATCGGGAACAGCTGATCGATCGCCCAGGAGTCGGGCAGCGACTGGAACATCGAAAAGTTGCAGAAGTAGGTGTCCGAGAGCTGATGCTCCAGGCCCTCCAGCTCCTCGGGTACGCCCTTGTCCATCTCGCGCACGATCTTGAGGATTTTTTGGCAGATGGCCCAGAACAGGTCCTCGCACTGCACCCTTTGCTCGAGCGTCAGGTGGCCGACCGAGAACAGGGTCAGCGACTCTTCCTTGGCGTCGAGCGCGTCGTGGTAGGCCTCGAGCACGTTCTTGCGCGACACCTCGCGGTTGGTGTCGTAGAGGTTGCGCAGCGGGGCCGGCGCGTCCTCGTCGGGCGGCTCCTCGGGCAGGCGGGCGAAGCTGAACTCGCTGGCGCCCAGCATGTTGACGATGAGCACCGCATGGTGAGCCACCACCGCGCGCCCCGACTCGCTGACGATGGTCGGGTGCGGCACCTCGGCCTCGTCGCACAGCTCCATGATCCCGTACACGATGTCGTTCGCGTACTCTTGCGTGGTGTAGTTCATCGACGAGCTGAAGTTGGTCTGCGAGCCGTCATAGTCGACCCCGAGCCCGCCCCCCACGTCCAGGTACTTGAGCGGCACCCCGGCCTTAGCCAGCTCGACGTAGATGCGGCCGGCCTCGCGCAGCGCGTTCTTGACCGATCGGATCGAGCTGATCTGGCTGCCCAGGTGAAAATGCAGAAGCTCGAAGCAGGCCAGCATGTCCTTGTCGTGCATGTAGTCGACCGCTTCCAGCAGCTCGCGCGTCGACAGGCCGAACTTGGAGCGGTCGCCGCCCGACTCCTGCCAGCGCCCGCTGCCGCGCGAGGACAGGCGGGCGCGTATGCCGATGCGGGGCCGGACCCCGGTCTTTTGCGCCACCTCGTCGATGAGCGCGAGCTCCGACAGCTTCTCGACCACCAGGATGACGGTGCGGCCGAGCTGGGAGATCAGGAGCGCGGTCTCGATGTACTCCTCGTCCTTGTAGCCGTTGCAGATGATGAGCGCGTCCTCGTCGTCGAGCATGGCGGCCACCGCGAGCAGCTCGGGCTTGGAGCCGGCCTCGAGGCCGTAGTTGTAGGGGCGGCCGTAGGAGCAGATCTCCTCGACGATGTAGCGGTGCTGGTTGACCTTGATCGGGTAGACGCCCTTGTAGGCGCCTTTGTAGCCGTACTCGGCGATGGCGCGCCGGAAGGCCTCGTTGAGCTCGACAATGCGGCTGCGCAGGATGTCCGAGAAGCGAATGAGGAGCGGCGGGCAGATCCCGCGTCGCCGCACCTCATCGACCAGGGCCTTGAGGTCGATCGACTCCGCGCCCGCGCCGCCGGGATGAACCATCACGTGGCCCTGCTCGTTGATTCCGAAGTAACTGTTCCCCCAGGACTGAATGCCGTACATCTCGAGCGAGTCGGCAACCGTCCAACGACGTGGCAAGCCAGCTATGGATGGCATCGACGGCTCTTACACCTCCCAACAGTACTGTTTCGATCTATGCCTACTTTTTCGGCAGATCTCTAGCAAAAAATGCCGGGCGCCACGATCTCGGTCATGGCGGCCGGCTTGCGGATGCCCTGATGTGTCATCCATGTGTCGGCCTGCGCGACCAGCTCGGCGCCTTTCGCACCCCCGATCAGCGCGCCCAGACGGAGCCGGGCGGCGGCCGCGCACAGGCCCATGTGCTGCCCGTGCGCTCCCTCGGCCGCCGCCGTGAGGAGCCCCTCCGCGCGCGCCCGCTCGCTCTTCTGGGCGGCCACCCCGGCGCGCAGCAGCTGGGCCCACACGGTGGCGTACGGCATGCGCTCGCGCTCGAGCTTGCGCGCCATCCGGGCCGCCTCGGCCCGGGCGGGCTCGGTCCGCGCGGCCAGGGCCAGGCGGCCGCGCAGCCAGCGCGACTCGGCCCGCACCACCTGCACGCGCAGGAGCAGCGAGTGGGCGAGGGCCGCAAAGCCTTGCCGCGTGCGCTCCAGGGTGGCCGCGGCCGCGCCCTCGTACAGGTCGATCTCGGCCTGCGCCCGCAGCTGGTACCAGTGCTGGACGTGGTAGCCGCCCTCGGGCGGCGTCCAGGATTTGCGATCGAGGTCACGGCGCGCCTCGGTGGGGGCGTCCCGGGCCAGCCAGGCCACGTTGAAGGCCCGGGTCAGGGTGGTCTCGGCATAGCGGTCGCCGCGCCGGGCGGCATCGCGCGCGTACTCCTCGAACGCGCGGCTGAGGTCGCGGAACGCGCCCATGTGGCGCAGCGCGAGCAGCCGGAAGATGTGCAGGGTATCGAGCTCCCAGGCCCGACCCGCGATCTGGTCGCGAAACTGTACCTCGGCATCCCAGAGCTGCTGCGCCGCGTCGCGGAAGCTGCCCCCGAAGTAGCTGACGAAGCCGGCGGCGTACATGGCCACGGCCATCAGATACGGGTCGCCGCTCGAGCGGGCCAGATGCTCGGTCAAGCCCAGCAGGCGCCGGGTGCGCGCCATCGTGCGCCGGCCCTGCGAGCTCAGGTAGCCCACCTCGACCGCGAGCGAGCGCGTGACCCGCATGCGCTCACCGGTGGCCAGGGCCAACAGCAGCCCGCGCGCCTCGAAGTCGGCGCCCCGGATGGGATCGACCATGCCCAGGCCAACCGCGACCGCGGTGAAGGTATCGAGCTTGATGAGCTGCCGGGGCGGGATGTCGACCTCTTCGCGCGGCTGGAAGCGCAGGCCGCGCAGGCGCAGCCGCGTGCGCTGCCAGATGAGCGAGGTGAGCGCGCGCTGGGGCGAGAGGGGCAGGCGCGTGCCCACCTCGGCCAGCACCGCACCGAGCGCCTCCATGCCGCGCTCGAGGTGCCCGCTGACCAGAAGCTGCTGGGCCGCCAGGCGCCGGCAGTCCAAGCGCGAAACCGCGTCGGCGCCCTCGGCTGCCAGGAGGTAGGCCTCGGCCGACTCGGGGCCGCGCCCGGCGTTGCCCAGGGCCTCGCCGAGCAGGCGCCGCAGCCGCCGGGCCTCGACCGGATCGTAGGAGGGTCCGCCCAGCCGGAGCGCGGTCCGATACAGCTCGGCCGCCTGGTCGAACGCGAGCGCCTCGCTGGCCAGGCGGGCCGCCCGCTCGGCCTGGGCGGCCGCGCGCTGGGTCTCGCCGGCCGCCTCCAGGTGGCGCACCAGCACCTGCGGATCTCCGGCCGCCGCGCCCGAGCCCTCGAGCGCGTTGGCCAGCCGGCCGTGGTGCGCGCGGCGCGTGGCCTCGTGGAGGTGGGCCAGCACGGCCTCACGCACCCGGTCGTGGAACAGCTCGATGGCATCGGAGCCGCGGCCGCTCGTGCGCACCAGGTTGCCGGCCCGCAAGAGGCCCACGCAGCGCGCGCACTCGGCCGGTTCGAGCTCGGCCGCCTGGGCGGCAATGCGCTGCCCGACCGGGACCCCCGCCACCGCCGCCACCTCGACCAGCCGGCGGGCGGGGGTTTCCAGGCCCACCACGCGGGCCCACAGGGCCTCATCGAGCCGCACGGCGCCGGGAGCGGCGGCTCCGGCCAGCGCCAGATGGCGCACCAGCTCGTGGATGAACAGCGGGTGGCCGCCCGCCTCCAGCGCGATGTGAGCCGCCGTGGCGGCGCGGCCGGCGCCCGCGCCCGCGCGCGCGAGCAGGAGGTCGACCAGCTTGCGCGCCTCGTCGGCCGACAGGCTCTCGAGCGCCAGGTCGCGCACGTCGCCGGGCAGCTCGGCCAGGGCGGACATCGGTGTGCGCGCGGTGGCGATGAGGAGCAAGGGCGGCGCGTCGGGCGGATGCAGCACCTCGCCCAGCAGCGCCAGACTGTCAGCGTCTGTCCAGTGGAAGTCGTCGATGAACAGCACCAGCGGCTTCTGCTCGGCCAGCCGGCTCAGCAGCTCGCGCAGGGCCGCAAACGCGCGCGCGCGCAGCTCCTGCGGGTTGGGCAGCTTGTGACTGGGGGGCCGCAGCCGCGCCACCGAGCCCACCTGGCGCAGCACCGGGAACACGCGGGCCAGAAGCGCGGTGTCGTAGGGCAGGAGCAGCGCGGAGTCGACCGGATCGAGGTGAGCCAGGTAGCCGCTGAGCACATCGACGAGGCCATCGAAGGCTTTGAACGGCACCGACTCGCGCTCGTAGCAGCGGCCGGCCAGAACCAGCGCGCCCGTGCGGTCGGCCTCCAGGCGGTCCAGGAAGTGGCGCACGAGCGCGCTTTTGCCGAGGCCCGATTCACCATGCACGAACACCGCCACCCCGCCGCCCAGGCGGTCGGCGAAGGCGGCGCGCAGGGCCAAAAGCTCGCGGGCCCGGCCCACGAACGGCTGGCCCTGCGAGAGCGAGGACAGCGAGGGTGCGCTTTTGCCGTCGCCCGCCGGCGCGGCCACTCCGAGCCGGGCCAGGATCTCGCGACCCGACGGGCGCGCCTGCGGATCGAACCGCAGAAGCGCCATGCACAGCGCGTCCAGGTCGGCCGGCACGTCGGGCCTCAAGGCATGGGGCGGCGCGGGCTCGAAGCGCTGCTTGTTCATCAGGACCTCGATGGGCGCGCCCACGAAGGGTGGGCGGCCGGTCAGCGCCTCGTACAGCACGACCCCGATCGAATACCAGTCGGCCTCGGGCCCGAGCGCCTTGGACGCGCCCTGCTCGGGCGCCATGTAGACCGCAGTGCCGACCACCTGGGCATCGGTCAGCGGTCGGCCCGCGGGCATGGCCTCGGTGACCAGGCCGAAGTCGAGCAGCACGGTGCGGCCCTCGGGCGTGACCAGGATGTTGGAGGGCTTGATGTCCCGGTGCACCTTGCCGGCTGCGTGCAGCGCGCTCACCGCCTGCGCGAGCTGGCCCAGGACCGAGCGCAGGCGCCGCTCGTCGAAGCGCGGGCGATCGCGCAGCCGGGGCGGCGCGCGGCCGGCGCGGTCGGCGCGGTCGGCCCAGGCCTCGATCGTGTCGGCGTCGGCCGAGATCTCGCCGGTCTCGTCGTCGCGCGTGGTGGCGCCGCCCGGGCACACGTGCGACAGCAGCTCGAGGCCATCGACCAGCTCCATCGTGAAAAACCACTGGTCGCCCTCGCAGAACAGCTCGCCCAGGCGAACCAGGTTGGGATGCTCGAGGTCGGCCAGCGCGCGGAACTCGTTCTTTAAGCGGTACACGCTCTGCGGGTCGAGATTGCGCAGGGTCTTGAGCGCGACCACGGCCGCCCGCTCGGCGTCCCAGGCTTCGTAGACCACACCCATTCCGCCCGCTCCCAGCCGCCGGCGAATGGCGAAGCGTCCGGTCCCCTTGAACTCCAGCTCCCCCGCGAGCCCCACGGATGCCTCCGAAAGAGCGGCGTCGGCTCCATTTTAGCGGCAAGCCGCGGGCCGTGCTACCGCTTCTTGACCGGTGCGACGCCGCCCTGGTGAGGCATGTGGGGAGCGCGCGGCTCCAGCGTGTCTTCGACCCGACGCACGATGCCAGCCGGATCGCGAACCAGGTAGGCGCCCGCCGGCACCACCACGCCGGGCGCGACCGTCACGCCGGCGGCCACGATGGCGTCGTGACCGATGAGAGGCCCCAGCAGCTTGCGGCCGCTCGCCACGCGCTGGCCGCGGTCGAGCACCTTGACCTCCTCGACCAGGTAGGGATCGCGCAGATCCATGAGCAACGAGCCCGAGAGCGCAGTGGCGCGCCGGCCCAGAACGGTCATCTGGGCCCCGATCTGACAGAGCATGGCCTGCGGGTACAGAACCGACAGGTTGCACACGGTGTGGAACGACACGTAGCCGCCCGCGCCAATCGAGGTGTAGTTGACATTGGCGAAGCTGTCGATCTTGACCCGGTCGCCGAGCACGCAGCCGCGCACGACCGCGCACGGACCCACCTCCACCTGGTCGCCCAGCAGGGAGGCCTCGACGACCGCGCTCGCGTGGACGTTGCAGCGCCGGCCGCGCACGCTCAGGGCACGCAGCAGGCGGTGGCGGCTGGGCCAGCCCGCGCGCACGAGCGCGCCCAGATAGCGCAGGGCCTTGCGCGGCGTCAGGTCGAACCAATGGCAGAACAGCGCGACGTAGTTGGCGATGACAAGGTGCGACCAGTGCCGGATGTGCAGCACCGCGCAGGTCGTGAGCGCGACGTCGAACCCTTCCGCCTCCACGCCCCGCCGCGCGAGCATGTCGTTTCGTAGCGGATGCTCTTTGATCGAGACCACGACCGGGGTCGCGCCGGCCAGCTCACTGGCGGTGGGCGGCCCCGGCGCAGCGCGCCAGTACACGCCATAGCGGACCCGCCCGTCGGCGCCGTCCTCGACATCCATGAGCGCGCGCGTGGAGCGCACGTAGAGGCCCGGCTCGAGCGCCAGCACGGCCGTCTGCGCGCCGCTCGCGCGTGCGGCCTCGACAAACCGATGCACCAGGCGCCGGGTCAGGAACACGTGCCCGCGCACGAGCAGGTAGTCGCGGGCCTGGGGCGGGATCTCGCCCAGCGCCTGCACGCGCGTGGGCGCAGGCGGCCCCAGCGCGTCGTCCTGGTGCGCGCGCAGCGGCCGGTTCATGATGAGCGCGTCGGCAACCGGCTCGTCCAGAAACTCGAGCGCCTGCCCCTGGTCCCACACAAATGCGAGCGCGCTCACGCGGCGTAGTCCCTTCCCCGCCACTCGACGCGCGCGCCCCCGGTGCGCGCAGCCAGGGCCGCCCGCAAAAGCACCGCGACCGCAAACAGGGCGCCCAGCGGTTGCAGCCAGGCCAGCCGATCATCGATGCCCCAGGCGCGCGCAAGCTGGAGCCGCACCAGGCGCGCTAGGAGCAGGTGCACGGCCGCCAGCCCGGTCGCCGCCCAGCCCAGCGGCGCCACCGCGTAGGGCAGCAGGAACGCCACTGCGACCGCAAACCCACCCAGAAGGCCCAGCCCCGCGCGCCGCCCCAGGCCGTCGACAGCCACCCGGCACCAGCCGTTCCAGAGCTCGCGCCGGGTCAGGGGGCGGCGGGTAGCGACCAGATGCGGCGCCGCGGCCAGGCGCAGCTTGAGGCCGGATTGCTTGACCAGCTGGGCCAGCTTGAGGTCCTCCACCACCTGGCCGCGCACGGCCTCGTGGCCGCCCATCTTTTCGTAGGCGGCGCGCCGAAAGAACAGGAAGCTGCCGGGCGCGGCCGCGGTCGGGTCGCGCGGATCGTTGACCCGCTCGGGATGCAGATGCCAGAGCAGCAGAAACAGCATGACCGGCTGCGCCAGCGCTTCCCACGTGCTCGCGCAGTCCGCGCGCGGCATTGCGGCCAGAAGATCGGCCTCGGCACGCTGGGCGTCGGCCAGGGTCGCGCGCAGGCATGCCGGCTCGGTGAGCGCGTCCGCATCCAGGAACAGCAGCCACTCACCGCGCGCCGCCCGCGCGCCCTGCCAGGCCGCCCAGCACTTGCCGGCCCAGCCCGCCGGCCGCTCGGGCGCCAGGACCAGGCGCACGCCGCGCGCTGCCTCGGCCACCTGCCGGGTGCCATCGCTCGAGTGATCGTCGACCACCACCACCTCGAGCGGGGTGAAGTCCTGTGCGGCCAGCGCGGCCAGGCAGCCGGGCAGAAGCTTTTCCTCGTTGCGCGCGGGTACCACCACCGACACCAGCGGGCTTTGCCGGGGCTGTCCGGTCGCATCGATGCGCGGCACCCGGCGCAGCGCGCGCGGCAGCAGCGCGGCCAGCCAGGCCCACAGCGCGACCACCACGGCACTGGCGATGAAAAGCCCGACCGTCACGCCTCCCCCTCCAGGGTATCGTCCTCCAGTACCCTGCGCACCTGGTCGAGAAACCGGTAGGCCCGCACCCCATCCCAGGCCTTGTGATCGATGCACACCGAGATGGTCAGAATGGGTCGCACCGCCGGTTGCCCATCCACCGCCACCACCCGGTCACGCACCCGGCCCGCACCCAGAACCGCCGCCGTGTTGAACAGAAACGGCACGTTGATATCGGTCAAGCCGCTGCAGCTGACCTGGAAGGTGCCGGCCAGCCGGCGTCGAAACCACAAGCGCGTGTAGAGCCAGCGCAGAATCAGGCGCCGCAGGGGCCCAAACGGGATGAGCCAGCCCCAGCGCCGCATGCCGTCCAGATCCTTCTCCGCCTTGGCCTTCACCTCGGGCACGCGGCGCACGATCTCCTCGGCCAGGGCGCGCAGCGGCTTGTGGCCCGCGTCCTCGAGCACCATCACGGGCGCGAAGTTGGTGCTCCCCGCCACCGACAGCCCGATGTCCACCCGCTCCGGATGCAGCCGCCTTATGCCCGCCACCATCTGGTTCAGCTCGGGCCGCCGCGCCAGCACGACTGCGGTCGCGCGCGCGACCAGATGGTTGTAGGTGGCTCTGACGCCGCCTGCGCGCAGCTTCTCCACCAGCGCCAGCGCCCGCGTCATGTCCACTTCCAGGGTCGTGAAGCCGCCCGGCGGATCGATGACGCGAAATGCATCGTTGAGCCAGCGCTGGGCGTGGTCGAGCCGTTCCTCGCGATCAGCCATGCGGCTCGGCGAGCATACCGTGATTCGGCTATTTGGCGAGCATCTCGATCGTGCTCGTGACGCCGTCCTGCTCGTGCGTCGCGAAGAGGACGCTCGATTGGCTCACTGCGATGGCGAAAGGATTCGAGACAGTGGCAAGAATGGTGGCCGTCCCTGCCATGAGGGGCACGCGTCCGACGAAGCCGCGCGAGGTCCCGATCCAATAGGCGTTTTCGCCATCGATCGCAAGGCCGTTCGGTTCACCGTTTCTTGCGCCGAGGACTCGGGCGGCGCCAGAACCGTTCTTGGGCATGCTCGAGATGGCGCCTCCATTGAACGCATTCGCCCAGTACACGTGGGTCGCGTCCACAGCGATGTCGATCGGCCCATCCTGTTGTGTTGAAAGCACCGTCGAGCTGAGCGCTACATCGGCGGATCTCGGGCGCGCCATCACGAGGCCGGGAATTGTCTCGACCCAGTAGAGATTGTTCGCGTCGACTGCGATGGCGCGGACGTCGTGGAGGCTCTCCTGCGTCACCAGGGAGGGAGCGGTTCCGGGCACGGTCTGCGTCTTCAGGATCGTCGAGTCATTGGCGCCGGCCCAGAATACCTCGTCGCCTGAAACTGCGATGGCGCGGGGCGTCTGTAGCGCGTCGGCGAGGACGACCGGCGCGCCGCCGGTTTTCTCCACCGACAGCACGGTCCCGCTGGAAGTGTTCGTCCAATACACACGCTTGGAGTCGATCGCCAGCGCGCCCGATCCTACTTGGCCCGAAGCCAGCGTCGTCGGCATCCCACCCGCGACCGGTAGTTTCATCAGCGACCCCGAGGGGACGCTTTCCAGCCAGTACACGTTGACATCGTCGACGGCGAGGGCTACTACGTCAGCGGCTCGCCTCGCGAGTGGCTTGGGGTCCGGGCCCCCGCAGCTCGTGACCGCCGCCATTGCGGTGGCCACAGCTGCTCTGGCGAGCGTCGTTGCATTCAAGTCCATCCTGCTCCTCCCTTTCTGATCCTTCGTTTGCCTGGTTTGCGCAGCTTCCGCAGGCTCCCTTCCGATTGACTAGGGCGAACGCTCGATGTCGCCGTAGGTAGAGGGCTTCCTTCCAGCGCCTCGCGGCCGGGATGGTCAGCAAGACTGGGGCCAATCCTCGGCGTCGACACAGTTTTCGATGGATGGACGCGAAACGATCTCGGCCCGGCTCAAGTCAGCTTGCCATGGCTTGCCCGGGCGCCGGTTTCCCGTCGGTGACGGGGTGCGGGCACAGGCGACGCCCAAAGTTGACAGACAGGGCGGACGGCATTCCCCCGGCCTGGGCCCCCAGCGGCCACAGCGAGTCGCCGCATCTCCAGCCATGCGGTCACTGGCACGTCCCTAGCGGAGTCCGATTGGGGTTGAAGCTCGCGCAGTAGACGGCCGAGACGTTGCCGGTCAGATGGTCCCCGTTTTCGAATGTGACATCGAGCGTACCCTGAACGCCCCCGTGCGCGGACGTGTCGGCTTGGCCCACCTGAACGGTTCCGCTGGTCCCAGTGATGAGTTGCTCGCGCAGGCAGTTGGCGCCATTTCGCTGGTAACTGATCTCTGCCACGTGGCTGCTCGCCGGCGGGGCACTTGCAGGCGAGACCACCAGGTAGGTTCCCGACTCGGTTGCCGGGCTGGCATTGCCGCTGGCGTCCGTGATGCCGAGGCCAATAAAGAGAGTGCGCCCGTTGGCGACCCCCTGGTCGGCTGCCTCCTTCGCGCACGAAGCGGGATAATCGGACACCAGGATGTCCGTCGACATGCCTACAAAGGACAGTCCGCTGGCGCTCGCCTGCACATAGATCGAATCCTGCGCGGCAAAGGGTGCGCCGTCCACCGATCCCGAAATGGTCGCGCTTCCGCCGCCAGCGCCGCCGGTTCCCCCGCTGCCACTCCCACCGCCAGCGCCGCCGGTTCCCCCGCTGCCAGCATGACCTCCCGAGCCGCCCGTCCCTCCACCGCCCCTCCCTCCACTTCCGCTGCCGCCTCCGCACGCCGCCAGCGCCCAAGCGCAAGTGCTTCCGATCAGGAGCAAAACCATCGACTTTGTCCGCATGTCACTCTCCAAGTCTCTGCGCGATCACCACTCCAGGCCCAGCAGCACGGTCGGCCATGTGTAGGTGGGTGAGGAAAAGTGCCGGCTGTAAAGCGTGATTGGGAGCTTTGCCTCGAGCGTGATCGCGAGCGCTCGAGAGGCACTGATGCTGCAGCCTAAGACGGGCCCGGTCGCAAGCGCGTAGTCATGGTCATCTTCGAATTGGTAGGCCAGGTAGACGCCCAGCTCCGCCCCCAGATAGGCACGCAGGGCTCCGTAGTCGAAGCCGAGGCGATAGCCTCCATAGAGCGCGATGCCGAGCTCGCTGCGCAGGCTGACCTGCCCGTCGACGCTCGTAGCCCCCGAAAACGAGGGGTTCTGACCGTACGACAGATCCACGGCAGTGGTCCATCCGGTTGCGCTCGCCGCGCGCACGCCCACGCGAGCGGCCAGGTGCTGGCCCCCGGGATGGGTCGCCACGCCGCCCGGTCCCCCGACACCTATGAAGACGGTGCGATGGACCGTGCCTGCTTCGTCACCCGCATCGCTTTCTCCTTTGGTTCGGAGCTGCGGCGGCGTCGTGGCGCGCAGCTCCGCCTGGTCGAGCACGCGGGCCTCTCCCTCACGCACGAAGACTCTTCCGCCAAAGGGCTGGCCGCCCCGCCAGAGGTAAACCATGTACTCACCCGCCGGGATCCAGAGGCGCGAGCCACGTGCGCCCTGGGGCAACTCCGCCACCACCTGCTCGCGCGCGAGGGCGATCAGGAGCACGCGGTCGAAGCCGGGCGGGACCTCGAGAGACGCGCTGGGCTGGCGCAGATCGGACAGCACGAGCTCGCCGCGGCCTGTCAGCTGGTAGTCGTACGTTGGGTGCTGGGGGCCAATCGTCGTTTGTGCCGTGGTCTCGACGGTATGCGCGAATGCGTAGCGGTAGGCCTCGCTGAGCGTAACCCGGCCGTCGCCCGAAAAATCGGCCGCGCCCCGCAACCCTGAAACCAGATGGTGCGTGAAGAACGAGCCGTGGATTTCTCGCGACTCGAGCGACGATTCGCTGGCCGCGCTCGACATGAGCAGCGCCTCCCCGGTGCTGGCGAGGTCGTCGCTCAGCCGCACGTCGAACGCGGGGCCGAGCTGCCCACCCTTGGCCGCAACGAGCCGGCCGCTCTGGCAGCTGTCGACGATGGTCACGCGCACCTGCGCGCCGGTTTCGCGGAGCATCTTGCGGAGGTCGCGAAACGCCAGGCGCTCGCGGCCGAGCTCGATGGCCTCACCATCCGAGTGTCCCGAGAAATAGAAGAGAAGAACCAGGTTTGCCTCCGGCTTCTCGCGCGACCAGGCGCCGACACGCGCAGAAACCTCGCCCAGGACGCCACGCAAGCGGGACAGCGGCGCTCCCTGGAGCAGGAACACGTCGGGCCCGTGCACGCCCCCGAGGTCGCGGAGCACGGCGGCAATTTTGGCCGCATCATTCTCCGCATAGCGCAGAGGCGCCCGCCGGCCCGTTCCCACGTTGTTGCCGACGACGACGGCCAGGCGGCGTGTCTCCGCCCGGGCACCGGCGGCGACGAGCAGCCCGCACAGCACGAACAGGCACCGCTTCACGATCAAGGCGCCCTCTTCTCTAGCAAGAGCGTCGTCTGCTGCTCGGCCGGCACCGCCACCCGCTCGGTCGTGCGAATGGCCTCGCCGCCGCGCGCTCCCAGCGAACGGAGCAGCGTCAAGACGTCCTCAGCAAGAAGCGGCTTCCGGGAATAGAAGATGAAGATGCGTTCGGGGCTCGCCGGGTCGAGGGTGATGCTGCCCGGCAGCTCGAAGCGCGCTTTCGGATCAATGCGGCCGCTCTGGGCGCCGCCAAAGGGCCAGTAGATGCTCGCCTTGGCCTGTGCGTCCACCGACGCGACCAATAGGTACGGCTCTCCGGCCGGCGGCACGACCAGGCGGATGGCATCGCCCGGCCTCAGGTCACGACCATCCGAGGCGTCGAAGACCCGGGTTCCACGTCGCACGAACAGCCGGAGCGCAGCGGGGCCCTTGATCCCAACGGCCGGCGCAGCCCCTTCTTGATGAGCCCAGTGCACGCGCATCGCCAGCATGACCGAAGCGGCGGCCAGCGCCGGCGCGGCGATGACGGAAAGTTGCCAGAGCCTGAAGCGGCGGCGCGTGAGTCGGCGCCGAACGTCGGGCAGCGTGCGCGGCCGTACCGCCTGCGTAAAGTGATCGGCTTCGGCTCGGGTTTGCGCCAGATCTTCCTGGCAGCGCGGGCAAGCGCCGAGATGGCTCCCCGGCAGCGGGCTCGCTGGCTCCTGAAGGGCAAGCTTGTCGATCTCGAAGCTGGATGGATGCGGGGTCTTTGGGCTCATGCGCTTACCCCGCCGCCAGCTTGCGAGCAAGCTCGATGAATGCGCGCATGCGGTGAACCACCGTACGCCGCGATAACCCGAGTACCCGGGCCACCTCGGTCTGATCCATGCCGTCGACGAAGTGAAGCCACGCCACCGCGCGCACGCGGGTTGGTGCTGCTTCGACCAGGCGCGCCGCCAGATCGCGGTCGAGAAGGGCGCTCTCCAGGTTGCCCGATACCTGCAGCTCCGCGGTGGGCCAATCGACCTCCCGGCGCCGCTTGCGCCCGCGGATCTCGTTCAGGCAGTAATTGGTGGCAATCCTGTAAACCCATGCCAGCACCTCGTCGGATCCCGGCGCCTTCTCGATGTGCCGATAGATCCGGATGAAGACCTCCTGCGTGGCGTCCTCGGCCAAGGCTCGGTCACGAAGCAGCCTCTGACAACGTGCGTAGATGGCGGGGCCGTGCGCACTGTACAGCCTCGACACCCTGTCGTCGGCGGCCTCGTCCCATGGCTTCTCCAGGGCGTCCGTCAATTCTCTGAGTTAACCCCGACGCGGGGCGAAGTGCGCAGCAAAAAAAAGTGCTTCCGAGTAACCGTCCGGAGACTAGGCGGCGTCGAGCTCGGGCAGAAGCCGGATGGCGTTGGTGACGTCGTCGGGCTGGTAGGCCGGGCTGCCCGAGCGCAGCAGGTGGTCGATGTGGAGCGCGGCCCGGCGCGGGCCATCCATGTAGGCGATACGGCGCTCGAGCCGCTGGCACGACGCGCGGTAGGTCAGATCGCCCAGCACATGGTCGACCGCCTCTTTGAGCGCCTCGGCGTCGTACTCGCTGCGCCACATGCGGATGCCGGCGCCCAGCGCGCACACGCGCTGCATGTTGATCTCCTGGTCGAAGATCGACGGGAAGCCAATCAGCGGCACGCCGCACGACAGGGCCTGGTACACGGTGCCGTTGCCGCCGTGCGAGACCACCGCGTCAGCCGCCCGCATGAGCGCCTTGCCGGGCGCGTACTGCTCGACGAATACGTTGCGCGGCACCGCGCCCAGATCAGCCAGCCCGCCGGTCGTAATCAGGATCTGGTACTCGGTATCCCCGAATACGCGGATGGCCTCATTGAAAAATTGCGCGTCGCCGGTCGAGCCCATGGTGAAGTACAGGGTCGGGCGCGACGGATCGAGCCGTTCGAGCCAGGCCGGCTCGGGCAGGTCGGCGTCCCACAGAATCGGCCCCACGTAGCGGAAGCTTTCGGGCAGCGCGTCGACGGTCGGCATGAACTCGGGCACGTCGGCCAGAAGCGTCATGTCGCCCTCAATCAGGTCGAAAATCGAGCGCACGGGCGCCATGCCGTACCGCTTGCGGATCTCGGTGTAGCCCAGCGAGTAGTACCAGGTCAGCGCGTCCTTGATTTTCGGAAACAGCTTGCGGCACAGGCGCTGTCCGAGGATCTTGGTCGAGAAATGGCCGGCCGGCGGCTCGATCGGCTCGGCATACCAACGCGTCCAGGCCGCGTTGGTGATGGCGACGTACGGGATCTCGAGCACGCGCGCGCTCGTACACAGCGACCAGTGCATGTCGCCGACCACCAGGTCCGGATCGATCTGTCCCAGCACCTCGAGATCCGAGCGCACCGAGCGCTCGCACTCGTTGCGCCACCACGAGAGACTGCACAGCCCGGCCCGTTTGGCCAGCTTCATGGTCATCTCGCGGTCGACCGTGTAAACCGGCCGTACCTCGAAACCGGCGTCGAGCGGAATGTGCATGTAAGGTCCGGCTCCGCAGAAGACGACGCGGTGGCCGAAGCAGCGCGCGAGAGCGCGCCCAACTTCGTAGCTGCGGGTCACATGCGCGAGAAAACCACCGTCGGCGAAGATGGCGACTGTCTTCTTGTGCTGCGACATGCTGCTCGCTCCTCTCGACGTAAGTCTCATATATCCCCAAGCTTAACTAAGGTGAACACCTTGATCGGAGCAACCGGCTCATTTAATGGGGGCGAGCATACGTTGGACATCTACCCTGATCCAATACAAAAGTTGCGCCGGCGGGGCGCACTTCGGTGTCAATTGACCGGACGGTTGACAGGGCCGCATAACCGCTCGAGAATTAGCTGGTCCTTGCCCCTTTCAAGTGAGGATCGCGCGTGAGGTCTCCAGGCTCCGGGGTGCGGCTTCCTGTCATAGCAGGCGGAGGTCAGTCCGCAGCACCCCGAAAACGCTTCCGGCTGCCCGGGGCCGATGCTGCGCTCTCGCGCTATGAGCGCGAGATCCTGCTTTCGGTTGCGCAAGCCGCGCTGCCGGGAGGCGAGGTGTTTCCGCGCGCGGGCGCGTGGACTGCCGCCAAGCTCGACTCCTTCCTGGCGACTGTGCCCCCAGCCGTGCGCGCGATGTTCCGCACCGTGCTCTGGGGCATCGAGGCTTACGCGCTGGCGCGCCGGCGGCGCCGCTTCGCCAAGCTGTACCCGGCCGAGCAGGCCCAGCTGCTCGATCGGTGGCACCGCGGCGATGCGGCCAGGCGGGTGGCGCTGCGCGCGCTGCTGACGCCGCTCAAGATTGCCCACTTCAACGATGCGGCGGTCTACTCCGAGCTGGGCTGCACCTTCCGGTCCGACGGCGAGAACGCCCCCAGGCGCGAGACGCACGGGGTCAGCTCGGCGCGCGAGCTGCACGGACAGACCCTCGAGTGCGACGCGGTCGTGGTCGGCACCGGCGCGGGCGGTGCGGTGGTGGCGGCGGAGCTGGCCGAGCGCGGCCACGCGGTCGTGCTGCTCGAGGAAGGCGAGCTGGTCACGCGCGAGGAGTTCACCGGCCACAGCCTGGCCCTGCAGCGCAAGCTGTTCCGCGACATGGGCGCCACCTTCGCGGTCGGCAACACCGCCTTCATGATTCCGCTCGGACGCGCGGTGGGCGGCACCACGACCATCAACTCGGGCACCTGCTTCCGCGCGCCCGACCGCGTGCTCAGGCGCTGGGTGGACGAGCTGGGTCTTAGCGACCTTTCGCCCGAGCGCATGGCGCGCTATTACGACCGGGTCGAAAACGTGCTCCAGGTGGCGCTGGCCAAAGACAAGCATCTGGGCGGCATCGCGCGCGTGATCGCGCGCGGCTGCGATGCGCTGGGCTGGCGTCACGGGGCGCTCTTGCGCAACGCGCCCGACTGCGAGGGCTCGGGCACCTGCATCTTCGGCTGTCCGACCGACGCCAAACGCTCGACCAACGTCTCCTACGTGCCGCTGGCGCTGCGCCATCGGGCCCAGCTGGTCACCGGTGCTCGGGTCGAGCAGATTCTGACCGAGCGCGGGCGCGCGGTTGGCGTGCGCGCGGCCGGAGATCTGACGGTTCGTGCCCGCGCGACCGTGCTCGCGTGCGGCGCGCTCCTGACCCCGGTCCTGCTCGAGAAAAATGGTCTGGGCGGCGCCAGCGGCCAGCTCGGGCGCAACCTGTCTCTGCATCCGGCCGCGGGCGTGGGCGCCTTGTTCGACGAGCCCATCCGGGGCTGGGACGCCATCCCGCAGGGCTATGCGATCTACGAGTTCGTGCGCGAGGGCCTGCTGTTCGAGGGTGCCTTCATGCCGCCCGATCTGGGCGCAGCCACCCTGCCCTTTTTCGGCAAGCGGCTGGTCGAAGTGATCGAGCGCTATGACAGGTTCGCCTGCTTTGGCTTCATGATCGAGGACACCTCGCGCGGTCGCGTGCGGGCCGGCCCGGGCGGGCGTCCGCTCATCACCTACGTTGTGGGTGCGGGCGACGTGGCGCGGCTCAAGCGTGGAGTCGAGCTTTTAGCGCGCTGCTATTTCGCGGCCGGCGCGCAGGCGGTGTTCCCGTTCGTGGCCGGTTTCGACGAGATCCGCAACCAGGCCGACCTGCACGCGTTCCGCTCGGCGCGTGTCCATGCGCGCGACTTCGACGTGACCGCCTACCATCCGCTCGGAACCTGCCGCCTGGGCGTCGATCGGGCCCGTTCGGTCTTGTCGCCCGATCACGAGCTGCACGATGTGCCGGGCCTGTTCGTGACCGACGGCTCGGCCGTGCCGTCGTCGCTGGGCGTCAACCCGCAAGTGACCATCATGGCGCTGGCGACGCGCGCCGCCGAGCGCATCGCGACCCGACTATGATCGGGGAGAATTCACCACAGAGAACACGGAGAGCACAGAGAAAGAATGAGGATCCGGCTCGAGACAAGGTGGCCGATCCCACACGCGTTTTGTATCCTCTGTGTTCTCTGTGTTCTCTGTGGTTCCAACTCTGGGCTCGTGACCATGGCGTCCGCTGATCTCGTCCAGTACAACGCAGACACGTACGACCGGATGTGGCGCTTCGCCCACTTCATCCCGCCCGACCGCACGCCCTGGTGGCCGCTCATGAAGATCTTCGCCCAGCAGGCGCGCGACCGGCTCGAGATCGGCCCGGGGCCGTGGCCCAAGCTGCCGGTCGAGGGCACGCACGTGGTCGACCTGTCGGCGCCGGCTCTCGAGCTTCTGGCCCGGCAGGGCGCGCTGGTCCACCGGGGCCTCCTGCACGAGATCGGTTTTCCCGTGGGCGCGTTCGATCTGGTCGGGCTGTTCGAGGTGCTCGAGCACGTGCCCGACGACACCGGTCTTCTGCACGAGCTGGGCCGCATCACCCGGCCCGGCGGTCGGCTGGTCGTGAGCGTGCCTTTGCGCATGGATTTCTACAACGCGTTCGATCGCTGGGCCGGGCACGTGCGGCGCTACGAGCCCGAAGAGCTGCTCGAGAAGCTGGCGCAGGCGGGCTTCGTGATCGACTGCTTCGAGGTGCGGCCCGAGACCGGGGGGCGGGCGGCGGCGGTGGTGCTGGCCTGGTTCTGCCGCTTTTTTCCGCGCTTCTCGATGTGGGTGACCGAGCGCCTGCTCCTGCCCGCCATGCTCAAAACCCAGCTTTTGTGGACCGGCGCTTCGCAGTGGGGCGAGCGCATGCGCGACGCCGGCCATTGCACGGTGGTATGTAAGCGGGCGTGAGCACGCTGCTTCTGGTTCTGGCCGCGATCGCGCTTCTGGGCCAGCTCGCGTGCGCATGGGCGGTCGCCTTCAATTACGAGCACGCGCCCGACCTCGAGCGCGAGCCCATGGGACCGACGCCGCCGCTCCTGGTGGTCGTGCCCGCGCGCAACGAGGAGAAGAACCTGGCGCCGTGCCTCGAGGCTCTGGCCGCGTCGCACTATCCGGGCCGGCTGCGCATCCGGGTGATCGACGACGGCTCGACCGATCGCACGGGCGAGATCGCACGCGCGCTCGCGGCCGCCGATCCGCGCATCGAGGTCAAGACCGGCGCGCCGCTGCCCGCGGGCTGGCTGGGCAAGAATCACGCGCTCTGGCAAGGCACCCGCGGCGCCGACGAGAGTTTTCTCCTGTTCGTCGACGCCGACCTGCGGGTGGCGCCGGAAGCGCTGGGCCGCACGGTGGCGGCCGCCGAGCGCACCAGCGCCGATCTGCTCACGATGGTGCCGCGCGTGACCGTGGCCAGCTTCTGGGAGCTGTGCGTGCAGCCTCTGGTCGCGCAGCTCATCTTCGCCGCCGTGCCCACGCGCGAGATCAACCAGCCGCACAAACCGCCCGCCTCCGCAATCGGGCCCTTTCTCCTGTTCCGACGCTCAGCCTACGAGCGCATCGGCGGCCACGAGGCCGTGCGCGCCCAGGTGGTCGAGGACCTGAAGCTGGCCGAGGCGGTCAAGCGCGCCGGCCTGCGCCTTCTCTACGGGCGCGGGATCGGCCTGGCCAGCCTGCGCATGTACGACTCGCTGGGTGGCATCGTGCGCGGATGGTCCAAGAATTTTCACGTCGCGTTCGGGCGCGCGCCGTGGGTGGCGCCGCTGTTGGCAGCCGGCCTGCTCACCGTGTTCGCAGGGCCGTATCTTCTGCCCTGGGCCGCCGCCGCCGCACAGGCCCCGGCCGCGCTGGTGGTGTCGGCTGCCGCCATCTCGGTGGCCTGGTGGGGCCGGCTCGACTGCGCCCGCCGCTGGGGGATCTCGCGCGAGAAGCCCTGGCTGGCGCCGCTGGGCGCGCTGGTTGTGAGCTGGATCATCCTCAGGGCGGCCTGGCGCGTGCTGGCCCGACGCCCGATCGAGTGGAAAGGGCGCCAAGTGCGGTAGTACACTTAGCCGGGGATGAGGAGCCAGGACGACACCCGCAAAGGCGGCGAGCTGCGCCCGGTCGAGGAGACGCTCGCGCAATCGTTCATCCACGTCGGGCAGGTGCTCAAGGGTACTTACCGCGTGGACGTGCTGCTGGGCGAGGGCGCGTTCGGCTCGGTGTTTCGCGCGCGCCATCTGACGCTCGACAAGAACGTCGCCATCAAGGCGCTGCGCCCGGAAGCGTTCAAAGCCAACTCGGCCCGCGAGCGATTCGAGCGCGAGGCGCGACTGGCCGCGCGCATCGATCATCCGGCCATGGCGCTGGTGACCGATTTCGGCATCCACGAGGGCGCGCCGTTTCTGGTCATGGAATATGTCGAGGGCCCCGATCTGGCCGAGCTGATCCACAAGGACGGTCGGATCCGGGCGCCGCGCGCGGTCGCGATCATCAGGCAGCTGGCCTCGCTGCTCACGGTCGCGCACGGCCTCGGCATCGTGCACCGCGATCTCAAGCCGGCCAACATGCGCCTGGTCGCAGGCGACCGCCTGAAGGTGCTCGACTTCGGCATCGCCAAGGATCTGGCCGCCGACGCCAAGGCCAAGCTGACCGCCGAGGGCGCCTTGCTCGGCACGCCCTACTACATGTCGCCCGAGCAGGCGCAGGGCAAACCGGTCGACGGGCGCAGCGACCTGTACAGCCTGGGCATCATCTTCTTCGAGCTCCTGGCGGGCCGGGTGCCTTTCAAGGGCGACTCGCTGGCGGCCGTTCTGCACATGCACCAGTCGGCGCCGCTGCCGCCGCTCCCCAACGAGGTCACGGCCTCGCTGCAGCCGATCGTGGGCCGGCTCCTGGCCAAGGAGCCCGAGCGGCGCTTCCAGACAGCGGCCGAGCTCGAGCGTGCGCTCGCGGATTGGGAGCACGCGCAGCGGCCGGCCGCTCCGGCCCGGCGCGCCTCGGGGGTGGCTCTTCTGGCCGCGGGCGCGCTTGTGGTGGGGCTGGGCGTGCTGGTGGTGATGCTGCGCCAGCAGAGCCATCCGTCGCCCCCGCCGCCGCCCGGGTCGCCCGCGCCCGCGCCTGGCCTCTCGGATAACCCACTGCCGCCGCCGCCGGCCGCGCAGCCAGCCGTGCTGCCCGTCGATGCGGCAGCTCCCGCGCCGCCGCCTGCCCGGGCCACGTCCGCGAGCGCGCACAAGACTCCGCTGCCCCGACCCGAAAAAGGGCCCCAGCTCAACCTGCCCGCCGACGCCATCCACCGCTGCTACTATTTCGAGATGGACTTCGACTCGTTCCAGGAGCCCAGCGGCAAGTGGGGGCCCTGGCAGTACGAGCGCGCGCGCTACGGGGGCGGCAGCCAGGGCGAGATCAACTGCGACCGAGTGCCCAAGCACAAGATGGACGCTGACGAGCGCGAGATGGCCAAACGGTGGCGCGACACCTGGAGCGATCACCCGCTTGTGTTCGTGCACGTGCCGTCCGAAGACAAGCAGGTACCCGACAACGGCGTGCTCAAGCGGCGCTGGTTCGGGACCCTGTACGTCGAGCGCTACTACCGCAAGAAGGGCGACGAGGAGGAGTGCATCCCGCCCAAGGAGTGGCTGGGCAAGGCGCCGTGAGCGCGCTGGTCAGTACCCGAGCAGACGCGAGAATCGGCTCTTGCCGGCCCGCACCTTGTCTTTGGCCACCCGGTAAGCCGGCAGCGACGCCGCCGGTATGAGCCAGCCTCAATCGAAGCGGAAGGCAGGCAGTCTCTGCTCGCGAATGGCCTTGATGACCGCTACCCGCGAGATGCCGAGCCGCCGCGCGGCCTCGGTAACGGTCAGAATGCCGGTCGAGGCCATCTCGCCCGCGCGCCGGGCAGCCGGCGCGTCACGCATGCGTGCCAGAAGGTCGAACGCAACCTCTGACAGCGGCGCGCTGGCAAACAGCGGATAGGCGCCCGGGCCAATCACGGCCGGCGCCACCGCCTCGTAAGGCTCGCCGGCCCCTATGCGCACGCTCAGCCAGCGCAGATAGAGCTGCTCGGGCTCGCTGAGCGCACTGACGTCGACCGCACGCCCGTCGCGAAGCAGGTGGCGTTTCATGGGGCAATGGTGCGCGCTTGGGCGCGGCACTGCAAGTCGCTTGCGGTGAGCTTTCCGGGATCAGTCGCGGCGGCGCAGGTGCCGCTTGTCGACGACCGGAACGAGCGCCTTGGGGATGACCCGGCGCGGCGCGATCGGTGCCTGCACGGTCGGCGCCAACGGCTCCTCGTCGCGCACGATCTCGGAGCCCACGGTCATCGGACGCGCATAGGCCTGCCAGGCCGCCACTCCCAGGCTGAAAAGCGTCGCCAGCAGGCACAGCACGAACAGCCAGCTCGGGCGCGCGTTGTGAAGACGCGGCATCCGCATGGTCGTGTCGGGCAGACCGCCGGTCGCGGCCTCGATCGGCCGCGCGGGCGTAAAGGCCAGCGCGTCCGGAACCACCGTCGGCCGACCCGCGAAGTCGACCGAGATGCGCAGCCGCGCCGCACCCGACGCCGATACGTCGACGCCCACCCAGCGCATGCGGCCGGTCCGCGCCTCGCCCGGCGCCACTTCGACGGCCACCCCGCCGCCCAGCTGCAGCCACGGCAGCTCGGCTTCCAGCACCACGCCCTGCTCGCTCAGGTCGCGCGCGTTGGCGCGCAACGCCGAGGGCAGCCCCGGGAAGCGCACGCGCAGCGACTGCTCCACGACCGAGGCCGGCTCGCGGCTGCGCCCGGCCACCACGCGCTCGATGCGCTTCGACGAGGTCTCGTCGAGCCCCACAAAGCGCAGCGCCATGCCGGCCGGCTCGGCCGAGCGCGGGCCCGAATCCTCCCGCACCCACACCACCTGCGCCTGCGCCTGGATGGGTGCGCCGCCGTCGAGCAGATCCACGGTCAAGCTGACCTGCGCACCCGGATCGAGCAGCTGCTGGCTCTCGACGAACAGTCCGCCCACCGAGAGGTTGACCGCGAGCGCATCGATGACGCCATCAGGCGGCGCGGGCTCCAGCTTGACGGTAGCCAGATGTAGGATGCGCGGATTGGTCGTAGATCGCACGTCGGGTTCATAAGGCAAAATGCATACCGGGGCAAGCCCGCAAAACGTCGCGCTCGAAGCTTCCGCGGCTCTCCGAAAATCGGAGAAGTGATCTGGAATCGGACACTACCTTTCCTTACTTGGGGATTCGAGCAGCTTCTCGAGCTCGCGGATCACGGCATCGCCAACTCGCGACATCGGGGCCGCGCGCTCTTCGCCCACCAGGTCGTAAGTCAGCGGCGCGCCCGCAGCCAGGACGGCCCGCACCGCCTCCTCGGCCCGATCGCCCGCGCGCACGAGCGCCGGGTCGCGCTTGCGCTCGCCCAGCCACCGCAGTGCCTCGCTAACCGCCAGCATCATCGCCATCGGGTTGACCCGATCCCTGCCCGCGTGCTTGGGCGCGCTGCCGTGGATGGGCTCGAACATCGCGTGCTGATCGCCCACGTTGCATCCGGCCGCCATGCCCATGCCGCCCTGCAGCACGCTGGCCAGATCGGTCACGATGTCGCCGAACATGTTGGTGGTCACGCAGACGTCGTAGTACTCGGGCTGGCCGACCAGCCATTGCGTGAAGGCGTCGACGATCGCGACGTCCTTGTCGATGTCGGGATAAGCCGCCCCGACCTCGCGGAACACCTCGTGGAAAAGCTGGCAGCCCCGGAGCACGTTGTCCTTGACGATGCAGGTCACGCGCTTCTTGCCGTCCTTGGGCGCGCCTCGGCCGCGCCGGCGCGACAGCTCGAATGCGAACCGGATCACCCGCTCCGACGCCTCGCGCGTGATCACGCGGGTGTCGATGGCGACGTGGCCGCGCCCGCCCGGCGCCAACAGCCCGCCCGCGCCCGCATACAGCCCCTCGGTGTTCTCGCGGACGATGACGAGGTCGACCTTGTCAGGATCCCACACCGGGCGCGTGGCGCCATGGATGCGATGGGAAACCCCGGGGTACAGCTTGACCGGCCGCACGTTGGCGTACAGGTCGAGCCGCGTGCGGTTGCCCAGCACGGGCGACCAGCCGGCCATGCGGCCGTCGGGCAGCGTGACCGGCCCGGAGCCGTTCGGGGACGGCCAGCCCACCGCGCCCAGCAGGATGACGTCGGCTTTTGCACAGCGCTCCTCGGAGCCGGGCGGCCAGTCGCCATCGCCGTGTGCGAGGTAGTACTGGCCGCCGCACGGGATCTCCTCGATCTCCAGGCGTTCCCGGCATACCGCCTGGACCGCCCGCACGATGCGCAGACCCTGCGCCATCACCTCCGGACCGGTGCCGTCACCGGGCAGAGCGACGATGTGATAGCCCATTGATCCTTCGCGCCTCACTCGGGGCGGACTCTAGCACGCTCGGGCGCGGGTGGGGCTCGGGCTACTTTGAGTGAGCGGGCGTGATGACGTAGCTGGGCGCGGGCTGTTCTCCGATCGCAATCTGTGTCCAGGCGTCGGTCCCCACCTCCGGCCAGGGCTGCCGCAGCTCGGCGACCAGCGTCAGCATGCCGAGCACGGTCGCACAGAGAACGGCCAGCCCAACTCCGATCAGCTTGGCTTGGTCGAGCATTCGGTCCCCTTTCTCCCGGTGGGCGGCCACAAACCGCCCATCGTCGATTCTAGCTGGAGACACGAGAGGGGGCAAGAAGTTAACCAGCTTTAACCCGGCCCGGGGAGGTTGGGCGGCTCGAGCAGCCAGGTACCGAGCACGTACCCGATCGCGCCCAGCGAAATGTCGTAGCCCTGACAGATCGGCAGGTGAATGCGTGTGGCCGCGGGCAGGCGGTAGGCCGGGCCCCAGGCGCTGCCGTCGTCGAGCAGGAGGCAGCTCGGCGCCAGCTGCGGGTTGCCGCTATCGGGATCGATCGCCACCTCGACGCGGTCGAACCGAGGCACGAAGGCCGCCGTGATGAGCCGACTGGGCGTGGGCTCGAGCCGAGCCAGTAGATCTTGGAAGTGCGCGACCGGCGTGAGCGCGTGCAACGGATCGGTCGCGGCCCGGCTGTCGTCGAGCCTGCAGTCGGCAAGCGGCCCCGACCAGCTGCGCGGCAAAGGCTGGCCCCCGCAGCGGAGCTGGGCGTCCAGGCAGCGGAACGAGGTCAGCGGGCCCAAAGGATCGCTGACTGCGCGCTGCGAGGGATCGAACAGGAGCGAGTCGGCCGGAACCGAGCAGTCGTCCTGGTCGCTGATGAACAGGATGGCCAGAAAAGCGCCCGGACGCAGAAAATCACGATTGCCCGGCGGCGCATTCGGGCCCAGCGCGGCTTCCACCGCGAAAAGCGGCTGTTGGAACGGGCAGCCGGCCGTCCCCACGGCGGCCAGGCAGCGGAAGGCGTCGCTCAGCCGACCCGCGAAGTTGCCCCAGCTTCCGTCGCCGAGCACCTCGAGAAACTGGGCGGAGCCCTGGATGCGCGCGGTCTCGCACAGCACGTCAGTGGCCGCGCGCGCCTGCGCGACCAGGTTGCCGCCGTCGGGCCGCTCGCAGCCTGGCACCACCGGCGTATAGGCGCCCGCGCCCATGTTGCCGGTCAGAATCCCGATGTGCAAATCGGGCAGCGCGCCCAGCGGCTGCCGCAGCTCTTGCAGAAAATACGGGAAGCTCTGGACCACATGCTGCTGCACCGGAGCCATCGAGGGCGAGTCCGCAATCACGAACAAGAGGTCGAGCTGGAAGATCGAGCGCGGCGGCCGTCCATCGGGCGGGGGCACGTGGCTGGGGCCGAGGCCGGGGTCCTCGGGCGGCCCCACGTACACCTGATCCACGCAGCCGATCGCCGCCATCACGAGGGCGGGTAGCAGCCGGCGCAGCCTCGGCATCCCGGCTCGTCTCACGGTGCGAAGCGAGCGCGCGCTCGTTCGGCCGCGGCCCGAAAGCGACCGCTGGGAAAGCGCTCGAGATAGCGCGCGCCGTAGTCGGCGGCGCGCACGTCATCGCGCGCAGTTGCTGCCTCGATGCCCAGCGCGAGCGCCTCCTCGACCAGCGCACCGTCGGGGAACCGGGCCAGATATCGATCGATCAGCGCGCCCGCTCGCACCGGATCATGCTGGCGCCGAAGCGCCCGCCCGGCTGCATACAACATGGCGGCCCCGCTTTCGCTGCTCGCCCGGGGTTGCTGTGCTCGCTTCCCCACAGCCACGGGCCCGGTTTCGGCCACGGCTCCGGGTGCCGCTACGGGTGCGGGCACGGGCACCGACACGGGCACGGGTACGGGTGCCGGCACGGCTGTGGGCGCAGGCACGGCCACGGCCGCCGGTCTCGCCCCGGCCCGCCAGCGCAGCCCGATCTCGCGTGCCGTCGCGACTCCACCGATCAGCACCAGCGCGATGGCTGCCGGCCGCAGCACCCGCTCGCGCCCCGCGCGCGCCCGCCCTCGTCCAAGCGCGGCCCGCACCCGCAGCTTGCGCGCCGACGACAACGAGGCCTCCGGTTGCGGCAAGCTCCGCAAGAGCTGTGCGGCCCGCCGGAGCGCGGGGTCGTGTGCGTCCACCTGATCTCGCAGCCGCTGTATCATGGCTTCTCCTGGTCGCGAACTGCGCGCACGAAATCGCGGCGCGCATGGTGCAGGCGGGTCCACACGGTCGCCACCGGCACCTCGAGCAGCGCCGCGATCTCATGACCGCTCAGGCCCTCGATCTCGAACAGCACGAACGCCGCGCGCCGCTTCTCGCTCATGCGGCCCAGGATCCGGTAGACCAGCCGATGGGTCTCCTTCTGCTCGAGGACCTCGGCCGGACTGCGCACCGGGGCCGCGAGCGCATCGACGTCCACCTCGCGCTGGCGCAAGATGAGGTTCCGGAACCAGGCGCGCCGCCGATGATCGCTGACCGTGCGCGCGCTGATCCGGTACAGCCATGCGCGCAGGTTGCGACCGTCGAAACGGTCGAGCTTGCGGCGCACGACCAGGAACACCTCCTGCGCCAGATCCTCGAGATCGGTCTCGGGCCCACCCAGGGCCCGGATCCAGCGCTCCACCTCGTGAAAATGTCGCTCGTATATGTCCGAGAAATCGAGTGATCTCTCGGGCTGCGCAGCCAGCGGGGCGGCCACGGCAGATACGCCCACGCTGGAACAATGGGTGGTGGTCGGGAAAACCTTCAATCCAGCCTCGCCGAGATGCCGAGCCGCAAGCCCAGCCAGATGCGTGGGGTCGAGCCGGCCGTGCCCACCCCGTCCACCACCAGCTGGTAGCTGCGCGGCGAGAAGGACAGCTCGGCCGCCGCAAACGGCGCCAGCCAGCGGCCCAGCCAGAGTCGCGCGAGCACGGCCGCGCGACCGCCCAGATCGAGCCGGGTGTCCTCGGTACCGCGACCGGCCAGAGCGAGCACGCTTGCGCGCAGCCCGAGATCGAGCGCACCTTCGGCGCGCGCGCGCCGCCCCGACAGGCGCAGCCCCACATCGAGCGGCACCCGCATCATGCGCACATGGCTGACCCCGAGATCGATGGTTGTGGGTGCCAGGACGGTTGCGCCCACGAGCAGCCCCAGGCCCGGCCGGCCCACGGTCAGGTGCAGTGCCAGGCCCTCGCTGACCAGGCTGCCTCCGGTCGCGTCGGGCGCAACGTCGATCACCGCGCCCAGGTCGATCGCGACCTGGTGCCAGAGCGGTGCCGCGACCGGGGCCGCCGCAAAGGCGCTGGGCGCGCGCACGGGCGCCGCCTCCAGGCCCGGCGCGGGCTCGCGGTCGCTCGACTGTGCGACCGCGGTTTCCAGCGCGGCCGGCTGGGCCGGCGGCGGAGCGGGTGTAGCCGCGGGATCGGGCGCGGCCGCCGGCTCGCGGTCGGCGGCGGACGGGAGCTCGATCGCCAGCGCGATCACGACCGCGGCGGCGCGCACCCGCTCGTCGCACCGGCGCGCGGGATCGAAAAGCTCGCGCGTGCGGCCGCCCACGACCACGCGATAGCGTGTGCCCAGATCCTGGACCTCGACGTCAACCGCGTTGGCATCGGCGCCAACTGCGGGCTCGGCCGGCAGCAGGTCGGCCAGCGCCCGCGCGAGCGCGGCCGGCGCGGGGCAGCTCGCGCGGCCGCGGATATGGAACCGCGGCGACGCGCTCGCCACCGTCGGCCACACCAGACCGGCGAGCAGTGTGACCGTGAGCCGCAACCCCTCCTCTTCCGATGCGCCCGGGTCCCGTCGGGAACGCGTACCGGCGCCTGCGCAAAGCAAACTGCAATCGCTGCGCCATCGGAACCGCAACCCACACCGGCCCTAGAGGCCCCGGAAGCGTGAACAACGACATGTAGGGAATCGACCGCCGGGTCGATCGTCTCCGGCCCGCCGGGGTCTTTCGGCCATGCGGAAAGGTGGTAGTCTGGCGGCACTCCTATGACCGCGGAATCGTTTGTGACCGCGCTGGAAGCAGAGAATCGGGCGCTGCTCGAGGAGCTGGCGCGCAAATCGGAGGCCGGCGCCCCGCCTGCTCTGAACGTGGCCGCGCTGCTCAAGATCGCGCTGCGCAACGAGCTCGAGGCGGCCGAGGTTGCCGCCGCCTGGATGCTCGACACGCCCGAGCTCGACGCCAAGCTGGCGCTGGCCCGCCAGTGCGGCGACGAGGCCAAGCACTACCGCTGGATCGAGGAGCGCCTGGCCGCGCTGGGCGAGCCGCTCGAAGGTTTCGATCCGCGAGCGGGCGGGCCCTCGCCACTGCTCACGTACCTGCGCTCGCTGCGCTCGACCGTCGAGCGGGCCGCGGCCGGGCAGTTCACGCGCGAGGCCATCGCGCTGGTGCGCAACCAGGTATTCGCGACGCTGTGCGTCGAGCGGGGCGATCTCGCGACCGCGGCCCTGTACCGCGATCGCATCCAACCCGACGAGCAGCATCATCATGAGCTGGGCCGGCGCCTGCTGCAGAGGTACGCGACCACTGCCGAGGCGCAGGAGCGTGCACGAGCGGCCGCCCGGCGCACCCTGCACCTGGCCGAAGAAATCCAGGAGCTGGCGCGACTGAAAGCCGGTGTCAGCCGCGCGCCCGGCTGCTGACCGGAGTGACCGTCATCACCTAGAGATCCCGGCACCCGCCTCGTGCGTCCAAGCCGTGCGAGGAGGAACTCATGCATGGTCTCGCGCGTGCGGCCATCGGCGCCGCAGCTCTCGCTGCCCTCGCGTTCCCGGCCCTGTCGGGAGCACAGGGGCAGGCATTCGATCTCGATCCCGGCACCAAGGTGCTGGCACCGCTTCAGTTCAAGCAGCTCTCGGTCTTCCCGGTCGTGCAGGCCAAGGCGACCGTCGACACCAGCCAGTACCTCACGCTGGCCGACGGGCTCAAGCAGAAAAAGGTCAAGGTCACCGAGGCCAAACAGGGCGCGCAGGTCAACCGCGTCACGGTGGCCAATCAATCCGATCGGCCCCTGATCCTGCTCGGCGGCGAGGTCATCCTGGGCGGCCAGCAGGATCGGGTGATTGGCAAGGACACCATCGTGGCACCGCATCAGGAGGCCAATCTCGAGGTGTTCTGCGTCGAGCATGGCCGCTGGACCGGCCGCCGTGACTTCGACGGCGTCGGTGGCCTGGCCGAGAACAAGATCCGCGTGCGCGCCAAGTACCGCAGCGACCAGGGCCAGGTCTGGGACGAGGTGGCCAAGAAAAACGCGGCGCTCCAGGCCAAGCCCCAAAGCGGCACCTATCGCAACCTGGTGAGCGGCCCCGAGGGCGAGAAGGCGGTCAAGCCGTACCGCGAGGCCATCACGGCCGGTTTGGCCAAGCTGCCCGAGTCCAAGAAGCTGGTGGGCGTGATCGCGGCCATCAACGGCCGCGTGGTGTCGGTCGACATCTTTTCCACGCCCGAGCTGTTTGCCTCCTACCGCGAGCGCCTGCTCGACTCGATCTACGTGAGCGCGGCCGACGTTCCGGTCACCAAGACCGCGGCGCCGCAGGCCGGCGAGGTCAAGGCGTTCCTGATGAGGGCCGAATCGGCGCCCGCCCAGCCTGCGGTCGAGGACCCCATGTCGCGGCGGGTGGACAAGAAAGGCAAGGACACCCTCAACACCACGCTCGAAATCAAACGCCCGGGGGCCGCGCCCAAGCAGGTCTACAAGTCCTATCAGGCCGACGAGTAACCGGCCCGCGCCGGTTGTATCCTTTTTCGCCCCCAATCGCACAAGAGGTGCCGGGACAGAAAGGGATGGACCCATGCGGCTCCGTGGGCCCGGCTGCGCGCTGCTCCTGGCATTTGCGCCCTTTGCCTGCAGCGGCGACGTCGACCAAGACGACTTCCTCGGCGATCACAGCTTCACCATCACCGAAACCTGTCCACCCAACGTGCCTTGCATCCCGGCCTGTACCAACAATGGGCCCGACGACGTATGCGGCCAGTCCATCCCCCCCAGCGGCGGCGGATGCTGGATCACCGGCATCGGCTACATCGTTGACGCCGACGGCCACGACAACTTCGGCGGCAACGGCATGGGGATGAAGGACGGCTCGGTCCGCGGCGAGTGGGAGCACGTGGACCACGGCACCGGCGACAAGTTTCACGGCCAGGTGCAGTACCTGTTCTGCCGCCAGGTACCCGAGCCCGGGCCCGGCCAGCCCAGCGGCCCCGATCACAACTTCCTCTTGAACCAGGCCTACTACGGGGGCCCGGGCCGCTGGTTCGTGCCGGGAACGGGCTGGCAGGACGGCTTCTGGTTCGACGTCATGGCCGAGGACCACGGCGAGCCGGGCAACAAGCCGGGGCCCATGCAGCACGGCGGCGCCGGCCCCGACTTCTACCACTTCACGGCCCGCCAGTTCACGGGCGGGGTGCAATCGGGCACGCCGGTCATCGTGTACGACACGGCGGGCGACATCGTCGGCGGCAACTTCCAGATCCATCCGCCCAACAACGGGCATCCCTTTGTGTCGAGCCCGCTGCCGCCTTGGGTTGATGGAAATCAGCCGTGATATGATGCCGGCATGCCTGCCGAGCAGGCCGACTATCTTGAGCTGGCGCTCGGCCTGCCGCGCGATGACTTTGTGCGCAAGTGCAGCTTCCCGTTTCTGGTCGGGCTGAGCCCGCTCATCGCCCCGCCGGGGCCCCAGCGCACAGCCTCTTTCGACCTCCTGCCAGAAGGCGACGCGGCCAGCTCGACGGCCGAGGACCCCCAGGAGACCACCGATCCGGTCCGTGACACGCGGCCGGTGGTGCTGGCCGTGCGCAAGGCGCAGAGCATGTTTCCCAACATGATCACGGTCGGGCGCACCGCCAACAACGACATCATCATCCGGGACACCAAGGTGTCCAAGTTCCACGCCTTCTTTCGCATCGGAAAGGAAGGCACCGAGCTCTACGACGCGGGCTCGCGCAACGGCACCTGGCACGGGCTCGAGCGGCTCATCCCCAAGGGCCCGCCGGCGCTTCTGGAGACCGGCGACCTGGTGCGGTTCGGGCCCCTGCAGTTCAGCTTTTACGACGCGACCGATCTCTGGGACCATCTGCGGGGCCGGATCCGGTAGCATCAGCCCGTCATGCATCGGCTCCTCCCCGCCCTGCTGGCGCTGGCCTGCGCCACCGGAACCCGCTCCAGCACGAGCCCGAGCCCGGCCAGAGCTGCCGGCTCGAGCCCGAGCGCCCCGCCCAGCCCGGGCCCGAGCGCGCCCGCCGGCGACGACGCGGCCGACCTCCGGTTCCAGCGGGACCTGGCCGAAACCGCCTCCTTCAGCCTGGGCCGGCCCAGCGCGGCCCGCCCCACGCCCGACGGCAAGCAGGTGCTGTTCTTGCGCTCGGAGCCGCGCCGCTCGCTGCGACGGCTGTACGTGTTCGATGTTGCGAGCGCCCAGGTGCGTGAGCTGGTCACGCCCGAGCAGATCCTCAAGGGAGCGGCCGAGCGTCTGAGCGCGCAGGAAAAAGCGCGCCGCGAGCGCATGCGCATGCGCTACTCCGGCTTCACCTCCTACCAGCTGTCGGAGGCCGGTGACAAGGTGCTGGTAAGCCTGGGCGGCCGCGTGTACGTGCTCACGCTCGCCGACGGGGCCGCGCGCGAGGTGGTGGGGCCGGGCCCAAAGGGCGAGCCGGCGTTCGATGCCAAGCTGTCGCCCGACGGCGCGCTGGTCTCGTTCGTGCGCGCCGGCGAGCTGTGGGTGGCCAAGGTCGCGGGTGGCCCCGCACGCCCGGTCACGAGCGGCGCGACAGCGACCAAGACCCACGCCCAGGCCGAGTTCGTGGCCCAGGAGGAGATGGACCGCTTCACCGGCTACTGGTGGTCCCCCGATTCGCGCCTTCTGGTGTACGAAGAGGCCGACGCCGCCAAGGTCGAGTCGCTCTTTCTGGCCGATCCGGTGGACCCGATGGCCAAGGTCGAGCCGGCACCGTATCCGCGCCCGGGCCGGGCCAACGTGGAGGTGACGCTCGGCATCGTGCCCGTCGGCGGCGGCCGAACCACCTGGATCGATTGGGACCGCGCGCGCTACCCGTACCTGGCGCGGGTCTTGTGGCAGGAGCACGCCCCGCTGACGTTGGTCGTCCAGACGCGCGACCAGCGCGACCTCGGGCTGCTGGCGGTCGACCCAAAGAGCGGCCGCACGCACGAGCTCTTGCACGAGCACGACGACACATGGGTCAGCCTCAACCAGGACTACGAGTGGCTGCGTGATGGCTCGGGCTTTCTGTGGCCGAGCGAGCGCGGCGGCGCCTGGCAGCTCGAGCTGCGCGCTCCCGACGGCAAGCTCGTGCGAACCTTGACCAAGCCTGGTTTCGGGTTCGACGGCGTGCGGTACGTCGACCTGGAGCGGAGGCGGGTCGTGGTCTTGGCGGGCGCCGAGCCGGTCGACCACCAGCTCTACGAGCTGCTGCTTGCGGGCGGCCCGCCGGAGCCGCTCACGCGCGGGCCCCAGGTGCATGACGCCACCTTCGCGCGCTCGAGCCGTGTGCACGTGCTTTCGTCGGGCTCGGTGGGCAGCTTCGGTACGCTCGAGGTTTTTCGCGCCGACGGCTCGCTCGCGGGTGCGCTGCCCAGCGTGGCCGTCCAGCCGCCCTTTCTGCCGCGCGTCGAGATCGCGAAGGTGGGGCCGGGGCCGGGCTTCTGGAGCGCGCTCGTCAAGCCCCGCAATTTCGATCGCAGCCGACGCTACCCGATCATCGTCGACGTCTATGGCGGACCCGGCACCCGGGTCGTGTCCCCATCGGCGAGCCACTACGTGCGCGCACAGTGGATGGCCGATCATGGCTTTCTGGTCGCGTTCATCGACGGCCGCGGCACCCCCGGACGCGGCCACGCCTGGGAGCGCGCCATTTTCCAGAAATTCGCCGAGGTGCCCCTGGCCGACCAGGTGACCGCGCTGGAAGCGCTGGCCGCGCGCGAGCCGGCGATCGATCTGCGCCGGGTCGGCATCATCGGCCACTCGTTCGGCGGCTACATGGCGGCACTGGCCGTGCTGCGTCGGCCCGACGTGTTCCGGGCTGCGGTTGCCAGCGCGCCCGTGGTCGACTGGCTCGACTACGACACCCACTACACCGAGCGCTATCTGGGCGTACCCGCCGCCGAGGACAGCCAGATTTATCAGCAAAACGGGTTGCTCAAGTACGCGCCCGCGCTCGAGCGGCCGCTCCTGCTCATCCACGGCACCGCCGACGACAACGTCCACTTCAACCAGACCCTCAAGCTCTCCGACGCGCTGTTTCGCGCCGGCCGGCGCTTCGAGCTTATCGCGCTGCCCCGCCAGACTCATCTGTTCTACGAGCCCCAGCTCGCGTTCCGCTATTGGCAGCGCGTATTTGCCTTTTTCCGCGAGCACCTGTCAGACTAGGCCCGTGCCAGCCTCCCCCAGCAAGGCTTTTGGCGCGCCCGGCATCGAGCCGCGCTGGACTCCGGGCGCGAAAGATGCCGTCGGCACCGCCTACAGCGCGTCCGCACACATCTGGTTCACGCTCACCCGCGGCGTGATCAGCGAGATCTACTATCCGACCATCGATACGCCGCAGGTGCGCGACGTGCAGTTTCTGGTCTCGGACGGTGAGACCTTCGCGCACGACGAGAAGCGGCATCACAAGCACACCATCGAGCCCATCGGGCCCGACGCGCTTGGCTTCCGCGTGCTCGGAGTGGCGCCGCACGGCCGCTACCGCCTGTGGAAGGAGGTCATCACCGACCCGCATGCGGACTCCCTGCTGGTGCGCGTGCGGCTCGAGTGCGACGACGATGCGCTGGCGCGCAAGCTGCAGCTTTACCTGCTGGTGGCGCCGCACCTGGATGGTCACGGCTGGGGCGACAATGCGCTCGTGCGCGACTACCCGGGCCGGCCCGTGCTGGCCGCCTACGACGTGCGCACCTGGCTCATGGTCGGGGTCAACGCGCCCCTCCTCAAGCGTTCGGTCGGCTACGTGGGTCACTCCGACGGCTGGCAGGATGTCATGAAGCACAAGCGCATGGAGTGGGAGTTTACCGAGGCCAAAGACGGCAACGTGGCCCTGTGCGCGCAGATCGACCTGTCGAAGCGGCGCGAGTTTACGGTCGGGCTCGGGTTCGGCGACAGCGACCAGCGCGCCGCCTCGACCCTGTTCCAGTCGCTGGGCGGGCAATGGCGCGAGCACCGCCCGCGCTTCATCCAGCAATGGGAGCGCACCTCGCGCAACCTGCGTCCGCTCGACGAGCTGGGCGGCGACGGCGGGCGGCTGTACCGGTCGAGCCACGCTCTCTTGCTCGCGCACGAGGACAAGAGCTATCCGGGCGCGCTTATCGCCTCCCTGTCGATCCCATGGGGCGAGGCCAAGGGCGACGAGGATCTGGGCGGCTACCACTTGGTGTGGACGCGCGACCTCTGCAACTCGTCGGGCGGCCTGCTCGCCAGCGGCGACACCGCGACCCCTCTGCGCTCGCTCATCTACCTTTTCTGCACCCAGCGGCCCGACGGCGGCTTTTACCAGAATTTCTGGATCGACGGCCGGCCCTACTGGCGGGGCATCCAGCTCGACGAGGTGGCGTTCCCAATCATGCTGGCCTGGCGGCTAGACGCGCTGGGCGCGCTCGGCAACTTCGATCCCTACCCGATGGCGCTGCGCGCGGCCGCCTACCTCATCACGCATGGCCCCGCCACGCCGCAGGAGCGCTGGGAGGAGAACAGCGGCTATTCACCGTCGACACTGGCGTCCAACATCGCGGCCCTGGTGTGCGCGGCCGAGTTCGCGCGCGCGCGCGGAGACGCCGCCACCGCGGCCTTCATTCTCGACTACGCCGATTTCCTGGAGTCGCACGTGGAGGCGTGGACGGTCACCACCAGCGGCGCGCTGGTCCCGGGCCTGCCGCGCCATTACATCCGTATCCATCCCACCGATCCGGCCGATCCGTCGCCGGACGAAGATCCCGATCACGGCGAGCTCACCATCCGCAACCAGCGCCCGGGCGCACGATTCCTCTTCCCGGCCAAGGACGTGGTCGATTGCGGGTTTCTGGAGCTGGTGCGGTACGGCATCCGAGCCGCCGGCAGCCCGCTCATGGAAGACTCGCTGCGCGTGTGCGACGCGCTCTTGCGCGTGGAGACGCCGCTGGGCCCGGTGTGGCGCCGCTACAACCACGACGGCTACGGCGAGACCGAGGATGGCAGGCCGTTCCGCGGCTACGGGATCGGGCGCGCGTGGCCGCTTCTGACCGGCGAGCGCGGCCACTACGAGCTTCTGGCCGGACGCGACGCGGCGCCCTACGCGCGCGCGCTCGAGCGGTTCGCCTGTTCCGGCCGGCTCCTGCCCGAGCAGGTGTGGGACCAGGCCGACCGGCCGCGCCAGCATCTGCATCTGGGCCGCCCGACCGGCTCGGCGATGCCTCTCATGTGGGCGCATTCCGAGTACATCAAGCTTCTGCGCTCGCTGGCCGACGGGCGTGCCTTCGATTTCCTGCCGCCGGTCGGCGAGCGCTACCTGGCCGAGCGCGGGCGCAAGGATCTGGAGGTCTGGAAGTTCAATCGGCGCGTGCGCAAGGTGGCGGCCGGGGCGACCCTGCGCGTGCTGGCCCAGGCCCCCTTCGTTCTCCACGTCACCGACGATGGCTGGTCGAGCCGGCGCGAGCTCACGTCGACCGCCACCCAGCTCGGCATCCACTATGTCGACGTCACGGTGTCCCAGCTTGCGCGCGCGCCCGTCCAGTTTACCTTTTACTGGCCCGAGGCGGCGCGCTGGGAAGGCGCCGATTTTCGGGTGGGGGTGGACAGCGCCGCCGCCGTGCCGCAATCTGTGTCGACCATGAGAGCGGCGGTACGATCATGAGCGCGGCCCCCAACCCGCTGCGCGCAGGCCTGCACGAGGAGCGGCTGCCCGAGCCCTGCACGATGGTCATCTTCGGCGCCTCGGGCGATTTGACGCGGCGCAAGCTGATGCCGGCCATCTACAGCCTGGCCCGGGATCGCCTGCTGCCGCCCAACCTGGCCGTCGTGGGCGTGGCGCGCAAGCCCATTTCCGACCCCGACTTCCGCAAGAGCATGCGCGCCGGCTGCGACGAGTTTGCGCGCCGCCGGCCGGTTGATCCGCAACTGTGGCAGAGCTTCGAGTCGGGCATTTTCTACCACCAGGGCGACTTCGACGACGCGACCGCCTACGAGCGGCTCAAGAAGCGCCTGGGCGAGATCGACCAGCAGCGCGGCATCGCGGGCAATCGCGTGTTCTATCTGGCCACGCCCCCGGAGGCGTTTCCCAAAATCATCGCGTGTCTGGGTGCGGGCGGCCTTGTGAACCGCAAGAGCGAGCGGCCGTTTACGCGCATCATCGTCGAAAAGCCGTTCGGCACCGATCTGGCGAGCGCGCGCGCTCTCAATCGCGAGGTCACGCAGGTAGCCGACGAGAGCCAGATCTATCGCATCGATCATTACCTGGGCAAGGAAACCGTCCAGAACCTTTTGGTGTTCCGGTTCGCCAACGGCATTTTCGAGCCCCTGTGGAACCAGAAATACGTCGATCACGTCCAGATCACGGGCGCCGAGGCGATCGGGATCGAGGGCCGCGGGGCCTACTTCGAGCACGCGGGCATTCTGCGCGACATGGTGCAGAATCATCTATTTCAGATCGTGTGCCTGACTGCGATGGAGCCGCCCGTGGCCTGGACCGCCGACGAGATCCGCGACGAGAAGGTCAAAGTCTTGAAGGCGCTGCGCCACATTCCGAAAGGCGAGGTCGAAACCTACGTGGTGCGCGCGCAGTACCGGGCGGGCGCGGTCGCCGGCAAGTGGCTGCGCGGCTACCACGAGGAGCCTGGTGTGGCCCCCGAGTCGACGACCGAGACGTACGTCGGGCTCAAATTCTTTCTCGACAACTGGCGCTGGGCGGGGGTGCCGTTCTACCTGCGCGCGGGCAAGGCGATGCCCAAGAAGGTGACCGAGGTGGCTCTCCACTTCAAGGCCGCGCCGCTGCAGCTGTTCCGAGAGGCTGGCAAGCATGCCGCCGAACCCAACGTGCTCGCCATCCGCATCCAGCCCGACGAGGGCATCGCGCTCAAGTTCGGATCCAAGGTGCCCGGCTCGACCATGGAGATCCATCCGGTCAACATGGAGTTCCGGTACGGGACCTCGTTCGGCACCGAGCCACCCGAAGCCTACGAGCGCCTCCTGCTCGACTGCATGCTGGGCGACGCGACCCTGTTCATCCGCGGCGACGAGACCGAGGCGTCCTGGCGCTGGATCACGAACATTCACCAAGCCTGGGCGGCCGAGGGGCCGCGCGAAATCCCGGCCTACGACGCCGGCACCTGGGGGCCGCCCGAGGCCGAGCAGCTGCTTGCGCGCGATGGGCACGCGTGGAGACGGCCATGAGCAACCTCGGCGAAAAGGTCGAGCGCTTCACCGGCGGCCAGGAGATCGGGGTCGACGTGTCGGCGCTCGAGCGCGAGCTGGCCGCGCTGTGGCGGCAGGCCGGCGAGCGCGAGCACGCGGTCGTGCGCGCGTGTCTGTGGAACCTCATCTTCCGCGCCGACGGCGACGAGGTGTTCACGCGGGCCAAGGCGCTCATCGACGCCATCGCGCCCGCCTGCCCGGCGCGGGTTTTGGTCTTGCGCGCCGACGCGCCCGGCGGGGGGCCCGAGCTGGAAGCCTGGATCAGCGCCAACTGTCACGTTGCACCCGGCGGCGGCAAGCTTCTGTGCTCGGAGGAGCTGACCTTGCAGTCGCGCGGACGCGGCCAGGAGCGGCTGCCGTCGCTCGTGCGGTCGCTGCTGGTGCCCGACGTGCCGACCGCTCTGATCTGGGCGGGCGCGCCGCCGCGCGACGCCGCTCGCGTGGAGCCGCTGCTCGAGGGGGTCGACCGGATGATTATCGACACCGGCGATCTGGCCAGCGACCTCGAGCTGACCAATCTGGCCCAGCTCGCGCGTATCGCGGCCGAGGTCGAGCTGGCCGATCTGGGCTGGCTGCGCCTGGGCCCGGTGCGCCTACTCCTGGCCAGCTTTTTCGACCCGCCCGTGGGGGCCGAGCCGCTCCTGAAGGCGCGGCGCGTGCACCTGGATTGTGCGCACCACGGCGCGGCGACGGCCGTGCTGCTGCTGGGCTGGTTGGCCAACGCGCTCGACTGGGGGCGGCCGGAGCCGCTCAAGGGTGGCGCGGCGCGCACGTGGAGGGTGCCGCGCCCGGACGGACAGGTGCTTCTGGAGGTGGGCGTGCGCGACGTGGACGCGGGCCGCGACGGCATTTACGAGCTTCTCATCGAGAGCGAGGGCGGCGGACGCTTTTCCATCACCGATGCGGGCCCGCATGCGCTCGAGCTGCGCGGCACCGGCCTGCCTACGCGCGTGCTGGCGGCGCCCGAACGGCCCGACGCCGAGCTCCTGGTGGCCGCGCTCGGCGTGCGCGGGCGCGATCCGCTGTTCTGCCATGCGCTGGCCTGTGCCGCCGAGCTCGAGGAGCAGGGGCAACCGTGATCGCGGACATCGTGCTCGTCGAGAGCCCTGATGAGATGGCGCGCCAGTTCGTGCGCCGCTTCCTGCATGCGGCGCGGGCCGCCGTCGCGGCACGGCGCCGCTTTGCGTGCGCGCTGACCGGCGGCTCCAGCGCACGCCTGTATCGGGCGCTGCACGACGCCGAGCTGGATTGGGAGCGGATCGAGCTTTACTGGGGCGACGAGCGCGCGGTGCCGCCCGATCATGCCGACTCGAACTTTCGCCTGGCCCGCGAGAACCTGATCGACGAGGTGCCGATTCCCGAAGAGAACATCCACCGCATGCCGGCCGAGGAGGACGATCTGGAGGCGGCCAGCCGGCTGTACGAGGAGGAGCTGCCGGCCTCGTTCGATCTGGTGCATCTTGGTATGGGCGCCGACGGCCACGTGTGCTCGCTGTTCCCGGGCCACCCGGTGCTCGAGGAGCGGCTGGCGCACGTGCGGCCGATCTACGACGCGCCCAAACCGCCGCCGCGCCGTCTGACGCTCACGCTCAACGCCTTGCAGGTGGCGCGCGTGGTGCTGTTCACGGTGAGCGGCCCCGACAAGGCCGATGCGGTGCGCACGGCCATCGAGGATACGCACTCACAGCTTCCAGCCGCTCGCGTCGCGCACGGTCCGGTCCCGGTCGCCTTCCTGCTCGACCGGACAGCCGGCAGCCAATTGCGTGGGCACTAGGCCTTCGCGAGCTCCTCCAGCTCGCGCGCGCGCTTTTGCATGGCCTCGGCCGCGGCCGCGTCACCGCGCAGCGCCAAAAGCTCGCCTTCGGCCGCGCATAGCTCGGCGTAGGCTTTGATCTTGCTGGGCTCGCGCAGCACCAGGGCGGCCGACCCGGCGTCGATGACGGCCAGAAAGCGCGCGTCGTGACCGATGAGGCTCCGGCAGGTTTTTTTGATCTCCTCGAGCGCCGGGTCGATTTTGCCGGTTTCGCGAGCGCCCAGAATCACCCGCGCCAGCGCCTCCGACAGCCGCTGGAGCTGCCGCTTGATGTAGTCTTTCTCGAAGTCATTGACGTCGTCGCGCCCGAACCGCACCCGCACAGCGTAAGTCGTCCGCCCGCGAACGCAAGAGGTGAGGCGTCCGATTTTGGTGTATGTTCCGTCGCCATGCAGACCCTGTTTGCTCTCGGGTACGGCTTCGCGTTCGCGCTCGCACAGGCGGCGCCGTCCGCGCCCGCACCGAACGCAACCACTCGCGCCGCCAACGACTTCCTCCACTTCTTCAACTCGATCTATCTGGGCCTCACGCGCGTGGCCAGCGAAGCCGAGTGGGTGGCGTCGACCGACGTCGGCGACGCCCACGACGCCGCCCGCACGGCCGCCGACACCGCGCTGGCCGTGTTCCAGGGCGACAAGAACATCATCGAGACCACGCGCAGCCTGCTGGGCAAGCGCAAGCAGCTGCCCCCGCTGCTGGCGCGCCAGCTCGACAAGGTCATCCTGGGCGCGGCCGAAGGGCCGGGTACCATTCCCGACGTGACCGCGGCGCGGGTGGCCGCCGAGTCGGCCCAGTCCTCGACCATGAACGGCTACACCTTCAAGCTCGACGGCAAACCGGTCACCGCCAACGACCTCGACGACATCCTGCAAAAATCGCGCGACCTCGCCCAGCGCCGCCGGGCCTGGGAGGCGTCCAAGGAAATCGGCCGCCCGCTCAAACCGGGCCTCGAGAAGCTGCAGAAGCTGCGCAACCAGGTGGCGCGCGAGCTGAAATTCGCCTCCTTCAACGCGCTCCAGGTGGCCGACTACGACATGACCGAGCAGGAGATGATGGATCTGCTCGACGGCTTCCTCACCGACACCCGGCCGCTCTACGTGAAGCTCCACGCCTGGGTGCGCAGCAAGCTCGCCGAGCGCTACCGGCAACCGGCGCCCAAGGGCCTCATCCCGGCCCACTGGATCACCAACCGGTGGGCGCAGCAGTGGACCGGCATCGTCGAGGGCGCGGCCGATCTCGATCCGCTGCTCAAGGACAAGACCGCCGAGTGGATCGTCAAAAGCGGAGAGCGCTTCTACGTCTCCATGGGCTTTCCGCCGCTCCCGAAGACGTTCTGGGAAAAATCGGACCTGTACCCGGTGCCGGCGGCCGGCAAGCGCAAGAAGAATCAGCATGCCTCGGCCTGGCACATCGACCTCGATCGCGACGTGCGCTCGCTGATGAGCGTCAAGCCCAACGATCAGTGGTGGGGCACCGCGCACCACGAGCTGGGCCACATCTACTATTACATTTCTTACTCACGGCCCGAGGTGCCGCCCATCCTACGGCGCGGCGCCAACCGGGCCTTCCACGAAACGGTGGGCGATCTGGCCGCCATCGCCTCCAAGCAGGTGCCCTACCTGAAAGCGGTGGGCGTGCTTCCGCAAGCTGCCAAGATCGACATGCGGGCCGCGTTGCTCGACGAGGCGCTCGAGACCATCCCGTTTTTGGCCTGGTCGGCCGGCACCATGTCGCACTTCGAGCGCGATCTGTACTCGGAGGATCTAAAAGCGAGCGAGTGGCAGCGGCGGTGGTGGGAGCTGGTGGCCAAGTACCAGGGCGTCGAGCCGCCGGGCCCGCGCCCCGCCGACGCCTGCGACGCCTGCACAAAAACCCACATCAACGACGACCCCGCGCAGTACTACGACTACGCGATGGACTTCGTCATCAAGTACCAGCTCCACGACCACATCTGCAAAAAAATTCTCAAACAGGATCCGCACACCTGCAACTACTACGGTTCCAAAGCAGTCGGGAATTTTCTGCGCAAGATCCTCGAGCAGGGCGCGATGCGGCCCTGGCGTGACGTGATCCGGGAGGCCACCGGCGAGCCGGTCTCGACGCGGGCGCTGCGCGAGTACTTCGCCGCGCTCGACCCCTGGCTGGATGGCGAGCTCAAGGGCAAGCCGGTCGGCTGGTAGCTCGGGAATCTTACCGCAGAGAACGCGGAGAACAGAGAGACGATTGCTCTCCGGATCCTCTGCGGCCTCGCGTTCTCTGCGGTGAATCTTCCTGCTTCCCTGGATCACTCGTCGGCGTCGGCGTCCGCGATCCCGAGCGCGCGCAGCTTCTCCCACAGCGTCTTGCGCGAGATGCCGAGCAGCTCGGCCGCGTGCGTGCGCTTGCCGCCCGCCATGGCCAGCGCGCGGGTCAGGTACTCGCGCTCGAACTGCTTGAGCGCCGCCTGCAGGGGAGGCAGCCGCCCGCCCGGCGACGCCGCCGTGGGTGCGCTGCCCGCGATCTCGGCCGGCAGGTGCTCGAGGGCGATCTCGCGGCCGCGCGCCAGCACGACCGCGTGCTCGATGGCGTGGGCCAGCTCGCGCACGTTGCCCGGGAAGGGATAGGCCGCCAGCGCCGCCCACGCATGCGGCGAAATCGCGGGCGGCTCCTTTCCGGCCGGTGAGAACTGCTGCAGGAAATACTGGGTCAAGAGCGCCAGGTCGCCCCGCCGCTCGCGCAGCGGCGGGATCTCGATGTCGAGCACCTTGAGCCGATAGTACAGGTCCTCGCGGAAGCGCCCGTCTGCGATGCGCTCGCGCAGATTGCGATTGGTCGACGAGATGATGCGTACGTCGACGTGGATGGGCGTGTTGGTGCCGAGCGGCTCGATGGTGCCCTCCTCGAGCACGCGCAGGAGCTTGGCCTGCGCAGGCAGCGGCATCTCGCCAATTTCGTCGAGCAGCAGGGTTCCACCATCGGCCGCCTTGAAGCGTCCATCGCGCTTGCGCATGGCGCCCGTGAACGCGCCCCGCTCGTGGCCAAACAGCTCCGCCTCCAAGAGCGTCTCCGGAAAGGCCGCACAGTTGACCGCCACGAACGACTTGCCGTTGCGCGCGCCGCGGTCGTGCAGGGTGCGCGCCACCAGCTCCTTGCCGGTCCCGCTCTCGCCGATGATGAGCACCGGCGCGTCGCTCTGCGCCATCGAGGACAGGCGTGCCAGCATACGGTCCACGGACGGCGAGCGGCCCACGATGGTGGGCCCGGGCTGACGGCCCTCGAGCTGGGCACGGGCCCGCGCCAGCTCGCGCTTGAGCTCACGCTGCTCGGCGATGCGGCCCAACCGCAGCATGAGCTCTTCGGCGCGCAGCGGCTTGGACAGGTAATCGTGCGCGCCCGCCTTGAGCGCAGCCACGGCCTCCGAGACGGCGGCGTAGCCGGTGATGAGAATCACGTCGGTCCCGGGCGAGTCGCCGCGCAGATGCTTGAGCAAGGTCATGCCGTCGACCTTGGGCAGGCGCACGTCGCAAATCACCACGTCGAACACATGCGCCCCGCACAGCATGGTGGCCTCGGCGCCGTCCGCGGCCAGGGTCACCGTGTGCCCCGCGCTCCGGAGGACAATCGCGAAGTTCTCACGAATGGACGACTCATCATCGACCATGAGAACGTCGAGCGCCGGCCGCCGCGGGTTGGTCGGGCGCTCCGTCAGATTGCCGCCCGCTGCCTCCGGAGCGTCCATGAGCCCTTCATCATAGGCGCTTCGAGGGCCGATTCAAGATTCCGATCCACCGCCATCGCAGGCAATTCCTGCCCGCATGTGAAGCAGTCATACACGCGCTCGCGGGCACGTCTACATCGTCATCGTATGTGCGCGTATCTACTTAAAAATTCAGCGAGCACGTCACCTTTTCGTAACCTATTTCGTGCGTTTGTTACCAGATCGAAACGGCCCTCGTCGAGGAGCCTGGTTGAAGGCGCCGACATTCCACGAACCCGACATGTTTCGCTGACTTGGCACGCCATTTGGATTTGGGTCACTTGTTATGGCTATGGCGTGGGGATCGCGCGCATCCAGACACACTCCGGTTCCCCGCGCGCTCGGGCACCTGGTGGTGTCCCGCATGTTCGTGGCGCCGTCCGCCCTCGAGCCCGACGACTCGCTTGAGATGGCCGAGGCGGCGATGCTGCTTCATGACGTGAGCCACCTGCCGGTCACCGTGGACGACGAGCTGGTCGGCGTGGTCTCGCTGCGCGCCGTTCTGTCGGGCGAAATTTTGGCCCGCGAGGACGGCGATCGGCGGGCCGAGCGCGTGAGCTGCGTGATGAGCCCGCCGGTCGCGGTGCGCCCTGACGACACGCTGGTCGAGGCCGCCGAAACCGTATGCCGTCATCACGTATCGTGCCTGCCCGTGGTCGAGGGCATCCATCTGGTCGGGATGGTGACCTCGGTCGACCTGGTTCGCTACGCGATCGAGCTTCTGGAGCGCGAAGCCGCGCACGTGGGGGCCGCGCCCCAGGTGGGGCGCCTGATGACGCCGGGGCCGGTGGTGACCGTGCGCCCGACCGATCCGCTGGCGGTGGCGGAGGTGCTGATGCGCCACGGCCATGTACGGCACCTGCCCGTGATGACGGGAGAGCGCCTGTGCGGCATCCTGGCCCAGCGCGAGACCCTGGTTGCGATGCGCTCGCGGCCCGACGTGCCGGTCGCGCGCGTCATGACGCGCGCTCCACTCTGCGAAACCGACCCCGAAACCGAAGCCGCTGCGGCTGCGCACGTGCTGGTCGACCGACGCATCGGCGCGCTCCCGGTCCTGCGCGCGCAGCGCCTGATCGGGATGCTGACCAAAAGCGACTATCTGGCCTACGTGGTCTCGTGCGCGCTGCCCGCCGGCGCCGCCGCGGCGGTGTGGAAAGGCTGAAGGGAGGAGGCGATCATGCCAGATCTAAACAAAATCCTGGTCCCGGTCGACTTCTCGGCGTGCTCGCGCGCCGCGCTCGATTACGCCGCGTTCCTGGGTGGGCGGTTCACGGCCAGCATCGATGTTCTGCACGTGTGGCAGCCGCCGCACGTGGTGGGCGGCGCCGAGATGCTGGTCTACGCGGAGGGGCAGCCGCAGCGCACGCTGGCCGAGTTCGCGCGCACGCACGCGGGCAAGGAGATGGAGGAGTTTCTCGCGACCATCGAGAACCGCGGGCTCAAGGTGCGCGGCCGGCTGGAGACGGGAGACCCGTACGTCACCATCCTGCGCGTGGCGGCCGACGAAAAGTACGATCTGATCGTGATGGGAACGCACGGGCGCACCGGGCTCCAGCACCTTCTGATGGGCAGTGTTGCGGAAAAAGTGGTGCGCCGGTCCTCGTGCCCGGTCTTGACCATTCGCATCCCCGAGCAGGCGGTCGCCGCCAAGGAAGGAGCATGATGAGGCAGTTGCAGCCAGGAACCGGCATCGCACCGAGCAAGGACGGCGCGATGCTGGCCGGCCTCCGGCAACGTCCGGTCGCCGAGGTCATGACCCGGTCCCTGGTGACGGTGACGCTCAAGACGCAAGTGGCAGACGCCGCCTGGACGTGTGAGGACGAACGCATCCATCACCTGCTCGTCCTGGCCCCGGACGGCGGCCTGGCCGGCGTGACGTGCCTCTATGATCTGCGAGAAGCGGATGCGGAGCGCACGGTCGAAAGCTGTATGACCACGCCGGTCGTGTGCGTCGGGCCGGATGCTACGCTGCAGACTGCGCTCGAGATCATGCGCCTGCGCGGGATCGGTTGCCTGCCGATCGTGAGGGGCGGCCGCCTGCTCGGTATCGTAACCCGTGGCGACCTGCGCAAAGCGGGCATGCCCGCAGAAGAGGTGGCCCGGATGGTCTGCTCGGCCTGTGGCAGCCACCACCATGTGCGCGCGCATCCGCGCATGGACGGGGTCGCGATGTGCCATCTGTGCCTCGATCGCGCGCAGCCTCCCGACCCCTGGGAGGACGTGGGCGTAGGCGACTGAACGGCCCCAGGCCTTCTGGGCTGGCGTCCGCCTGCCCGCGCAGCTAGATTTGCCCACATGGAACACCGCACACTGGGACGTTCAGGCCTGCGCGTCACGCCGCTGACCTTTGGCGCCATGACGGTGGGCGAGTCGCAGGGTTTCATGAAAGGGGTCACCTCGAGCGATGACGAGGCCCTGCGCGTGCTCGATCGCGCGCTCGATCACGGCATCGACTGCGTGGACACGGCCAACGTGTACTCGGAGGGGCGCTCCGAGGAGATCCTGGGCCGCTGGCTGCGCGGCAAGCGCGACCGGGTGGTGGTCATGACCAAGTGCCGCTTTCCGACGCTGGGCATGGTGCCCGGGCACAAGCCGGGCCCGCACGAGCACGGTCTGTCGCGCAAGGCGATCCTGGCCGCGTGCGAGCAGTCGCTCGCGCGCCTGCAGACCGACTACATCGATCTGTATCAGGTCCACATGCAGGACCGCCAGGTGCCGATCGAGGAGACACTGCGTGCGCTCGACGACCTCGTGCGCGCGGGCAAGGTGCGTTACCTGGGCTGCTCCAACTATGCGGCCTACCGGCTGGTGGAATCGCTGTGGACCGCCGACCGGAGCCACCTGAGCGGCTACGTGTCGCTGCAGCTGCAATGGTCGCTGGTGGTGCGCGATGCCGAGCGCGAGCTGGTCCCGGCCTCCCGCGCCTTCGGGCTGGGCACGCTGGTCTGGAGCCCGCTCGCACGCGGGTTCCTGTCGGGCAAGTACGTGCGGGGCCAGCCGCCGCCCACGGGATCGCGGCTCGGCAGCTGGCTGGACTCGTGGCGTCAGCTCGACCAGGACCGCGCCTGGCGGGTGCTGGATCAGGTGCGCCAGGTGGCCGAGCGGCATCAGACCACCCCGGCCGCGGTCGCGCTGGCGTGGCTGCTTGGGAAACCCGAGGTCTCGAGCGTCATCGTAGGCGCGCGCACGGTCGCGCAGCTCGACGACAACCTGCGCGCGCTCGAGGTCCGCCTGTCGGCCGAGGAGATGACCGAGCTCGACCAGGTCTCGGCGCCCGATTGGGGCTACCCCTACAGCTTTATTGCGCTGCGCGAGCCCTGGTGATGTAAAACCATAGCCCATGCAACGCGAACCCTTTGCGCCGCCACCGAGTGGCACCTCGAGCGACGCCATCCGGGAATCCTTCCTGGCGCGCCTCTTGTACTCGCTCGGCAAGCGGCCCGCCAACTCGACCGTGCTCGACCGCTTTCTGGCGCTCGCCTACACCGTGCGCGACCGCATGGTCGAGCGCTGGATCGAGACCCAGCAGCGCTACTACATGCGCGACGCCAAGCGCGTCTACTACCTGTCGGCCGAGTTTCTGATGGGCCGGGCGCTCTACAACAACATGCTCAACCTGGGCCTCCTGGACCCGTGCCAGGAAGCCCTGCGCCAGCTGGGCATGGAGCTCCCGGAGCTGATCGAGCAGGAGCGTGATGCCGGGCTCGGCAATGGCGGCCTGGGCCGGCTGGCCGCCTGCTTCCTCGACTCGATGGCGACCCTGGGCCTGCCCGGCTACGGCTACGGCATCCGCTACGAGTTCGGGATCTTCGACCAGGAGATCAAGGACGGCTGGCAGCTCGAGCGGCCCGACGAGTGGCTGCGCTCGGGCAACCCCTGGGAGATCCCGCGGCCCGAGTACACGGTGCCGGTCCACTTCGGCGGCCACACGGTGCGCGAGACCCTGCCCGACGGCAAGCAGCGCGTGCGCTGGGTGGGCACGCAGAGCGTGCTCGGGGTGCCCTACGACACGCCGGTGGCCGGCTATGGCAACGCGACCGTCAACACGCTGCGCTTGTGGCGCGCCCGTGCGTCCGAGGAGTTCGACCTCGAGGTGTTCAACCGCGGCGATTACGAGAGCGCGGTCATGGACAAGACGCTGACCGAGACCATCTCGCAGGTGCTCTACCCGGCTGACAAGATCGAGCGGGGCCGGGAGCTGCGGCTCAAGCAGCAGTACTTCTTCGTGGCCTGCTCGCTGCGCGACATCGTGCGGCGCCACCTGCGCACGCACCATGGGTTCGAGGATTTCGCGGACAAGGCCGCCATTCAGCTCAACGACACCCATCCCGCGGTCGCGATCCCGGAGCTCATGCGCCTCCTGGTCGACGAGCGGGGCCTGGCCTGGGAGCAGGCCTGGGACATCACGGTCCAGAGCTTTGGCTACACCAACCACACGATTCTGCGCGAAGGGCTGGAGAAGTGGCCGCTGCCGATGTTCGGTGAGCTTCTGCCGCGCCACCTCGAAATCGTTTATGAGATCAATGATCGCTTCCTGAAGCAGGTGGCGGGGCGCCGGCCGGGCGACGGGGCGCGGCTGAGCCGCCTGTCGCTGATCGAGGAACCGGCCTACCCGGGCGATCCCAAGAAAGTGCGCATGGCGCATCTGGCCGTGGTCGGGTCGCATGCGGTCAACGGCGTCAGCGCGCTGCACACGCGACTGCTTCAGCAGGAGCTCTTGCGCGACTTCCACGAGCTGGCGCCCGAGCGCTTCTTCTCCATCACCAACGGGGTGACGCCGCGGCGCTGGCTGCTGGCGGCCAACCCGGCGTTGGCGCGCGCGATCAGCGCACGCATCGGTTGGGGCTGGACCACCGATCTGGAACAGCTGGAGCGCCTGCTGCCGCTGGCCGAGGATGCCGGCTTCCGGGCCGAGGTGCGCGCCATCAAGAGGCAGAACAAGCAGGCCCTGGCCGCGTACGCGGAACGCACCTTTGGCGTCACGCTCGACGTGGACGCGCTGTGGGGCGTGCAGGTCAAACGCATCCACGAGTACAAGCGGCAGCTTCTGAACATCCTGCATGTGGTGGCGCGCTACCAGCGTCTCAAGCGCGATCCCAAGGCGGACCTGTTGCCGCGCACGTTCCTTCTGGGCGGCAAGGCGGCGCCCGGCTACGTGGCCGCCCAGCTCATCATCAAGCTGGTCAATGCGGTCGGCGAGAAAATCGTAAGCGATCCGGACGTGCGGGGCCGCATGCAGGTGGTGTTCCTGCCCAACTATCGGGTCACGCTGGCCGAGCGGGTCATTCCGGCCGCCGACCTATCCGAGCAGATCTCGACCGCGGGCAAGGAGGCCTCGGGCACCGGCAACATGAAGTTTGCGCTGTCGGGCGCGCTCACCATCGGGACTCTCGATGGCGCCAACGTCGAGATGCGCGAGCGCGTGGGCGCCGACAACTTTTTCCTGTTCGGCCTGACCGCCGACGAGGTGCTCGAGCGCAAACGGCACGGCTACCGGCCGCGCGAGCACTACGAGCAGAACCCGACCCTGGCCGAGGTGCTCGACGCCATCGCGGGCGGCGCCTTCTCGCCTGGTCAACCGGGATTGTTCCGGCCTCTCATCGACGAGCTCCTGACGACCGATACCTACATGCTGCTGGCCGACTTCGCGTCCTACGTGGCATGCCAGGACAAGGTTGAAAAGGTGTTCCGCGATCCCGAGCAGTGGACGCGCATGGCCATCCGCAACATCGCGCACATGGGCGCCTTTTCTTCCGATCGGACGATCCGCGAGTATGCGCGCGAGATCTGGCGGGTCGAGCCTGTGGTATGACAGAAACCCTTTGGCCGACCGAGCCGTAACCAGAGCGGAGGGCAACCATGACTCGCACCTGGCTTGTAACCCTGTTGCTTGCGCCTCTCGGCTGTTCCGGAAAGTGCGAATGCGGCCCCAGCGGGACCGCCACCGCGCAGGCGGCGCCCCCTCCCGCCCCCGGGGCTGCGCTGGCTCCGGCACCGGTTCCGGCTGCCGGACCGCCCGCGCCCGGCGGCGCCTTCTTCGTCGATCCCGAGGTCGGCAACAACACGCTGGCGGCGGTCTTCGAAGCCAAGCTGGGCGAACGCATCAACGCGGTCAGCTCATCCGTTCGCTGCGAGCTCACGTATGACGAGAAGACGCTCGCGGTGGCGGGAGCCTGCTCGGTTCCGCTGACCTCGCTCAAGGTCGATGCCGATGACACCAAAACCGAGCACTTCCAGCAGTGGGCCACCAACAAGAAATCGGAGCCCAAAGACTGCAAGCTGGAGGCCAAGCTCGACGGGGTCAAGCTGGCGCAGCCGCTGGCCGCCGAGACCGCGGTGCCGTTTTCCGCCGATCTGCCGTTTTCGGTGTGTGGACGCGCGCGCGCAGACGGCGGGCGCGAGCACGTCACCGGCGCCGCCACCTATCTGCCCGCGGGCAGCTACGGCGAGCAGGCGACCATCAAGGTGCGCGCGAAGATTGAGAAATGGAACCGTGACAGCTACCATATCGGCCCGAAGTACACGGAAGGCTGGCTGGCGCGCGTCCAATCGCTGGCCAAGGTGGTGGCGGAAGAGGGCACCATCGAGCTGAATCTGTTCGCGAAGGCGAAATGAAGGGCGAAAGGGCGCGGACCGTCCAATTGGGGAGGGACCGCACGGAACCTACGAAAGGAGTGCTTTCATGTTGAAGGACGTCATCAAAGGTGCAGTGATTGCGTCGGCCGTCGCCACCATGTTCGCGGCCGGTGCCGCGTACGCGAAGCAGGCCAAGGGCAAGACCGAAAAGGCCGCGTCGAAGACGGTCAAGTGCGCGGGCATCAACGAGTGCAAGGGCAAGGGTGCCTGCTCGGGCGCGGACAACGCGTGCAAGGGCAAGAACGACTGCAAGGGCAAGGGCTGGGTCGAGGCCAAGACCGAAAAAGACTGCACGGGCAAGGGCGGCAAGGTCGTCACCGCCGCCAAGTAGCGCAGGCGGGGGACCGGCCGGCGGCCGGTCCCCTGGTCGTTGTCCATGGCATTTACGGCAAAATATCTAGGACACGGCATCGGTCTCAGGCCCCGGCACTACGGCCGGTTGCTCGAGGAGCGGCCGCAGGTCGACTGGATTGAGGCGATCAGCGAGAACTTCATGTGGCAGGGCGGGCGGCCGCGCGCAGTGCTGGACAAGGTGCGGTGCGATGTGCCGGTGGTGCTGCACGGCGTGTCGCTCTCGATCGGCGGCAGCGACCCGCTCGACGCCGCCTATCTGGGCGAGCTGCGCGAGCTGGCGGCCTCGATCGAGCCGGCGTGGGTGTCGGATCATCTGTGCTGGGGCACGCACGGGGGGCGCTACGCGCATGACCTCCTGCCGCTGCCCTACACCGAGGAGGCGCTCGAGCACGTGGCGGGGCGCGTGGCAGCCGTACAGGATGTGCTGCGCCGCCAGATCCTGCTCGAGAACGTGTCCAGCTACGTCGAGTTCCAGGACTCGACCATGACCGAGTGGGAGTTTCTGTCGGCGGTGGCCGAGCGCGCCGATTGCGGCATCTTGCTCGACGTCAACAACATCTACGTGAGCGCGCACAACCACGGCTACGATCCGATCGCATACCTGGACGGAGTGGCGCGCGAGCGGGTCGGGCAGATCCACCTGGCCGGGCACAGCCACAAGGGAGCCTATCTTCTGGATACGCACGATCACCCGGTGCCCGACGGGGTGTGGGCACTGTACCGGCAGGCGCTCAAGCGGCTGGGCCGGGTCTCGACCCTGATCGAGTGGGACGACAATGTTCCCGAGCTGGAGACGCTCTGGGCCGAGAGCGCGCGGGCGCGGGTGCTGGAGGCGGAGGAGCTCGAGTGAGATTGGCCGACACCCAGCGGTTGTTCTGGTCGCTCTTGCGCGGAGAGCCGGTGGATCCGACTCTGGTCGACCGCTGTTTCGTCGGCAGCGCGGCGCTGCCGGCGGCCGATCGGATCGGGATCTACGCGAACATGTATCTGTGGCGACAGATCGACGCGCTGCGCGAGGATTTTCCAAAGTTGGCGCGGCTGCTCGGGGACGAAGTTTTTTTCGATTGCGCAGCTGCCTATGTGCACGCGCACGCGTCGGAGCATCCCTCGCTGGGCAAGCTGGGCCGCCACCTGGCCGCGTTCCTGCGCGCGCAGCCGCCCGCCGAGCGGGCCGACCTTCACGATCTGGCCGCGCTCGAGTGGGCGCGGGCCGAGGTGTTCGACGCGCCCGCCGCCCCGACGCTTCACGCGGAGGCGCTGGCGCAGCTTTCGCCGGCAGCGTTTGCGGCCGCGCGGCTGCGCATGGTGCCGGCGCTCACCGACCTCCGGCTCGCACACGACGTGGCGGCGCTCTGGCGCGCGCTCGAGGATGAGGCGCCGCCGCCGCCCGTGCGCGCCCGGGAGCTGGCGGTCGCAGTGTGGCGGCAGGGCTTCGAGGTCTATCACGCTGCCCTGGCGCCCGAGGAGGCAGAGGCGCTGCGACGCGCGCGCGCAGGCGCACCTCTGCACGAGATCTGCGCACCCTTTGCCGAGCACGTCGAGCCGGCGCAAGCCGCTTTCGAGGCCCTCCAGAGCTGGTGCGCCGACGGGTGGGTGGCTGAGCTTTCATGCACCTCGTGATGGTGACGGCGGCGGCGGCGTTTGTGGCGACCTGCCCGGGGTTCGATCACGGGCACGGGGCGCTGGGCGCGCTGCTCGCGCGGTACGTCGCCTCGGGTCAGGTCGACTATGCGGCCTGGAAGCGGGCTGGCGAGGGGGAGCTTTCGGCCTATCTGCGCGGGCTCGAGGCCATCCGCCCCGACTGCTACGCTCAGTTCTCGCAAAAAGAGCAGTTGGCCTTCTGGGTGAACTCCTACAACGCCTACACCATCAAGCTGATGCTCGAGCACTATCCGGTCAAAAGCATTCGCTCGATCGGGCTGCTCCCGCTGGCGGCCTTTCGCAAAACCTTCATCCCGCTGCGCGCGCTCGGCGAGCGCGACCTGTCGCTCGACGACATCGAGAACCAGGTGCTGCGCAAGCAGTTTCACGAGCCGCGCATCCACTTCGCCATCAATTGCGCATCCAAGAGCTGCCCGGCCCTTTCGGAAAAGCCCTATCGGGCGGCCGAGCTGGAGGCGCAGCTCGATCTGGCGGCGCGCACGTTCTTGCACGATCGATCGAAGAACCGCTACGACCCGGCTGCGCGCACACTGTACCTGTCCTCCATTTTCAAGTGGTTCGCCGACGATTTTGTCAAGGCGGCCGGGTCGGTGCAGACTTTTGTGGCGCGCTGGCTGGAAGGAGCAGGCGCCGCCCAAAAGATCGAGTATCTCGATTACGATTGGTCCTTGAACGGGAGGTAGGGATGTCTACGGCTTGTGCCGACTTCGATCGCACCCTGGACCAGCACGGCCTGCCTCCGCTGCAGGCGAGCGCGCCCACCACGTTTCAGGTCAACGTGGGCAAGCGCTGCAACCAGGCCTGCCACCATTGCCACGTCGACGCCAGCCCGCGGCGCACCGAGATGATGCAGCGCGCGGTCGCCGAGCGCGTGGTCGCCCTCATCGAGGCCAGCCCGGTGGTCGAGGTGGTCGACATCACGGGGGGCGCGCCCGAGCTCAATCCAAACTTCCGCTTCCTGGTCCAGGCCGCGCGGGCGCTCGGACGGCGCGTGATCGATCGGTGCAACCTGACCATCTTGTTCGAGGCCGGGCAGGAAGATCTGGCCGAGTTTCTGGCCGCCGAGAGGGTCGACGTGGTGGCCAGCCTGCCCTGCTATCTGGCCGAGAACGTCGACAAGCAGCGCGGCCGCGGCGTCTTCGACAAGAGCATGCTCGCGCTCGCGCGCCTGAACGCGCTCGGTTATGGGCGGCCCGGGTCGCCGCTGGGGCTGGATCTGGTCTATAACCCGGTGGGCGCCTACCTGCCGCCGCCGCAGGACCAGCTGGAAGCGCAGTACAAGGAGCAACTGCGTGCCCGCTTCGGCATCGAGTTCCACCGACTGTTCACCCTCACGAACATGCCGATCAAGCGCTTCGCCGAGCAGCTGGCGCGCGAGGGCAAGAGCGCCGAGTACATGAGCCTCCTTATCAATCATTTCAACCCGCAAGCGGTCGCGCACGTGATGTGCCGCTCGCTGGTCAGCGTGGGCTGGGAGGGGACCCTGTACGATTGCGATTTCAACCAGATGCTCGAGATCCCGCTCGCCGGGCCGCGCCGCACGCTGTGGGACATTGAATCGGTGGACCAGCTCGGCGGCCGCGGCATCGCCACCGCGTTCCACTGCTTCGGCTGCACGGCCGGCGCCGGCTCGAGCTGCGGCGGGGCGCTGGTGTGACGAGAGCCCGTGCGCTGCGCGTGGCGGCGCTGCTTTTGGCCGCCGCGGCGGCGGTCGCGGCGCTCTTGCTTCTGCCGACCAGCCGCTGGCTGCTCGCGCTTACGAGCTGGATACACGGCGCCGGGGTGATGGGCGCGCTCGTCTATGGCCTCGCCTACGTGGTCGCGACCGTGCTCGCGCTTCCGGGCACCATCCTGACCCTGGGCGCCGGGTTCGCGTATGGGCCGTTCTACGGCACCCTTTTAGTGTCGCCGGCCAGCGTGGTGGGCGCGACGCTTGCGTTTGTGCTGGGTCGCTCGCTGGCGCGCGGGTGGATCGAGCGGCGACTGAGCCGCTACCCGCGCTTCGCCGCAGTCGATCGGGCGGTGGGCGTGGATGGCTTCAAGATCGTGCTGCTCTTGCGACTGTCGCCGGTGTTCCCCTTCAACTTCCTCAACTATGCGCTCGGGCTGACCCGGGTCACGCTGCGCGACTACGTGGTCGCGTCCGCGATCGGCATGCTGCCCGGCACGGTCATGTACGTGTATCTGGGCTCGCTGGTGACCAATGCGGCCGAGCTGGCGAGCGGCCGGCGGCCCCAGGCGGGCCCGTGGGGTCAGGTGCTGTTCTGGGGGGGCCTCCTCGCGACCGTCCTCGTGACCGTCCTTCTGACGCGCCTGACCCGGCAGGCGCTCGACCGCGCGCTCGCGCAGGAGGGAAGCCCGTGATGGTGCGCGCCGACGACGTACACGATCGGGCGCTGCTCGAGAAGGTGCGACCGCCGGACTGGCAGAACCCGGAGCCGCTGGCGCGCTATCACCTGGTCGTGATCGGCGCGGGCACGGCCGGGCTGGTGGCGGCCGCGGGCGCGGCCACGCTGGGTGCGCGCGTCGCGCTCATCGAGAAACATCGGCTCGGGGGCGATTGTCTCAACTACGGCTGCGTGCCCTCCAAGGCCCTTCTGGGCTCGGCCCACGCGGCCGCGGCAGCCCGCGCTGCCGACGAGTTGGGGGTCAAGGTGACGGGCCCGGTCGAGGTCGACTTCGCCCGCGTGATGGAGCGCATGCGGCGCCTGCGCGCGCAGCTGGCCCGGGATGACGCGGCCGCGCGCTTTCGAGACCTGGGCGCCCACGTGTTTCTGGGCAGCGCGCGTTTTGTCGCGCCCGATGCGGTCGAGGTCGAGGGAAAGCGCCTGCGCTTCCGGCGCGCGCTCATCGCCACCGGAGCGCGGCCAGCAGTGCCCGAGGTGCCGGGGCTGCGCGAGGCGGGCTACCTGACCAACGAAACCGTGTTTGCGCTGACCGCGCTGCCGCCCCGGCTGGCCGTGATCGGCGGCGGGCCGGTGGGCTGCGAGCTGGCGCAGGCGTTTGCTCGCTTCGGCAGCGAGGTCGTGCTCATCGGGCGCGCGCCTCGCCTTCTGCCGCGCGACGATCCCGACGCAGCCGCGCTGCTCGCGACCCGGCTGGGACGCGAGGGCGTTCAGCTGATCCTGGGTGGGGCCGTGCGGCGGGTCGAGCGCCGGGGCGCGGCCAAGCAGCTCATCATCGAGCAGGCGGGGGCCGAGCAGACCGCCCAGGTCGACGAGATCCTGGTCGCGGCCGGACGCGCACCCAACCTCGAGGGGCTCGAGCTGGCGGCGGCGGGCGTGCGGGCGGGCAGCCGCGGGATCGAGGTCGACCAGCGGCTGCGCACGCACAACCGGCGCATCTACGCGGCCGGTGACGCGTGCTCGGCCTTCCAGTTCACGCACGCGGCCGACGCGATGGCGCGCGTGGTGGTCCAGAATGCGCTCTTCTACGGGCGCAAGCGCGCCCGCGACCTCGTGATCCCGTGGTGTACCTACACCGATCCGGAGGTTGCGCACGTGGGGCTGGGCGCGGCCGAGGCGGCCGAGCGCGGGCGCGCGGTGCACACGTTCACGGTGCCGCTCAGCGAGATCCACCGCGCCGTTCTCGACGGCCAGAGCGAGGGCTTCGCGCGCGCGCACGTGGACGGGCGCTCGGGGCGCCTGCTGGGAGCGACCCTGTGCGCGCGCCATGCCGGCGAATCGATTGCCGAGCTGGCGCTGCTGATGACCGCGCGGCTGGGCGTGCGCGCGCTTTCGGCCACCATCCACCCCTACCCGACCCAGGCCGAAGCGCTGCGTCGGCTGGGCGACGCCGCCCAGCGCGCCCGCTTGACCCCGGGCGTGCGCCGCCTGTTCGCGCGCTGGTTCCGATGGTGGGAGTAGCCTTGCCGTGCGGCTGAGCGTCATCATCCCGGTGCTGGACGAGCAGGCGCGCATCGGCCCGCTGCTGGATGCGCTCGACGGCACCACCGGGATCGACGAGGTTCTGGTGGTCGACGGCGGCAGCCACGACGGCACGGTCGCGCAGGTGTCCAGCCGGCCCCGGGTACATCTTTTGCGCGCGCCCCGCGGTCGCGCCGCTCAGCTCAACGCCGGGGCCGCGCTCGCGAGCGGGGACGTGCTCCTGTTCCTGCACGCCGACGGTCGCCTGCCTGAAGACGTCCGCCGATGGATCGAGCGCGCGCTTTTCCATCCGGCCGTGGTCGCGGGCGCATTCCGCACCTGGACTGTCTTCGATCAACCCGGGCCGCGGCCCTGGTTCGCTCCGCTTCTGCACCTGGCCGACCTGCGCTCGCGCTATGCGCGCCTGCCTTACGGTGACCAGGCGCTGTTCGTGCGGGCGGACGCGTTTCGCCGCGCGGGCGGGTTTCCCAATCTTGCGCTGATGGAGGATCTGGAGCTGGCGCGTCGGCTGCGCCGCCTGGGCCGCATTCGCACCGTGCCCGCGCGGGTCACCGTGTCGGGTCGCCGCTTCGTCGCGCGGCCCATCCTCTACACGCTGCTCGTCAACCTGTTTCCGACACTATACCGGCTCGGTGTGCCGCCCGAGTTGCTGGCGCAGATGTACGGCGATCCGCGTTAGCCCGGGACCCGGGACCCTAGAGGAAGTTGACGATGAGCGCAGCCTCGGTGATGGTGTCGACCGTGTCCGCGAAGGGTTGGAAGCCGGCCGCGTAGGCCGGTGCACCTTTGGGCGCGGGCAGCGGCGCCGGGTTGTGGTCGTACTTGAGCGTGAAGCCGAAGCTGAAGCTGATGTTCTTCCACAGCGTCGTCGTGAGCCCGGCTTTGATATTGACGCGCGTGTCGCTCAGCGGATCGACGGTTTTCGTCATGCCGGTGTCGTCGTCGGCGTTGAGAGTGCTCTCCGAGTTCAAGTTGAGCAGCGCCTCCACGTTGGCGAATGCGCTGGTGGCGTCGGTGAGCTTGGAGGTGTGGCCCACAAAAATGCGCGCCGAGTGGATGGTCACCGAGCTGTCGACCGGCGTCAGGTACGACTCGTACGACAGATCGTAGCCCAGCTCGGCCACCAGCTCGTGCTGATCGGTCTTGAAAAGCTGCCGGCTGTAGCCGATCTGGCCCCCACCCACGAAGTCCTTGCCGGCCGGCTGATCGGCGCTGGCGAGCGCGCTCAGGTAGGCCGAGTTGTGCTCGCTCAGGAAGCGGTCGTAACGCGCCTTCGTAAACCAGCTGTTGGCCGTGGTCTGATCCTGCCGCCGCAGCTCGCCGCGGTCGATGGCCCCGTTCCCATTGGTATCCTGGAACACCAGGATGCTCGAGCGCGCGTAGGCGGCGCCGGCGTCAAGCGCGAACTTGTTGCCGGCCTCCTTGCGCGAGGCGCTCAGCCCCAGCGTGAAGGTGGTGGTGCGGGAGTTGCCGGAGGTCACGATCAGGCCCGTCTTGGCCTGCGCCTTCCATTCCACCTGCTTGACTTCCTCGGCTTTGCCGAACTCGAACTTGGCCTCCTTCTGGGCGTAGGCCGCCGGCGCAGCCAAAAGCGCCCACAGCAGCACCGCCGCGCCCACCACCGCCGTGCATGCCCGACATCGACGGGCCTGTAGCGGGATCGCCTCCAGGCACTCGGGACAGGTCTTGGTGGTGGGAGTCGCCTCCTTCTTGCGGAGCACCCCCATCAGCTTGACCACCACCAGAAACAGCACGAACGCGATGATTGTGAAATCGACGATCTCGCCGATCAAGTGACCCACGTTGAGCTTGAGCGGCGTGACCGTGAAAGTGCGCCAGTCTCCCGACGGGGTCAGCGCGCCCATGATCGGCATGATGAGATCCGCCACCAGCGCGCTCACGATCTTCCCGAAGGCGCCTCCGATGACGACTGCGACCGCCAGGTCCAACACGTTGCCCTTGAGTGCGAACGCCTTGAAGTCTTGTGCCAGCGACATGGATCCGCCTCCGCGTGTCTGTGCGGCCCCCAGCGTAGCAGAGTCGCAGGCTTGACTGTGGGCCCTGGATCGCGGACGCTGGTGCTGAATTGCCGAGGTCGCACTCGATCGAACGGGGACACGCGTGCTGACGCCGGAGCAGTTAGAGCGCGTTCTGGCTAGCGTCACCGACGGCATCACCATTCAGGACCAGGCCGGGCGCCTGGTTTACGCGAACGACGCCGCCGCGCAGCTCATGCTCTACCCGTCGGTGGAAGCGCTTCTGGCGGCGCCCGAGCAGGAAAGGTTCGCAAAATTCGACATCTATGATGAGACCGGCAAGCCGCTGCCCCACGAGCGCCTGCCGGGCCGACTGGTTCGGGAGGGCAGCGTACCCAGCGCCGAGATCACGGTACGCATTCGGATCCGGTCGAGCGGCGAGCTGCGCTGGCGGGTTCTGCGCGCCATCCCGGTGCGCGACGGCAACGGCCGCGTGCAGTTCGTCATCCACCTGTTTCACGACATCACCGAGCGCAAGCGGGCCGAGGAGACCCAACGCTTTCTGGCCGAGGCCAGCCGCCTTTTGGCCAGCTCGCTCGATTTCACGGCCACCCTGCGCAGCGTGGCGCGCCTGGCGGTTGCGCAGCTCGCCGACTACTGCATCGTCGACGTGGCGGAGCCCGACGGCGCCATCCGGCGCGTGGTGGTGACGCACGCGGATCCGAAAAAGCAGGAGCTGGCGCAGCGGCTCGAGAAGTTTCCACCCGCGCCCGACCGTCCGGGACCGGTGGCGGAAGCGCTGCGCACCGGCCAGGCACGCCTGTACACCGGCATCAGCGAGCCGCTCCTGCAGGCCTCGACCACGAGCGCCGAGCACCTCGAGCTCATGCGCCAGCTGGCGCCGCGGATGGCGCTGGTGGTGCCGCTGGTGGCGCGCGGGCATACGCTGGGCGCGCTCTCGTTCGCAGTCGCCGAGTCGGGCCGCGTCTACGGCGCGGCCGACATGGCGCTGGCCGAGGAGCTGGCGCAGAGGGCCGCGATCGCGGTCGACAACGCGCGCCTGTACGAGGATGCGCAGGACGCCCTGCGCGCGCGCGAGGACTTCGTGGCCGTGGTCTCGCACGAGCTCAAGAATCCGCTGTCGGCGGTGCTCATGGACGCCGGCCTCTTGCGACGGATGGCGCCCGAGGGGGCCGGCGGCGAGCGCCAGCGCAAGCATGCCGAGCGCATCGAGCGCTCGGCTCAGGAGGCGGCCCGGCTGATCAAAGATCTGCTCGACCTGGCGCGCATGGAAGTGGGTGCGCTGCCGCTGGAGCGCCGGTCGTGTCTGGTGGCGCCCCTGATCGGCGAGGTGCTCGAGATGCTGCAGCCGCTAGCCACGCAGAAGGCGCAAAAGCTCGAGCGCGACAGCGCCAACGAGCTCAGCGTCGATTGTGACCGCGACCGGGTGCGGCAGGTCCTGTCCAACCTGGTCGGCAATGCCATCAAGTTCACGCCCGCGGGCGGAGCCATCGGGGTGCGCGTGCAGCCGCGCGACGGACAAGCCGTGTTCGTGGTCGAGGACTCGGGCCCCGGGATCCCGCCCGACCAGCTGGGACATATCTTCGATCGCTACTGGCAGGGCCGGGGCGGCGACAACAGCGAGCGTGGGGTCGGGCTCGGCCTGTCGATCGCCAAGGCGATCGTGGAGGCGCACGGCGGACGCATCTGGGCCGAAAGCCGAGTCGGTTCCGGAAGCCGGTTCTACTTCACGCTGTCGGTCGCGCTCGCGTAGGCAAGCCCGCTCAGCGCGTAGAGAAACCACAGAGAACACAGAGAACACAGAGATTTCAGAAGGACCCTGGGACCGGCCCATCATGAAATCCAGTTGGATCCTTTCTCCTCCTCTGTGTTCGCCGTGCTCTCTGTGGTGAATCTTGTGGCGAAAAAGGGCTATAGCGGGGCGCGCACTGGGTATTCGGGCTCAGTGCGGAAGTGCTGGTCGAGGGCGGCCATGACCGCCAGCACGATGTCCTCGCGCCAGTGACGGGCCGCCACCTGCACGCCCACCGGCAGCCCCGCGCTCCCCGACTCGACGGACCGCGCGGCCCGCTCCGCGCCATCCTGGCTGGGCGGGCGATCGCTCTCCTCGTTCACGCGCACGCGTGCCGCCGCCACCACGCCGGCCGGCATGCCGGTCACGTTGTAGACCAGCGTGTAGGTGTGCACGGCGCCCAGCTCGAGGCTGGTGCCGTGACGGAGCGCGGGCAGCGGCAACGGCGGGCACACGACCGCATCCAGGCGCGCGGCGTCGAGCGCGGCCAGAAAGCGCGCCCGGTAGCGCGCGCGGGCGGCCAGGAGGTCCCAGTAGGCACTGGT
>DATFWX010000203.1:0-5062 GCA_035258845.1 Polyangia bacterium | reverse complement strand
CGGATCGGGCGCCCGCACGTCCTGGCAGCGTCGCGTGGTCTTGCGGGCGTGGGTCGGCAGCGCGCGCCTGTTCGAGTATGCGCCCGCGCGGGCGCTGCGCCTGGGCACCGACGACGAGCCGCGCGGCTACGTGACCCAGATGGGGCAGTGGGCCCGGTCGGGCCAGTGGCGCTCTCGCGACGGCGCGATCGACTACTGGACGCGCCTGCGGGAGGTGCGTGCGCCCACGCTGTCGCTGGTGGCGGCCGGGGACCGGCTGTGCACGCGGCGGGACGCGGCCGAGCTGCTGGAGCCGCTGGGTACGGCCGAGAAGTGGCTGGAGGTGGTCGGGCGCAGAAGCGGCCTGCCGTTCGATCCCGACCATTTCGGCATCGTGCGCGATCCACGCGCGCAGCCGGTGTGGGACCGCATCGCGCGCTTTCTCGGCGGGTGAGCTACGGGATGGTGCGGCTGGACAGGTAGAAGTGCGTCTTCAGGTTGTCCCCGCGCGCGTCGGCCCAGGACGCCCAGACCTTGGTGCCTGCGACCGCAATGCCGACATAGTCGCCCAGCCAGATCCCGGGGATGCGCGAGCTCGTGAACGGGAACACCACGTCGCTGACCACGACCGGGGTCGAGAAGCTGGTGCCGCTGGCGTCGTTGGATATCGCGTAATGAGCCACCCCGCCCAAAAGGTTGCCCGAGTAGCGGTCGTCGAGCCACAGCACATGGCCGCGTCCGCTTGCGTCCAGCGCCACCGTGGCGTGCACGTGGTCACCGCACGAAGTGTCGTCGTTGACCGTGACCGGGGTGCCGAACGAAAGCGGCGCGGCCGCGCCCGCGTTGGCCGCCACCGAGACCAGGATGTTGCTGCCGCGTTGCGTGCCGTCGTCCCAGGCCGCCCAGAAGTGCGAGCCATCGCGCGTGACCGCGTTGCCGGAGGGATTGACCAGGTTGCCGCTGCCGGGCAGCGCGACCTCGGGCTCGAACCAGGTCGCCGCCGCCGAGCGGCGCCACCTCTGCCCGAACAGGCCGTTGCCGTCAGTGTAGGTCACGTACACGTCGCCGGTCTCGCCGGCCACCGCGACCTGCCCGAAATTGTGAAACCCGCTCGTGTTGTTCATGGTTCGCGGCGCCGACCAGGTCCGGCCGCCGTCGCCGCTCCACACCATGCGCTCGCCGCCCGCACCCGTGAACAGCCCGTAGGTGACGTAGACCTTGCCGCCCGAGGCCGCGATCCAGGGTTTGTCGATGAAGCCGCTCGAATCCGCGCCCGAGACTTCCTGCCCCAAGGTGTTCACCGCCGCAGTCGCCATGTTGTTGGGCGCCCCGAACGTGACCCCGTTGTCGAGCGACTGGGCCACCATCACGTGCGTGTTGCTCGGGTTGCTCTGCGCATCCAGATCGATGTTGAGCCAGACCAGATAGAGCGGCTTTACGGTCCCGGGAACGTCGACGTCGTAGGCCACCACCGGGTCGCTCGTATACTGCGTGCTCGGATACTCGCCATACGCGACCGGGGTGTGGAAGCTCGCGGTCGCCTCCGAGTACACCGCGACCGCCATCACGCTGCCGCCCCGGTAGATGCCAATCTCGGAGATGGCCACATGGCCCAGGCCGTCGGTGGCCGCGTTGCCCTCGGATTCGAACGTGGACGGGGTCGCGCCCGGGACCAGCCGGTTGCCGTCCCAGTTGCCGCGGGGCAGCGTGGTCGGCGCCTGCTCGCAGACGCGGCCGGGTTGGCAGGTCGGGCCCACGCTGGTGGCCTCGCACACGTAGCCGGCGCCGGGCAGGCGGCAGTCACCGTGACTGGCGCAGCTCTTGAGGCACCGATAGATGCTCGACGAGCCCTGATCCAGGCGCACGCACCGCGCGTCGCCCGGACAGCCCGGGTTGCCCGGGTTGTCGCGGCCGCACTTCTGGGAGCAGTAACCGCCCACCCAGCCGCCGCCGCAGGTCTCGTCGGGCGGGATGCAGCGCTCGCCGGTCGCGCAGGTGCCCTGGTTCTGCATGTCGGTACCGGACGGGCACATCATGCGCGTGCACGCCGACCCGATGTCGGACATCGAGCTGGCTCCGTCGTCGCCCGGCGCACCGTCGGTGGCCGCGTCGGCCGTTGTGCCGCCTGAGCCACCCGCGCCACCCGTGCCACCTCTGCCACCGATGCCGCCGGCGCCCGCCGAGTCGTCGCCGCAACCGCCCAGACAGATGACAAGCGCAAGTCCCAGGGGGTAGCCCACACGTGACAGCACGTCGCTTTTCCTTTCGTCCCCTCGGACGAGGGCGCACGTTAGCCGGCCGGCCCGGCCTCGTCAAGGCTCCAGGCTGCGGTAGGTCAAGAAGAAGTGGGTGCGTGCGCCCAGCTGGGTACCGTTGTAGTAGAGCCAGACCTTCTGCGCATCGACCGCGATGCCGACATAGTCGCCCAGCCACAACCCGGGGATTCGGTTGATCGTGAATGGCCACGGCGGTGCGTCGCTGGCCACCTCGACCGGGGTCCAGATTTGCCCGCTGCCGTCGCTGGCGGAGGTGTAGCTTGCGACGCCGCCGTAGTAATAGTTGTCGAGCCACATCACGTGGCCGCGCCCGCGCGTGTCCACCGCCACCGTCGGGTGCAGCCGGATCCCGCAATCGGTGTGATCATGAACCACGACCGCGGCGTGGAAGTTGAAGCCAGAATTGGCGTCCTCGCTCACTGCAGCCATGACGTCGGTCTGCATGGCCTTGGCACCGCTCGACCACACCACGTAATAATGGGTACCGTCGGGCGAAGCCGCGCTCGCGATGGGGTCGTACACGACCTGCTCGGAGCCGGCGAGAGCGCGCGCAGCCCGGAATCCGGTGCCGCCGGTGCGGTCCCAGCGAGCGGCCCACGCGCGCAGCGACCCTGGCACCTGGGAGTCGCCGGCAATCCAGGATGCGTAGGCGTCGCCGCTGTCAGCGGCCGCAAGCTGCGCGAACCCGACCTGGCCGAGCGCGAGCGTCAGCGGCGGCGAAAAGGTGGCGCCGCCGTCGCTCGAGAGCGCATAGCGCAAGCCGGCGTCGCTGGTCCAGCTCGCCCACACCCTGCCGCCCGCAGCCGTGATCCAGGGCTTGTCCAGGAAGCGCCCCGGCTGACCATCGGACCCCTGCACCGGAATCTGTGGATCCCAGGTTGCGCCGGCGTCATGCGAGCGCGCCACCCACACCCGGCTGGCATTGCTGCTGCCGACCTCGAGCCAGGCCGCGTACAAGACGGGCGCGCCGCCGCCCGCGGGCGTGCGGTCGAACGCCACCACCGGATCCGCGACCTGCACCGAGTCGGCGTTCATGGGGCGGTACGAGGTCGGGTTGGCGCCGAACTGGCCGCTCGACCCATCGTAGGTCGCGATCGAGATGGCATCGCCGGTCGCGAACTCGATCTCGGTCATGGCCAGGTGGCCCCGGTCGTCGGAGGCGATGTTGCCCTCGGCCTGGTACCTGCCGAAACCCGAGCTGGGCACCTCGAGGTTGGGGTGCTGGAAGGACGCGCTCTCGAGCCCGCTCGCGGGCGGCTGCTGGCAGCCCAGGCCGGGCAGGCACACGCTGCCGCCCTCGCTGACCGGCGTGCACAGGTAGCCCTGGGGCCGGCAGTCGGCGTTCGAGTTGCACGTGCGCAGGCAGCGATAGGTGATCTGGTTCTGGGGCGTGAACGCAACACACTTGGCGCCGGCCGGGCAGCTCGGGCTCATCGGATTGTCGGCGCCGCACTTCTTGGAGCAGTAGCCGCCCTGAAAGCCGATTTCGCACAGCGGCGTGATGCAGTTGTAGGAAGGGTCGGCGCAGCTTCCCGGATCGGTTCCGCAGGCGCCGCCCGGCGTCATCGTGCACGGGTCGCCGATCTGACCCGGGCTCGACATGGCGTCGGGACCGCCCGCGCCGTCGTCGCCGCAGGCCGAAGCCAGTGCCAAAAGCAGGCCGGTCCGAACGACCCTACCCATGCATCTAGCCAAACCCGACGCAGTGGAACGCGTCAAGCATGCTATCCTGCGCCCGCCATGATGCGCAGGCTGGACCAGCTGGTCTACCGCGTCGAGCGCACGCTCGTGGTCGCGTTCATGGTCAGCATGATCGCGATCGTGTTCATCGAGGTGGCGGATCGGCGGCTGTCGTCGCAGGATTCCAAAGCCGCCGCCTTCCTGCTGTTTTGGCCGCGCCTTCTGGGCTGGCGGCCGTCGGAGGCCGCGTCCGCGCTGGTGGCGCACACGATCGCGCCGGTTTTCCTGCTGGCGCTCTTTTTTGCGCTGGCCTGGTTCGCGCAGGCCACCATCCGCCGCACGCGGGGCGACGCGCCGCGGCCGGCGGCCGAGCTCGCGCGCGCGGCCGCTCTGACCGCGCTCGTGGGCGGCCTGGGCCTGCTCATGCGCCACGCCCCCTCGAACTGGTTCTACGCGGTGCTGTGGGTGATCGTGATGGGCGGCGTCGTGGTGCGCGCGCGCAGCCTGGTCGCGGGTGGGCTGGCTCCGGTGGGCGCGCTCGGGCTATGGCTCCTGGTGCCGCCCGGCTACTCGTGGGCCAAAGAGGTCGCGATGGTGCTTCTGGTGTGGACCGGGTTCCTCGGCGCCAGCATGGCCTCGCACGTCGGCAAGCACATCGACATCGACTTCGGGCCCAAAGTGTTGCCGCGCGACGCGCGCCGCTACGCCATCGCTGCCGGGAAATTTCTCAACGTCGGCTTCGCGGCCTTCTTCGTGCTCCTGGGCGTCTGGAAAACCTTGGTTTCGCTGCGCCTGGGCGATCAGCTGCCCTACCCGCGGCTGCCCGGATGGATCGTGGTGGCGGTGATCCCGCTTTCGTTCGCGCTCATCAGCGCGCGCACGGCCGGCGCGGCCTGGCAGTCGCTGCGCGAGGAGCCCAAGTGATTACGCTCCTGTTCTGCCTGCTTCTGGTCGTGCTCCTCCTGCTGGCAGAGCCGCTGTGGGTGCTCCTGGGCGCCGCCACCCTGGCCGCGTATGTGCTGTGGGGCGACGCCCGCTCGTTCAACGACCTCGACGGCATGCTCGAGCGCATCCGCGGGCTGGTCAATCAGCAGGTGCTGCTGGCCATTCCGTTCTTCCTGATCTCG
>DATFWX010000202.1:0-8348 GCA_035258845.1 Polyangia bacterium | reverse complement strand
CCGCGCCACCGATGCCGCCGCTGCCGCCCACGCCACCCGCCCCGCCGCTTCCGACAATGTTCCCGGAGGCGTCGAAGGAGCACCCCCAAAGCAGCGCGTAAAGCAGGAAGGCCCGCCGCATGCCCGCTATCATAGCATAGCGGCGGGCTGCTGGATCTTCAGTAGATTCGCTATCTTACGTGAGGGCTCGACAAGATGCGCGCGCCCGCGGGCACCGAATGCGTGATCCAGGTGTTGCCGCCCACCACCGCGCCGCGGCCAATCACGGTGTCACCGCCCAGAATGGTCGCGTTGGCGTAGATGATGACGTCATCCTCGATGGTCGGGTGACGCTTTTTCCCGCGCAGCGTCTGCCCCTCGGGCACGCTGAGCGCGCCCAGCGTGACCCCCTGGTACAGCCGAACCCGGCGCCCGATGACCGTGGTCTCGCCGATGACCACGCCGGTCCCGTGATCGATGAAGAACGACTGCCCGATGATGGCGCCCGGATGGATGTCGATCCCGGTGCGCGCGTGGGCATGCTCGGTCAGCATGCGCGGCACCACCGGCACACCAATCTCGACCAGCGCGTGCGCGACCCGGTACGCGGTAATGGCATACACGCCCGGGTAGCAGAACACCACCTCGTCGGTTCCGGTGGCGGCCGGGTCGCCGGCGTAGGCGGCCATGACGTCCTTGGCCAGCTGGGCGCGCAGCTCGGGCAGCCGGGCCAGAAAACGCCGCGCCATGTCCCGCCCCAGGCGCAGGTCCGCCCGCGCCACCTTCTTTTCGGCCCCGCTCAGGCTGGCGCGGTGCAAGAGGCCGAGACCAATCTGGCGGGCCAGGCGCCCCTCGACTCCGCGCAGCTTGCGCGCCACCGCGGTGGGCGCGGTCTTGACCCGGTGTCCGGTCAGACCCGGATACAGGAGGTCGCGGATGTTCTCGAACACGCGCGCCACCTCATCCTGCGACGGCAGGTCGTAGAGCGGCCCCACCTGGAGCGAGCGATAGCTGTCGACCAGGCGCGACGCCAGATCGGACGATGTACGCTTGACCGCCACGTCAGCACTGATCTGTAACGTAAGAAGTCGAAAAGTCAAAGAGTTGAAGAATCGAAGAGTCAAAGAGTCGACGGACCCGTCAAAGCTCGACCGTGGCACGGACGATCGCCTCGCCATCGATGCGCGGCGCCTGCGCGAGCACCCGCACTGCGCCGTCCCGCCCGCGCGCGAGAATCTCGGAACGCCCCTCGAAGCTGCGCTCGAACATGCGGCCGCACAGGTGCGCGGTCACCGCGAATCGGGTGCGCGTACAGGCCGCCAGGGCGGCCGCCACCCCCTCGCGGCGCCACTGCTCGCGCCGAAGGATGTGCTCACCCGGATCGGCGAATGCCCAGGCCGAGTCCCACGGCCACGAATTGGCGGCCGGCTGCGCGAACACGTCCACGCCCAATCGGTCCAGTCGCGGCGACAGCGGCTCGAACCGTTCGCCACGCGTGTAAGGCTCGCAGAAGCCGTCGTAACAGATGAGGGTCGCGAAGCGGCCCCAGGCCGCGGAAATGGGCCCCACCTGGCCGGGCTCGCCGGGCGAGAGGCCCAGCCGGTCCTCCAGCGTGGGCTCGAGGTGCACCTTCTTGACCACCGCAATGCCGAGCCCGCGCTCGTCGAACACATAGGACAGGTTGTAGACGTCGCCCGAGCGCTCCTCGAGAATCGGGGCTTCCGGGCCCAGGGCGTTTTCGGGCAGAAGAATGCTGCCCGCCACGATCGCGAGCCGATGCTCGCGCGCCAGGTGCGAAAATGTGGCGTGATAGATCTCGTGCATGCGCCGGCCGCGCGCCAAAAGGAGCGCGCCCGAAAGGTTGCTCGAGCGGCGGCGCGCGCACGCCCAGGCCAGATCGACCGGGTGCCGGGCCGCCAAAAGGCCCAGCGCGGCCTCGGTGCGAGGCAGCCGCTCGGTAAGCGCGAGCGGCACGCCCTCGAGCGCCAGAAAGGTGCCGATGTTTTCGGGAAACACGGCCAGCGCGGGCCGGATCGGGCTGCCGTTTTCGGCGCGCGGCCGCTGGGCGTCGATCTGGCGCACCAGGGCTTCCATGTGCTCGGCGAACCCGTCCGCGCTCTCGTAGTCGCGGGGGCCGATGCGCACCTGCGCAGCATACAGATCGAGGGCCGGCGGCATCAGCGCTTCTTCTTGCGCTTCCGGGGTGGCGCGGGCGTACGCGCCCGGGGCTGGCTGCGATCGAGCAATTGGTTGATCTTCTCGATCGCCTCGTCGAGCCGCGCCTCGGGCAGGCTGACCCGGGTGGGCATGCCGCCGCCCAGCCCCAAAAGCTCGACGAAGCTGATGCCCGACGAGAATTCGGCGGCCAGCGTGATCATGCCGCTGTCGCGCACAATGGCCACCGGCGCGCGCTTTTGCCCCAGCAAAAGCAGCGAGGTCTTGTCGTAGCGGGTCTTGGCGCTTTCCGCGTCCACATAGGCGATGTGGCCGCGCATTTCGAACTGCCGGGCCAGCCGCTCCGATTCGGCCGCCATGGCCGCGAAGTCGTCGGCTGCGCGCTGGATGACCGCCCGATGCTCGCGATCCTTGAGCCCGCCGGTCAGATAATGAACGATGCGATGCTTGAGCGCGTCGTCGCGGAAGTGGGCGCGCAGCGCATGGTCGATGAGCTTTGCGACCGGCCCCGGCTCGCCCTGCCGCGTGTCGACCTTGCGTGCGTCCTCGTCGGCGCCCGGATAGGGCTCGGCTCCATCGAGAAGCCACTTGGCGGCCGCGTACAGGCCATCCAGGTCGACGTGGGTCAGGATCGTGCCCACGGGCCCGGTCTCGTGCACGATCGCGGGCGTTACCATCTCGGGGCAGGCGCCGTGCTGCGCCTTGGTGGCCAGATGAAAGCGCGGATCGTCCCGAAAGTCCGCCTGCCGCTCGTGGTCGTGGTGATCGATCCAGGCCGCCAGCCGCGAGCCCAGCTCACGGATGAAGGGAAGCGTGACCTCCTCGAACGGGGTGCCCATGCCCTCGGCCGCAAACGCGATGTCGAGCACGACCACTCGTCCCGCCAGCGTCCGCGGATCGGGCAGCGTACGCGGGGTGGTGAAACGCAGGTCCGGCTGCGTGGCCGAAGGCTCGCCCATCGCAGAAGAATCTACGGTGCCCTACCCGGCCCGTCAAAGAGATTGGCAACCCTAATCGATGATGAAGCTGCATAAAAAGCGCGAGCACGCCGGCTGCGTGATGCCGCGCAGGCGGGCCAGATAGAAGGTCCGCCGGACCGGGGTGCCGGCCAGCGCCACCCGCCGCAACCGGCCCGCGGCCAGGTCCTCTGCCACCGCGTGTCGCGACAAGAACGCCAGCCCCAGCCCGGCCAGCACGCAGCGCCGCTGCGCCTCGGTCGAGCCCACCTGCATGGGCGCCCGCTGGGCGCAGCTGGACAGGCCGTGGCGCGCCACCAATCGATCGATGGCCTGCCGGGTGCCCGAGCCTTCCTCGCGCCGGATGAGCGGCGCCTCGCGCAGCCAGGCCGCGGCCGCGCGCCCGCTGGGCGGCATCAGGCGGCCGCGGGCTGCCGTCACCAGCACCACCTCGTCCTCGGCAAACGCGGTGTACTCGATGCGCCGATCGGCCCGCCGCGCACCCGATAGCGCGAGGTCGCACGATTCCGCCAGCAGTGCATCCAGCGCGCCCGCCGAGTCTAAAACCTCGACCGCCACCTCGACCTGCGGATAGCGCTCGTGAAACCGGGCCAGAATGGGCGGCAGAAGGTACTCGGCCGGAATCGTCGAGGCGGCGATGCGCACCCGGCCTCGATCACCCTGCTCCTGCGCCGAAAGCTGGGCCAGCGCATCGTCGCGCATCCCGACCATGCGGGTGGCGTAGCGGGCCAGCAGGCGCCCGGCCGCCGTGGCCCGCACGATGCGCCCGCCGCGATCGATAAGACGCGTGCCCAGCGCCCTCTCCAGCGCGCGCACGTGAAAGCTCACGGTCGACTGGGTGGTGTGCATCGCGCGCGCGGCCCGCGAGAAGCTCTTGTGCTCGACCACAGCCAGAAAGATCTCGAGCTGGTGGAGGTCCATGCGCCCGCGCGCAAGTGTAGCGCGGCCGACCCGCTTGCGTCCCACTCGTCCTGGAACTATGGTTGACTCGATGCCGCGCCCCCGTAAGAGCCGACTGGTCCCGTCGCTCGTGACCGCCTGCGAGGAGCTCTTGCGCCACATCGGGGACCAGGTGGAGGCGGCGTTGCGCCGCCAGCGCGAGGAGCTGCTGGCCGAGATCGTGAGGCTGCGCCACGAGCTCGCGCTGGTTGCGCGGCGGAGCGGGCGCCTGGCCGAGGCGCCGCTTTCGCGCGTGGGCCGGCCGCGCTCGGATCGCATGTGCTCGGTCAAGGGCTGCGGGCAGCCGCACGTGGCGCGCGGCCTCTGCAAGAACCACTATCAGCAGATGCGCTACGTGGAGAAGAAGGCGGCTTCGGGGCAGACGGTGCGGCGGCGCCGCACCTCGGGCGCGCTGGCCACACTACTCGAGGCGGCCAAGGCGCACGGGGCCGACGTGAGCGCGCTCGAGCGCCCGCGCAGCGTCGCGTCCGCTCAGCGCGCGTGAGCTCGCGTTCCGTCCCCGGTAGCGTGCGCCTTCCCGGCGCCGCGTTTGCGGTCTGCCTCCTCCTTGCCTGTGGTCCCCCTCCGCCGCCCCGCACCGGGCCGCCCCCGCCGCGCTTTCACGACTCTGCACGCGGCCTCAGCTTCGATCCGCCGGCGCCTCCCTTCCTGCGCAGCGAAACCGACGCTCAGAGCTCGATCGCGCATTTCGCCGATCCGATCACCCGCGCCGGCATCCATCTGCTTGCGTTTGCGGCCAGCGGGCCCACCGACGCCGCCGTGGTCCAAGAGCGCGCCCAGTCCTATCTACGCGGGCTCGAGGACAGTGTGGCCGGGCTGGTGGTCGATGCGGTGCGGACGCTCGATCGATTCGGCCTGCGCGGGGTCGAGATCGAATACGACGGCGGCGCTTCCCCGCGCATGCACACGATCGATTGGGTCCTGTATGCGCCCGGCGTGGTCTACGTGGTCAAGGTGACTGCGCCGACTCTGGAGTTCGCAGAGCTTTCGGCGCCCCTCTTGCGCGCGCGCGCAAGCCTGCGGATCGAGCCCGTCAAGTAGCCTGCGCGAGCTTGCGGGCTACACGCACATTGCCGGTGCGAACCAAGAAGCGCGCCACAGCACCCGCTGCCAGCCGGGTTGCGCGGCGCCGGTCTGCCGTCACCAGGGCGGCCTGATCATACAGCGCTGCCACGAGGTCGCCGAGTGTGCGTTTCGGATTCATGCTCGAAATGAGAGCAAATTCGATGCCACCTGCGACCATACGCACTCTCGGTCACTTGCTCACACATGGACGGTCTCCATACCCCCAGGTGGGCACTCCGGGCTACACCGGGTGTGGCGAAAGAGCCACGCCTGCCGGCTTCTGACATAATACTCGCGTGTGCCCTGGGGCTTGCGTCCTGATCCTCGGAATCACGCTCGTTTTCGCAACTGCCACGCACGCGGCGCACGCGGCAGACGGCGGCGCGACACCCCAGCCCCCGGTGCCCGCACCCGGCTTTCGCATGGAAGGTCAACCCCAGCTCGAGATCCCGTTCGGCGACTCCGACGCCTACCGCCGGACCGTCGACCGTTTCCTGGGGCTGCACGATCAAATGCAGGAGCTGCGCGACGACTTCTCGCGCTCGGTGCAGGAGGTGCTGCACCGGGTGGCCGCACCGGCGTCCGAGCGCGGCTCCAATCGGCGCAAGTGTCCCCAAGCCGAAATCGCGGCTCCGTACGCGCGAGCGTTCGCGCTGGGTCAGCAGTACCTCCGGTCGGGGCGCGAGCTGGAGCGCGCCTTCGTGCAGGTGCGCGAGCTGGATCAGCTTGGAGAAACACAGGGACTTACGCCTGATTATCGGTTCAAAGTAAAACGAGTGCTAGAGCTTTACAAGCAGCTCCTGGCCGACTATCGCGAGATGAAGATCGCGTTCCACAACCAGCTCGCGAGCGAGGTCAAGTTCCTGGGCTGCAATCCCGACCAGCTGATCGCGCGCGCCGAGCAGGCCGGCAAGGACGCCGTGCTCGCAGGCGGTAACAACAACTCGGCCTCGCCGCCGGATCCACCCGGCAAGAGCAAGCCCGCGGGCGACGACGTGCGCGCGACCGCCATCGTCAGCTTTTTCATCGACAACACGCGCTGCCAGGAGCCGGCGCGGGTCTATCTCGACCAGGTCGCGCTCGGACAGGTGAGCGCAGCCGCGCGCACCGGTTTCCGCGGCCCGGCGGGGCCGCACGATCTGTGCGTGCTTCCGGTCTCGGACCGCAAGGCGTGCGGCGCTCCCGGCACCGTGCGCCGCGCCTATCTGCATGAAGGTTTTTCGCTCGAGCTGCGCTGCGGCGTCAAATAGAGTAAAGTCGCGCGGGCTCCCATGAGCGGCGAGCGTAGGCGCGGGGTTTCGAGGCGTGAAGCGAGGCGCAGCCGAAGCGACTTGCCGAGCCGCGCCGAAGCGAGACGCGAAGGAAGAAAATGAGCGGCGAGCGTAGGCTCTGCAAATGGTGACCGACGCGGCCTCGCCTACGCGCCAGCCGCGCGCTCTGTACGTGCTGTTCATGACCGAGCTGTGGGAGCGCTTCAGCTTCTACGGCATGCAGGCGCTGCTCATGCTGTACATGACCAAGCACCTCGGCTTCGAGCAGGCCCACGCGTCCTCGCTGAACGGCTGGTACGGCGGGCTGGTCTATCTGACCCCGCTCGGCGGCGGTCTTCTGGCCGACCGCCTGCTGGGCTACAAGCGCACCATCATCCTGGGCGGCACCCTCATGATGATCGGCCATTTCCTGATGGCCATCGATCGGCTGCCCGTCTTCTACACCGCGCTCGCCTGCCTGATCATCGGTGTCGGCGGCATCAAGGCCAACATCTCGACCGTGGTCGGAAAGCTCTACCAGCCCGGCGACGCCCGGCGCGATCGCGGCTTCACGATCTTCTACATGGGCATCAACATCGGCGGCCTCCTGGCACCGCTCGTGTGCGGCTATCTGGGCGAGAGCGTGAGCTGGCACCTGGGCTTCGCGGCGGCCGGCGTCGGCATGGCGATCGGGCTTGCAAGCTTCCTGTACGGCCAGCGCCTGCTGGCGGGCGTCGACCTGGGCCCGGCCAGCCGCGGCGAAAAAGAAAGCGGGCGCAAGGCGATCGCGCGCGAGGACTGGGGGCGCATCGCGGTGCTGCTCATTATCTGGGTGTTCGTGATGCTGTTCTGGGCCGGCTATTTCCAGACCTGGGTCACGCTCACGTTGTGGGCCGACGCCAACACCTATCGGCCGATGCTGCCCTCCTGGCTGGGCGGCAAGGTGATGCCGGCAAGTTGGACCACCTCGTTCAACTCGGCCTACATCATCGTGCTCACGCCGCTCGTCAACGCGCTCTGGCTTGCCCTCGCGCGCCGCGGCCTGGAGCCGTCGAGCCCGTTCAAGATGGTGCTGGGCCTGGTCGGGCTCGCGCTCTCGTTTGCGATCATGGTCATGGCGGCCCGCCTGACCGGCGGTCACGGTGCCAGCCTGGCCTGGCTGGGCGGTTGCTACTTCCTGATGACCGTGGGCGAGCTGACCTTGTCGCCGGTCGGGCTCTCGCTGGTCACCAAGCTGGCGCCGCCCGGGATCGGCGGCGCGCTCATGGGCATCTGGTTCTTGACCAACGCGGTGGGTTACAAGCTGGGCGGCTGGGTCGGCGAGTACTGGGAGCGGGTCTCGCACGGCACCTTCTTCGCCGGATGGGTGGTGGTGTCGCTGGCTGCGGCGCTGGTGTTCCTCCTGCTCTTGCCGACGTTGAAGCGGCTGGCGCATGGCGCGGAGTAGGCTCGCCTATCTCCTTCCTGCCGCACTTGCAGCCGCCGCGTTCGCGCCCAGCCTCGGGTTCGGCTTCGTCAACTGGGACGACGACACCCATCTTCTCGCAAACCCGAGCGTGCGCGCTTTGCATCCGGCATCGCTCGATTTCTGGCTCACGCCTTCGTTCGGCTACCCGATTCCACTCCCCATCCTGAGCTACGCGCTTGGCTACGCGCTGCACGGCCTGCACCCGCCGGGCCATCACGCCGCCAACGTGCTCCTGCACGCGATCAATTGCCTCTTGGCGGCGCGTGTGCTCGCGCGGCTGGGCCTGCAGCGCCCGTGGGCGCTCGCGGGCGCGGCGCTGTTCGCGGTCCACCCTTTGTGCGCGGAGCCGGTGTCGTGGGTGAGCGGGCGCAAGGACCTCCTGGCGGCCGGGTTCGGCCTGGGCGCGCTCGACTGCTGGCTGGCCGAGCGCGCGCTTTTGGCGAACCTTCTGTTCGCGGCGGGCGCGCTGTCGCA
>DATFWX010000201.1:0-29332 GCA_035258845.1 Polyangia bacterium | reverse complement strand
TACGGCGGGTACGCGATTCCGGTGCCCGACTGGCCGGGTCGCTTCGAGGGCTCAACCGATGCGGTTGCCTTCGCGCTGCGCGTGACCTGGGATGGGGCGGTCGCTACCCGCCCCGATGGTCTGTTGCCTTGAAGCTGGCGTACTGAGCGCTACGCCTTCTGCGCAGGCGTGGAGGATTTCGCGGCCGGGCTGGTCTTTTCCTTCTTGTCGCCGCCGTCGTCGACCTCGACGAAGGCGCCGTAGAACAGGCCAATCAGCGGCCCCAGAAGGTAGGGAATCGTCGACATGGGCGCCGCAGGCGCGCCCAGGTGAGACGCCATGGGAAGCTCGAATCCGCCCAGAAGGCGCGTCCAGCCGTAATACAGGCCGGCGCCGATCCCGAATCCGACGAACGCCTTCATGACTGGCGTCCACAGGGTCTCCTGCCGCCAGGGTGCCTTGCCACAGATGATGCCGACCAGCGCTCCCACGGTGCCGTAGACCACATACAGGAGCACGCCGCTCCGGATGCCGAGCGCCCACGCCCCTGCGCCCACCAATGCTCCTGCGATGAGTCCTTTGAGGATGCCGGTCAAGAGTCGCAGCATCGCTGCCTCCTATCCATCCTTAAGTATATACGCCCAACGAGGGAGCGACGATCCCTGGCCAGCCTGGACGAGTGTCAGTGCGCTTCCGCGTAGTTCGGCGTCGCAACCGCACCCAGGCGTGCCACCCGATCGGCAATTTGCTGGCGGAATGCGGGCACAAGTCGCGCCGGCACCGGCTCGGCGCGGGTGGCTTTGAACTTGAGCGGGTCCACGAACGCACCGCCCCGGGTAATCGAGAAGTGCAGGTGCGGCCCGGTCGCCAGCCCGGTCATGCCGACATAGCCAATCACCTGCTTCTGGCGCACGGTCTGTCCGATCCGCAGCCCGCGCGCGAAGCGCGACAGGTGGTAGTAGCGGGTCTCCATGTCGCCTCCGTGCGCGAGGATGATGGTGTTGCCGCTGCCTGCGCGCGGCCCCACGTAGACGACCCGTCCGGTCGCGGACGCCCAGACCGGCGTGCCCTGGGGCGCTGCGTAGTCGACGCCCAGATGCGCGCGCTCGGTGTGCAGAATGGGATGGAAGCGATGGCGGTCGAATTTGGACGAGATGCGCACGAACTTGAGCGGGATCTTCAGCAGCGAGCGCACGATCGACTGCCCCTTCTCGTCGTAGTAGCCGCCCGGCGCGCCGTCCTCGGGCTGAAACCAGAAGGCGCGGTAGGTGCCCACGCGGCCCGCATACTCGGCCGCCAGCACCTTGCCGTAGCCATAGAACTTGCCGCCCAGATAGCGCTTTTCGACCAGGATCTTGAACCGATCGCCGGCCTGCGTGTCGACGTAGAAGTTGATGTCCCACGAAAACACATCGACGAAAAAGCCGACCAGTGAGGTCGATTCACCCGAGCGCAAAATGCCCTGATAGAGCGAATCCTCGAGCGTCCCGCCAATTCCGGTAAGGCGGGTCTCGAGCGGCTTGTCCTCGCGCTTGCCGTGCAGGCGACCGTCGGGCCCGCGCTGCACGCGAAACGTCAAAATCGGCGAGGACCGGTACTCGAAGCTGCGCAGGTTGTCCTCGGCGTCGAAGCCGACCAGGTACGATTGCCCCTCGCGTACCGTGCGCGGATCCCAGAGGCCGGCGAGCGCGCGCACGATGACATCGATCTGGGCGGGCGAAAGGCCGTCGCGCTTGAGCCGGCCGGCGAGCGTGTCGTTCTTGCCCATGGTGCCCTCGATGCGGCGCGCGTCCTCGTCCTCGAGCACCGGCGGCGGCACCTTCTCGGGCGGCAGGGTCGGCTTTTGCAGGCCTGCGGTTGCGGGCCCCGGCATGGGATCGCCCTCGGATGAGCCGCCGGCCGCGGGCGACCCGTGCACGGCCTGCGCCTTCAGCACATCACGCAGCGAGGTGCCGCCCCGGAAGAAAAACACATAGATGTTGATCCCAACCAGAGCCGAAAGCAGGACCCCGAGGCGCACAGAGGCGGCGACCGTGCGCTGCTTGCGACGGCGAGGCATCTCGCTTGGGCGTAGCATCCGCAGCCCGATCGGTCAATTTTTTTACCGAATTACGAGCGCTGGATCACGAGCCGGCCACGTCCAGCGCCTCCACCAGCAAGGGCGGCGCACCTGCACTGCCGTAAAAGCGCAGCTGGGAGCCCACCGCGCGCACCGCACGCAGAAGGCCCAGCAGGTTGCCGGCCACCGCGATGCCCGACACCGGCTGCACGGGCTCGCCCGCGCGCACGAGCTGGCCGCTGGCGCCCAGCGAGAAGTCGCCCGAGATAGGGTCGGCCGTATGCACGCCGATGAGCTCGCTGACCACAAGCCCGTGCCCCATCTCACGCGCGAGCGCTCCCACGTCGCCGCCCGTGCCGGCGGCCAGGATCAGGTTGGAGGTGCCCAACAGCGGCGGGGCTCGAAATCCCGCGCGGTCGCTGTTGCCGGTCGACGTCCGGCCCATCTTGGCGGCCCAGTAGCGATCGAACAGGAACCCGCGCAGAAGGCCTCCGTCCACCACCACCGTGCGCTGACGCGGCATGCCCTCGCCGTCGAAGCGGGAGGCGGCGGCACCGCCGGGATGGGTGCCGTCGTCGATCAGCGTGACCAGCGGCGACGCCACCTCCTGGCCTTCCTTTTCGCGCAGCAGCGAGCGCTGCTTCCACACGCTTTCGGCCAGCAGCGACTCGGCAAGCACGTCCAGGATCTCGCAGACGACGTGCGGCTCCAGCACGATGGGCAGGCGCGCGGTGGGCACCGGCCGCGCGCCCAGGAGCGCAGTCGCACGCGCGGCTGCGGTGCGGCCGCAGGCGGCGAAATCGAGCTCACGCAGGAAGTGGCCCATCTGAGCCTCCCAACCCAGTTGCTCCTCGCCATCATCCTCTGCCACCACCATCACGTCGCAGTGCAGGAGCGTGCCTTCCTCCTCGAGGTCGACCCCGTGCGAGTTGAGCAGGCGCGCGCGCCCCCAGCCCTCGCCGTAGCTGGCCTTGCGCACGCGCGCGATCTTGGGTGAAGCCGCACGGGCGGCGGCCTCGATGGCGCGGGTGCGTTCGATCTTGTCCGCGATGGGGACCTCCAGCAGGCTCCGGTCGGTGGTCTCGACCTCCGGGAGCGCGCGGACGTCGTCCGGACGCGGCAGCGAGATCAGCGCATCGGGATCGCCGGCCGCGGCGGCCGCGCAGGCGGCCTGGACGGCCGCGCCGATGGCATCCCGATCGAGCGCGCTGGTGTAAGCGAAACCGATCCGCCCGCCGTCGATCACGCGCACGCCAGCGCCGGCGCTGCGCGCGGCCTCGTACGCATCGACCTCGCCGTCTTGGACCTCGATCGAAAGCTCGCTGCCTTCTTCGTAATAGAGGTCCCACTCGGGTGCGCCCGCGCGCGCGAGCGCGCCCTCCAGCGCCCGTACGGTACGCTCGCCCAGCCGGTCTTCGCTCATCCCGCTTCGCTCGCTCGCCGCAGCATCTCGGCCGCGTGGGCGCGCGCCTTGGCGGTCACCTCCAGGCCGGCCATCATGCGTGCAATCTCGCGCTCGCGTGCGGCTGCATCCAGGCGCTCGACCGCCTGCACGGTGCGCCCCTCGAGCTCGCGCTTGTGGACCCGCAGATGAACGTCCGCGAACGCGGCGATCTGCGGCAGGTGCGTGATGCACAGAACCTGCCGGTGGCGCGACACCGCGCGCAGAAGCCGGCCCACGGTTTCAGCCACCCCGCCTCCAACACCGGCATCGACCTCATCGAACACGTAGGTCGCCACGGCATCGGCGTCGGCGGTGGCCAATTTGAGCGCGAGCATCACGCGCGACAGCTCGCCGCCCGAAGCGATCTTGGCCAGAGGGTGCATGGGCTCGCCGCGGTTGGGCGCAATCCGGAACTCGATGCGATCGCTGCCGCGCGCCGACAGAAGGTCGGGCTGCGCGGCCACCGCGACCTCGAACCGCGCGCCCCCCATCTGCATCTCGGCGAGCGAGTCGGCCACCCGCTGCGCGAGCGCGCGCGCGGCCTGGCTGCGCGCTGCCGACAGCGCTGCCGCACCCTGCCGCGCCGCCCCGTCGGCCGCCGCCCGGCGCGCCTCTGCCGCCGCCTGCCGCTCGGCGCCCCGCTCGATCCGGTCCAGCTCGGCTGCCATGTCGGCGCGCCGCGCCTCCAGGTCGCGCACGGTCGGGCCGTGCTTGCGCAGGAGCTTGCCGATGGCGTCCAGCCGCTCCTCGATCTGAGTGAGCCGGTCCGGGTCGGCCGCCACCGCGTCCGCGTAGCGACGCAGCCGAAAGGCGGCGTCCTCGATGGCCGCCCGCGCGTCCTCGAGCTGGCGCGCGATCGGCGCCAGCGCCTCGTCGAGCGCGCCCAGCGGCGCCAGCTCGCGCACCACGGCCGCCAGTCGGTCGGCGGCCGCGCCCTCACCCGCGTACAGCACCTCTTCGGAGCGCCGGGCCGCGCCCTGCAGCCGGCCGGCCGCGCGCAGCCGGTCGCGCTGCTTCAAAAGCGTGGCGTCTTCGTCGGGCTGGGGCGCGATCTCGTCGATCTGCCGGAGCTGGAAGCGCAGAAAATCCTCCCGCTCGGCGCGCGAGCGTTCGGCCGCGGTCAGCTCGGCCAGCCCCTGCTCGGCCGCTCGCAGCTCCTCGTGCGTGGCTGCCATACGCCCGCGCAGCTCGCCATGCCGCCCGAATGCATCCAGCGCCTCCAGATGGTTCGCGACCTCGCCCAGCGACTGGTGCTCATGCTGCGACGCCACGTCGATGAGCGGCCCCACCACCTCGGCCAGCTGAGCACCCGTGGCCAGCGCCCCGTTCAAGTACACGCGGCCCCGCCCCGAGCCCGCCACCACGCGCCGCACCAAAAGCTGCCCATCGCCCTCGGGGAGCCCGGCCTCGCGCAGGCGCGGCCACGCCGACGATCCCGGCCCGGGCTCGAGAATCGCCTCCACCACCGCCTCCTCCGCGCCCGCGCGCACCACGTCGGCGCGCGCGCGCCCTCCGCGCAAGAGCTCGACCGCACGCGCAAGCACGCTCTTGCCGGCTCCGGTCTCGCCGGTCAGCGCGTAGAACCCCTCGTCCAGCTCCAGCTCGAGCTCATCAATCAGGATGAAGTCGCGAACGCGCAGATGCCGGATCATCTCAAACGTCGGCCGGCGAGCGCTCGCCCCAGTGCAGCTTCTGGCGCAGCACGTCGAAGGCTCCGCGCGCGGGCGAGACCACCATGCGCAGGGGGCGGGCGGCCCGCTGGATCTCGATCCGATCGCCCGGCTCGAGCTGTCGCGCCAGTTGCCCGTCGATGGTCAGCACCACCGCCTCCGCCTGCCGCCCCACCAGAACCGTCACCCGCGATCCACCGGGCGCAACCAGCGGCCGGTTGGTCAGCGTGTGCGGGCAGATGGGCGTGATGACGAGGGCCTGCAGGTCGGGGGTCAGGATGGGCCCGCCGGCGGCCAGGTTGTACGCAGTCGAGCCGGTCGGGGTTGCGATGATGAGCCCGTCGGCCTTGTAGATGGTGATGCGGGTGCCGTCGAGCAGCGCCTCCAGATCGAGCAGGCGCGCAATCGCGCCCTGGTTGACCACGCAATCGTTGAGCGCGCTGCGCACCTCGCGCGTGCCGTCCGCGCGCAAGAGCGTGACCTCGAGCCGCATGCGCTCCTGGATGGGCAGCTCGCCCCGCAGCGCCGCCAGCGTGGCGCGCTCGGCCTCCTCGCGCGAGAATGCGGTCAAAAAGCCCAGGCTGCCCAGGTTGACCCCCAGGATGGGCACGTTCCGGTCGGCCACCAGCGCCGTGCCGTGCAGGAAGGTGCCGTCGCCGCCCAGCACCACCAGAAGGTCGACCGCGGCCGCCAGCTCATCCTCGGCCAGCCCGTGCGTGCCCGGAACCAGCTGCTCCTCGCCGCGTGCCAGCACCAGCTCGAGCCCTTCGCCGCGCAGACGCGGCCCCAGCTCGCGCAGGATGTCCCGGGCTTCGGCCGATCCGCGCTTGAGCACGAACCCGACTCGCTTCACGCCGCGACTTTAACCAATCTTGCCTATTCTTTGTAGTCTTCCGGTTTCAATCCCGCGCGGCGCATCACACGCCGGAAGTTGGAGCGGTCGAGCCCGGCCAGTCGCGCCGCTTCGCTGACGTTGCCGAGCGCGCGCTTGAGCAGCGCCGACACGTAGCGGCGCTCGAACTGCGAGACCGCCTGCTCGCGCGCCTGCGCGTACGGCACGTCGGTGGCAGGAGCGCGGCCGACTTCCCCGCTCTCGCCCTCGTCGCCGCCGCCCCCGGCCCGTGCCACCGCGCCCAGGTCCGAAACATCGACACGCGGGCCCTGGCCCAGCACCACCGCCCGTTCGATCACGTTGCCTAGCTCGCGCACGTTGCCCCGCCAGGGATGCCCCAGCAGCGCCTCCATGGCCCCCGGCGTGATCTCGGACACCTCGCGCCCCATCACCTGGGCGTGCTTGTGCAGAAAGTGATACGCGAGCAGCGGAATGTCCTCGGGCCGCTCGCGCAGCGGCGGCAGCGTGATGCCGACCACGTTCAAGCGATAGTACAGGTCCTCGCGGAAGGCCCCGCGCGCACAGGCGCGCTTGAGATCGACGTTGGTAGCGGCCAGCATGCGTACGTCCACGCGCGTGGTCTCATTGGAGCCGACCGGACGCACCTCGCCCGACTGCAGCACCCGCAAAAGCTTGGCTTGCAGCGGCGGCGGCATGTCGCCCACCTCGTCGAGCAGGAGGCTGCCGCCGTCGGCGGCCACGAACAGGCCCGGCTTGGTGGTCAGAGCGCCCGTGAACGCGCCCTTGACGTGCCCGAACAGCTCGCTCTCGAGCAGGGTCTCGGTGAGCGCGGTGCAGTTGACCACCACGAAGGGCCGCTCGCGCCGGCTCGATCGCAGATGGATCGCGCGCGCAACCAGCTCCTTTCCGGTGCCGCTTTCGCCCTGAATGAGCACGCTGGCCTGACTGGGCGCGACCGCCTTCACCAATCGGAACACCTCAGCCATTTTGCCGCTCTGCCCGACCAGCTCCTCGAACTCGGCGGCGCGTCCGGCCAGCGCCTCCGCCAACCGCCGGTTCTGGCGGACCAGGCGCTGATGCTCGACCGCCTTGGCCACCACCAGCGCGGCTGCGTGGATGCTCTCGAACGGCTTGGTCAAGAAGTCGTAGGCACCGGCCTTGACCGCCTGCACCGCCAGATCCACGCCCCCGTAGGCGGTCATGATGACCACCTCGACGTCGGGCCAGCGCCGCTTGATGCGATCGAGCAGCTCCATGCCGCTCATGCCCGGCATCTGGACGTCGACCACCGCCACGTCGATCGGCTCGTCGGTGAGCACATCCAGCGCCTCGCTGCCCGAACGCGCCTGCCGGATGGCGTAGGCGTTCTCACCCTCGGTCTCCAGGATCTTGCGCCAGGCGCGAACCATCTGCGGCTCGTCGTCGACCACGAGAACGGTGGCGCGCGGGGGCGCGGCCGCGGCCGGCGTGGGCGGCGCCAAGGGGGTGGGCTCTCGATCGCGCGCGCGCGGGGCGCGCTCGGACACTGGGTCAGTCATTGTCGCCTTCTCGGACGCGTGTACGCGCCGCGCTCGAAGGCAGCTTGGTGGTGCTGCGCCCGAGGACCGGGATCCACACGCGAGCGCTGGTGCCATCGCCGACCCGGCTCGAGATCTCGATGCCGCCGCGATGCTCTTTCAAGATGCCGAAGCTGACCGCCAGGCCCAGCCCGGCGCCCCGGCTGCCCTTGGTGGTGAAAAAAGGCTCGAAGATCTGCGACAGGTGCGGCGGCTCGATCCCGCACCCGGTGTCGGTGACCACCACCTCGGCGTAGCCATTCTCGGCGCCGGTGTGGATGCGGATCGAGCCGCCGTCCGGCATGGCGTCGAAGGCGTTGGTGAGCAGGTTCAAGAGCACCTGCTGGATCTGCGCCGGGTTGGCGTACACGCGCGCAATGTTTTCATCCAGATCGCGCTCGACCACGACGCGGGCCGCCCCGAACTGCCGTTCCACCAGGAGCAGCGTTTCGCCAACCACGTCGGTCAGCGACACGTCGCGCTTTTCCTCGCGCCGGCCCTGCCGTGAGAAATGCAGCAGCGAGTCGACGATTTTCTTGCAGCGCAGCGCGCCCTGCTCGATCTCGGACAGATACGATTGTGCCTCCGGGTCGGGGACGTTGCCGCCCAGGCGCAGGATCTGCGTGAACGCGAGCACGCCAGCCAGCGGGTTGTTGATCTCGTGGGCGACGCCGGCCGCGAGCCGCCCGATGGCGGCCAGCTTGTCGGCTTGCGCGAATTGGCGCTGGCGGCTGCGCTCGTCGGTGGTGTCGCGGTAGGTGCACGCGATCCACTCGGGAGCCCCGGCACCCGATTCGCCGCTTGCGATCGGGTAGGCGCTGATGCGGAACGAGCGGCCCGACAGCGCCTCGATCTCGCTGGTCTCGGGCTGGCCGGACAGAGCGCGCGCAACCGGACAGCCCCGGCACTTGCCGTCCTTGCCCGGCTGGAAGCTGTCCTCGAGCTGGGCACGCAGCTCCCAGCAGCGCTTGCCCACCAGGTCCGCGATCGGCAAGCGATATTCGCGCGCCATGCTCACGTTGGCGCGGATGACCTTGTAGTCGCGATCGAGCAGCATGAGCGGATCGGTGATGGCGTCGAAAGTGCGCTCCCACTGCCGCTTGCCGCGCGCCAGGATCGCGGTCCGCTCGCCCACCATCTCGTCGAGCGTGCGCTGGAGCTCGCGCAGCGAGCGGTGCTGCTCGCCGGCCAGCTGGGCCAGGCGGGCGTTCTCGGCCAGAAGCTGCGCCTGCGCCACCGCCGCCCGCACCACCGTGAGCAGCGTATGCCGCTCCCAGGGTTTGGGCAAAAGCCCATGCACCAAGAGCTCGCTCAAGGCGGTCTCGATGGCATGCACGTCCGCGTGCGCGGACATGAGAACGCGCAGCGTGAGCGGGCTCAGCTCGCGCGCCCGGCGCAAAAGCTCGAGGCCATTGACCCGGGGCATGCGATGGTCGGCCACCAGGACGTGCGGCCGCTCGGCCTCGCAGACCGCCAGCGCCTCCTCGGCCGAACGCGCCACCATCACGCGCAGGCCCTCGCCGCGCAGCTGGCGCGCCAGCAGGTCGATGGTGCCTTCCGAATCGCCGACCAGGAGAATCGACGGGCGATGGGCGGGCGGGGCAGGCTGAGCGGACGCCGCAGACGGATCCATTTCGTGCCGCGGGTACAGCAATCGCTGTTCCAGCCCGCAACCAGGCGAGATTGCTATGGGGCCAACGCCACCCGGGTCCTCGTGCACCCAGACAAGCTCGCCCACGATCCTCGAGACTATCCGGTTTCCCTCGTAAAGTCAATAAGCTGGATATATGGGTCCAGCGCGACCTGGGCCTGGTGCACGATGGTCACCTGGACCCGCGCGGACGGAGATAGAGCACCCCTGCGACGGGTCCAGACAGGTGGCTGGTGCGCGTGCCAAATGTGTCGTATTTCAAGCAGTTGAAAAATCCTTGACAGCTTTCTGCCCATCCTGTAGATACTTGCGGCTTCAAGGATCAGGGCCTATGCCAAACCGGAAGACTTACATGGCGACGCCGGCTTCGGTCGAGCGCGCGTGGCACGTGGTCGACGTCAGCGGGCTGACGTTGGGCCGGGCGGCCACCAAGATCGCGCACGTGCTGCGCGGCAAGCACAAGACCACGTTCACGCCGCATGTCGACACCGGCGATTTCGTCATCGTGGTCAATGCGCACAAGATCCACCTGACCGGCAAAAAGTGGGAGATCAAGCTGTATCAGGATCACAGCTTGTTCCCAGGTGGGCTGACCACGCGCACGGCGGCACAGCTGCTGGCGCACAAGCCGACCGAGCTGGTGCGCCGCGCGGTCTGGGGCATGCTGCCCAAAGGGCCTCTGGGCCGGCGCATGGTCAAGAAGCTCAAGATCTATGCGGCCGCCGAGCATCCGCACGCGGCCCAGAAGCCGACGCCGATGAGCGCGGCGCAGGAGTAGCGACAAGGATGGAGACGGCCAAGGCATTTTACGCAACCGGGCGGCGCAAGCAGGCGGTGGCGCGGGTCTGGATGAGTCCCGGCAGCGGCCGCATCATGGTCAACGAACGGCCGATGGAGACCTACTTTGGCCGCGCCACCTCGCGCATGGTGGTCAAGCAGCCGCTCGAGCTGACGCAGACCGATGGCCAGTACGACATCCGCATCAACGTGTGCGGGGGCGGCCTGGCCGGTCAGGCCGATGCCATCAAGCACGGCATCACGCGCGCGCTGTGCACCATCAACTCCGAGTTCCGCGGCCCGCTCAAAAAGGCCGGCTTCATTACGCGCGACCCGCGCGCCAAGGAGCGCAAGAAGTACGGGCAGCCGGGCGCGCGCAAGCGGTTCCAGTTCTCAAAGCGGTAGCGCATGGACAGGGTGCCGGTCGCGGTGGTCGGCGCGTCCGGGTATACCGGCGCCGAGCTGCTCCGACTGCTGCTTTCACACCCTCAGGTTGTGATTGCGGGCCTGTACGGCCGACGCGCGGCCGGAGAGCGTCTGGCGGCCGTGTTTCCGCAGTTTGCCGGCCGGCTCGACCTGCCCATCGAGGCCTTCTCGGCCGATGAGGTGGCGCGGAGGGCGCAGGTCGCCTTCTGCGCCCTGCCGCACGGCGAAAGCTCCCCCATCGTACGCGATCTTTACACGCGCGGTCTGACAGTCCTCGACCTGTCGGCCGACCTGCGGCTCCGCGATCCGGCGACCTACGAAACCTGGTACGGCCGGGCGGCTGATCCGCTGGCTCAGCAGGCCGCGTACGGTCTGCCCGAGCTGGCCGGCCACCCGCTGCGCGGACAGCGTTTGTTCGCGGTGCCGGGCTGCTACCCCACCGCGGCACTTTTGGTGCTGGCGCCGCTCGTGCGCGCGGGCCTGGTCGAGCGCGCGGGCCTGATCGTCGATGCCAAGAGCGGCGTATCCGGGGCCGGCCGCGCGCCCACCGCGGGCACACACTTTTCCGAGGTGGGTGAGGGTGTGCATGCCTATCAGGTTGCGGCCGCGCACCGCCACACCCCCGAGATCGAGCAGGAGTTGGGCGCGAGCAGCGTCGTTTTCACACCCCACCTGGTCCCGATGTCGCGCGGCATCCTGGCCACCTGCTATGCGCAGCCCACCGACCCGGAGCGGCCCGGCGCGGCCTATCGCGAAGCGCTTGCGCAATTTTATCGGGAGCGGCCGTTGGTCACGGTCGTGGACGCGCCGCCCGACACCGCCCACGTGCGCGGCTCCAACCGGGCCCACGTATTCGCCGCCCTCGACCCGCGCGCGCGCCGCGTCATCGCCATGTGTGCGCTCGACAACCTGGGCAAGGGCGCGGCCGGCCAGGCGGTCCAGTGCATGAACCTGGCGCTCGGCTTTCCCGAGACCGCCGGTCTGGACGCGGTCGGGATGTTTCCGTAACCGCGCGACCCCGGCTGGTATACTCAGCTCCGTGGCGCGCCGGCGCAGTCTCCTCGGCAAGCTGGTGGGAGCGTATCTGGTTCCCACCCTGCTCCTTCTGGGCGCGTTCGGCTACTCGGCGCATTACCTGGGCCGGCGCTCGCTCGACCAGGAGCTGGGGCGCCGTCTGGTCGCGATTGCGCAGGCGGCCTCGACCCAGGTCGGGCCGGGCCAGTTCGACCAGCTCGGACCCGGGGAGGAGGAGGGCCGCACCTACGCCAATGTGCGCCACAAGCTGCTGGAGCTGCAGGCGCGCACCGACGCCAGCCGGATCCAGCTTCTGGACGCTGAGCTGGGCCTGCGCGCCGACACCCAGGCCGGCATCCCCATCGGCACCCGCGCGCTCGAGCTCGAGGTCGACCGCGCCGAGATCGCAGCTGCGCTGGCTGGTCACGCGGGCGCATCGGTCTTGTTTCGCGGTCGCGACGGAGTCTGGTACAAGCGCGGCTACGCTCCGGTTGACGACGAGGCCGGCGACGCCATCGGCGTGATGGCCGTCCAGGGCTCGGCGGGCTACTTTGCGCAGCTCGAGCGTTTCCGGCGCTTCCTGATCGTCTACGGCGCGCTGGGCGCCGGGCTCGTGATCCTGGTGTCGGCGCTGGTCGCACGGCGCATCACCAGGCCCGTGCGCGAGCTGGCCGAGATTGCCGAGCGGATCGGTCGCGGCGATCTCGCGCTCGCCATCCGCGCGCCCGGCTCGCGCGACGAGATCGCTCTTTTGACCGAGGCGGTCGAGCAGATGCGCCGATCCCTGGCCGCGCGGGACGAGCGCATGCAGATGATGCTGTCGGGCATCGCGCACGAGGTGCGCAATCCGTTAGGTGGCATGGAGCTGTACGCGGGGCTTTTGCGCGACGAGCTGGCGGCCGACCCGGACAAGCTCGCTCAGCTGGGCCGCATCGAGCGCGAGCTCGGGCACCTGAAAACCGTGGTCGCCGATTTCCTGGAGTACGCGCGCCGCCCGCGCCCCGAGCTGTGCGAGGTCGACTGCCAGGCGCTGCTCCAGGATGTACGCGATGTCCTGGGCAAGGACTGCGCGGAGGCGGCGGTCAATTGTGCGGTCGAGGCCCCGGGCGCCGTCCGGGCGGCCGCGGACGCCAACCAACTGCGCCGCGTCCTGCTCAACCTGGGCCGCAATGCCATTCAAGCCACCCCGCGCGGCGGCCGCGTCACGCTTCTGTGCGAGAACGGCGCCGAGCGCGTGCGCATCCAGGTCAAAGACTCGGGGGCCGGCATCCCGCCCGAGCACCTGCCGAACATTTTTCTGCCCTTTTACACCACCAAGGAGAAGGGCACCGGCCTCGGTCTGGCCTTCGTACGCGAGATTGTGCGCGACCATGGGGGCGCGATCTCGGTTTCGAGCGAGCCTGGCCACGGAACCACCTTCACCATCGAGCTGCCCGCATGGCCACCATCCTGATCATCGACGACAACGAGACCATTCGCGAGGGCCTGTCCACGATTGTGCGCAAGATGGGCCACCAGGCCACGGCCTGCGCCTCCGGCGCCGCTGGAGTGGCCGCCTTCCGGCAGGCGCCCGCGGACTTCGTGATCACCGATCTGCGCATGGAGGGACTGGACGGCACCGACGTTCTGCGTGTGCTGCGCGAGATCGACCCCGACGCGCCGACCATGATCATCACCGCGTTCGGCACCGTCGAAACCGCGGTCGAGGCCATGAAGCTGGGCGCATTCGACTTCCTGGTCAAGCCGTTCGCACCCGAGGTGGTGAGGCTCAAGGTCGAGCGCGCGCTCGAGCTGCGCGCCGCCCGCCGCGCCCGCGCCCGCGCCGAGCGCGAGAACGAGTATCTGCGGGGCGAGGAGTCGGCCCGCTACGGCGATCTGGTCGGCGGCTCGCTGGCCATGCAGCAGGTGTTCCAGACCCTGTCCAAGGTCGCGCCCACCGACTCGTCGGTGCTGGTGTGCGGTGAGAGCGGCACCGGCAAGGAGCTGGTGGCGCGGGCCATCCACCAGCGCTCGCGGCGCGTGCACGGCCCCTTCATCAAGGTCAACTGCGGCGCGCTGACCGAGACCCTGCTCGAGAGCGAGCTGTTCGGCCACGAGAAGGGGTCGTTCACGGGCGCGGTCAAGCGCAAGCTGGGCCGCTTCGAGCTGGCCGACGGCGGCACCCTGTTTCTCGACGAGATCGGCGACATCTCGCCGGCGGTGCAGCTTAAGCTGCTCAGGGTGCTCCAGGAAAAGGAGTTCGAGCGGGTGGGCGGCGAGACCACGCTCAAGGTCGACGTGCGCGTGGTGTCGGCCACCAACAAGGACCTCAAGGCCGAAGTGGCCGCCAATCGCTTCCGGGAAGACCTGTACTATCGGCTGCATGTGGTTCCCATCACCATCCCGCCGCTGCGCGAACGGCGCGACGACATCGTGCTCCTGAGCGGTCACTTCATCGCCAAGCTGGGGCCGCGCACCAACCCGCGCGTGCGCAGCATCGACGACGAGGCACTGGCGCGCCTGCTGGCCTATCGCTGGCCGGGCAACGTACGCGAGCTCGAGAACGCGCTCGAGCAGGCGCTGGTGTTTGCGGACGGCGACGCGATTGGAGTGGCCGCCCTGCCGCCGTTTCTCAAGGGCGAGAGCGGCGAGGGCAAGCTCGAGATCCCGCGCGGCGAGATGTCGCTGCCCGAGATCCTCGAGGATCTCGAGCGCCAGCTCATCCTCAAAGCCTACGAAAAGGCCAAGGGCGTCAAGACCGAGACCGCGCGCCTTCTGGGCATCAAAACCTCGGCGCTTTACTATAAGCTCGAAAAGTACAAAATTGGTTCTTCGGACCCCTCAGAAAACTGATGGGGATGGCAATGGTTTCGGTTGGTTGGGGTGGCACATGGCTTGCTCCGGATAGTGGCCTGTGATGCGGCTTCTGGTGCTCACGGTCCTGCTCCTTCTGGGCCATCCGGCCTGGGACGACCTGGTCCGCGTGCAGGCCGAGGAGTCGCAGCTTGTGCGAGAAAGGGTGCCGATGCAGGCGCGGCTGAACGAGCAGGCGCGTACGGTCGATTCGCTCAAGGCCCGCGCGTCGGGACCGGTCGAAGACGCGCGCCTGCAGGCCGCCATGGCGCAGGCCCAGGAGCTGGCGCGCAAGCTGGCCGCGCTCGACGGACAGCTGGCGGTCAAGCGGCGCGCTGTCATCGCGGCCGCCGACCGGGTGATCGCGGACGAGCGCGACGCCACGCTGCGCGAGAAGGCCATGCAGGTGCGCGCCGACATGGCGCGCGCGCTGGCCGCTCCCACCCCCAGGCCAGGGCTTGCCAGCGCGCTCGGCATCAAGGAGAGCGCCACCGACGGGCCCGAGGATTTGCGCGAGAAGGCCGATCTGCTCAAGGACACCGAGGACCGCATCCAGCGCGAGCTTTCTGTGCTCGACAAGAAGTACACGGCCGCGCAGAGGCGGAGCGAGCTGCAGCGCAGCATGCACTCTTTAGAGGCCAGCCCATTCGTCGAGGACGTGCGTCGGCAGCGCGTGCTGCCGCATACGGGCGGCGAGCTGGGCTCGCAGAGCAACGACCGTAGCGGGGGGCCGCCCAACAGCCCGCCTTCGCCCTCGCCCGGCTTTGGCGGCGGTACCGACTCCGGCGGAGCGTCGAGCCCGTTTCCGGGCGGCGCCGCCACGCCCAATCCGTCGGGCGGCGTGACGGACGTGATCGTGCTCAAGGATGTGCTCGACGCCGCCACCCTGAGCGAGCTCAACCAGCCCAAGGATGCGGCCACCTATGTGCGCGCGCTCGAGCGTGCACGGCAGCGCCTGCGTGCGCTGGCGACCGATCTGGACCAGCGCTCGCAGCAGCTTCGCCGACGGGCCGATGAGCTGCGCAAAGGGCGCTAGCTGCGCGGGAGCTCTGGGCGCCTTCTTTGGTCTGTGCAGCCAGGCCCTGGCGGCGGACGCCACCCGGTTGCAGGTCAACCTCGAGGTGGGCGCCGAGGTGGACACCAACGCGCTCCGTGCGCCCGCCGCCGAGCCGCCGGTCACCTCGCCACTGTGGCGCATTACGACCGGCCTTCAGGTCGCCATGCGGCCGGCCGCGCGCCAGCTCATCGTGCTGTCGGACACCCTGGGCGGCAAGATCTTCTTTGCCCGGGACGCCCAGGGCGAGAACGTTCTGGTCGACGACGCGCACGCCGCCTGGTCGTATACCGCCACACCCACCCTGAGCGCCGAGCTGGGGCTCGACTACTACGATGCCTTTCAGCAGGGCTCGGTCGAGGATCCGCGCCGCGACTTTCGGCTCGGAGGCATGGGCCCACGGCTTGTGCTGGCTGGCGAGAGCGACGAAATCGTGACCGCTTTCGCGGGCTATCGCGCGTTCCAGTACAAGATCGATCCACAGCAGGATTACTGGGGGCCCTACTTTGGAGCCGCGCTGCGCAAGCGCTGGCTGACCGGGCCGGTCGAGGACGAGCGCGAGTGGCAGCTCGACGCGAGCTACCTTGTCAATCCGCGCACGTTCAACGGCGAGGGCTTTCGCAACCCCGACCAGCGCAGCGGCCTGACCCGAAACGACCTGTTTCACTTTGGCGAGCTGCGTGGGACCTACACCGGAGCCTTTCTGCTCGGGCTCGGCTATGGCGTCCAATGGAACGACTCTTCCTCGTATGGGTTCGGGCTCTTGCGGCACATCGTGACCCTGCGTTTCGCGAGCCCGCTCTGGGGCCGCTTGCGTCTGGCCTCGCGGGCGACGCTGCAGGTGCTGCAGCTCGCCGACCCGGTGCCGCTCGACCCGCGCCTGTTCGGAGGCGACACGTTTGAAAACGAGAACCGCTCCTCAGTCGAGGTTGCGCTCGAGCATCCGCTCGGGGATTCGTTCCGGATCATCGCCCGCTACTCCTATTTCGCGAGCGCGCTGGGCACGGCCGCAGGGGCCGATTTTTCTAGGCATCTCGTGTTCTTCGGCGCGGCCTACCGGTTCGATCGGTGAGGTAGAACACAGTGTTCACACGCAGGTCGAGAAAAAACATTTCTCAAAAAACTGAGGAAGGCCGCACCGAGGTTCTCGTAAGACCACTACGATGGCCCGGGGCGAACCAGAGTTCCGCCAGGGTGTGCCGGCGCGGCGTAAGTTTGCGAGCCTGCGCGTTCGGCGCCCCGTTCCGACGCGGGGGGTCGATACGCCGGAGGACGAGGAGCTGCTGCGCTACCTCGAGGATGCTCTCGAGCCGAGCGAGCGAGCTCCGGTCGAGCGACGCATCGTCCGCTCTCGCTACGCGCTCGATCGCCTGTTTATCGTCCGGCAGGCCCTCGCCGATTGTGCCTAGCCAGCGGTAAAGCGCCTTACTGCAATTTTTTGCTGTTACGGTTCGGGCAACACTCGGGGTCAACGTACCCCAACATCCTCTCGCCATATGAAGTCATTTCAATGGGTTGCCCGAAGGCATGGGCCTTGCTCCCCTTTTCTCTTCGAGGAGAGCGGATGAGGCGTTGGGTCGTGGCGATGGGGATAGCGGCAGGCGTTTTGCTCCTGGGGTTGGAGCCACAGGCGCGGCGGGGGCCTGCACGATCCGCGAGCGATGAGCAGCCCGGGATCCACGTGCTCGGCCACGTCAATGTCAATCGGGCCTCAGCCGACGAGCTCGCGCAGGTACCGGGTCTGCGCCCGGCCGACGTGGCACGCATTCTCAAGGCGCGCGAGAAAGGGCCCTTGAGCTCGCTCGACGGATTGCACCTGCCGAGCCAGGCCCTGCGCTACTTGAGCACGGACGGACCGAGCGACTTTTCGCGGATCCGCAAGCCGCTAGAAGCAGTCGGACAGTCGGGGAGCTAGAAGCCGCCGACTGTCCGACTGTCCCCTCGCCTACATCCCCATTCCACCCATGCCGCCCATCCCGCCGCCGCCGCCATGGTGCGGGTGCTTGTCCTCTTCCTTGGGCTTCTCCGCCACCAGCGCCTCGGTCGTGATCATCAGCGAGGCCACGGACGCGGCGTTCTGCAGCGCGCACCGGACCACCTTGGTCGGATCGATCACGCCGGCCTCGTTCAGATCCTCGTAGGTGTCGGTGGCCGCGTTGTAGCCGAACGCGCCCTTGCCTTCCTTGACCCGGTTGACCACGATCGAGCCCTCGACGCCCGCGTTCTGCGCGATCTGGCGCAGGGGCTCTTCGATCGCGCGGCGCACGATGTTGACGCCGAACTGCTGCTGCTCGTTCACGTCCTCGATCTTGTCGAGGGCGCCCAGCGAGCGGATGAGCGCCACGCCGCCCCCCGGCACGATGCCTTCCTCGACCGCCGCTCGGGTCGCGTGCAGCGCGTCCTCGACCCGCGCCTTCTTCTCCTTCATCTCGGTCTCAGTGGCTGCCCCCACCTTGACCACGGCCACGCCGCCCACCAACTTGGCCAGCCGCTCCTGCAGCTTCTCGCGGTCATAGTCGCTCGTGGTCTCGTCAATCTGCGTGCGGATCTGCTTGACCCGCGCCTCGATGTCGGGCTTCTTGCCGGCGCCGTCGACGATGGTGGTGTTGTCCTTGTCGATGGTGACCCGCTTGGCGCGGCCCATATCCTTGAGCGTCACGTTCTCGAGCTTGAGCCCCAGATCCTCGGTGATGGCCTGGCCGCCCGTGAGCACCGCGATGTCCTTGAGCATCTCCTTGCGCCGATCACCGAAGCCGGGCGCCTTGACGGCGCTGACGTGCAGGGTGCCGCGCAGCTTGTTGACCACCAGAGTGGCCAGAGCCTCACCCTCCACCTCCTCGGCGATGATGAGCAGCGGCTTGCCCGAGCGCGCCACCTGCTCGAGCAGCGGCAAGAGATCCTTCATGTTCGAGATCTTCTTCTCGTGCACCAGGATGTAGGCGTCCTCGAGCACCGCCTCCATGCGCTCGGCGTCGGTGACGAAGTAGGGCGACAGGTAGCCGCGATCGAACTGCATGCCTTCGACCACCTCGAGCGTGGTCTCCATCGACTTGGCTTCCTCGACCGTGATCACGCCCTCTTTGCCCACCTTGTCCATGGCCTCGGCAATGATCTTGCCGATCGACTCGTCGCCGTTGGCGCTGATGGTGCCGACCTGCGCGATTTCCTTCTGGCCTTTGGTGGTCTTGGACTGCTTCTTGAGCGCTTCCACCACCCGCTCGACCGCCTTGTCGATGCCGCGCTTGATCTCCATCGGGTTGTGGCCCGCGGCCACCATCTTCGAGCCCTCGCGGAAGATGGACTGCGCCAGCACGGTTGCGGTGGTGGTGCCGTCGCCGGCCACGTCCGAGGTCTTGGACGCCACCTCCTTGACCATCTGCGCGCCCATGTTTTCGAACTTGTTCTCCAGCTCGATTTCCTTGGCCACCGTCACGCCGTCCTTGGTCACGGTGGGGGCGCCCCACGACTTCTCGATCACCACGTTACGCCCGCGCGGGCCCAGGGTGACCTTGACCGCGTCGGCCAGGATGTTGACGCCCGATAGGATCAGCTTACGGGCGGATTCGTCGAAAACGATCTCTTTGGCTGCCATGTCCGTGTCCTTTCCGCGCCTACTTCTCGATCACGCCGAGGATCTCGTCCTCGCGCAGGATGAGGTGCTCGACGCCGTCGATCTTGATGTCGGTGCCCGAGTACTTGCCGAACAGGATGCGGTCGCCCTTCTTGACCTCGAGCGCGCGCAGCTTGCCCTTTTCGTCGACCTTGCCCGATCCAACGGCGATCACCTCGCCCTCGACCGGCTTCTCTTTGGCAGTATCGGGAATAATGATGCCGCCCTTGGTGCGCTCTTCCTCCTGCACGCGCTTGACCAAGATGCGGTCCTGCAGTGGCCGGATCTTCATGTCCTCGTCCTCCAAAAGGGTTCGTGGAAAAAAGTTAGCACTCACTCGATGCGAGTGCTAATGGGCGCATTGTAGGGATCGGCGAGCTGAGCGCAAGGACGCCGCAGGGCACTGATCGGCTGTTTTGGGACGATTTCTCCGATTTTGAGGGTGTTTTCTCGACGATCGTGCTCTGTGCGTCGCCATGATGCGTTTTTCGCCCCGTCCCGTGCTGCCGACATGCTCCCACCAAAAGTTTGGGGCAAGCAAACAACCCATTGAGATCCCTAAAGAATTTGGACAGACGGCCGATATTTCTGCATGATGGAGGAGAGCCGACCGATGGATGTGAAGTCGACCCAGTCTCTCAGCGAGTTCTTTCACGACGCGGTGACCCGGGCCATTCGGAACCAGCGGGTCGACACCACCGAGATGACGCAGTTTTACTTGACCAACCTGCTCGCGGATTTCGCGCGCACGCCGCTCGATGACGATGCGCTCGCGATCAAGATGTGCCAGGGGCTTTCCGCCGCGCCGGGAACGCGCGCACAGAAGCTGCGGGAGGTGGGCGACACCTCGTTGTTCGTAAGCGGCTTCTTTCCCGACCGCCTCAACCGTTCGCTGGTCGACGTCGACTACTACATCGGCATGGGCGAGGTCGCGTACGGCTATCTCTCGCGCATGGTGCGCGGCCGGCCCGGCGAGGCCTGGCGCGACGTGTTTCTGGAGCTGTCGGACAAGTTCGCGCGTTTCGTCGAGGTGCTGTCCGAGATCTCGCAGGACAGCGTGACCGGCTCACCGGTCTGCGTGCTGCGCCTGTACGAGAAGTACCTCAAGACCGGCTCGAGCGCCGCCCTCGCCAAGCTGCGGCAGCGGGGCTTCTACGTGCGCCGGGGCACGGTCCACTGATGCTCTCGCTTCTGCAACGCGGCCTCGAGCAGCTCTATCGGCTCGAGCCGACGCCCGATGTGCGCGCCTTCATGGTCGATGAAGCGCAGCGGCAAAGTTGGGGCCTGGCGCGGCAGCCGCACGAGCAGCTCCTGCTTCACCAAAGCCCCGACGGCGCGCTCGAGGTGGGCCTGTATGTGGACCCGCGCGCGCTCGCGAATCTGGAGCGCCACGATCCGAGGCGCAGCGTGGGCGAGCACAACCTTCACGACCTGTGCCTGGCCGTCGAAGGGGTCAGCCACTTCGTGTATGTGGCGGTGCGGGCGCGTGCGGACGTGCCGGTGTCGGGCCTGGAGCTGGAGCTGCAGGCCGAGGTCGACAAGTACGTGACCTGCCTGCTGCTTGCCGACGGCGTGCCCCCCAGAGACCTGCGCGCGCGCCTGTTCGAGCGCATCCAGCTGGCCGACGATCTGTCGGCCGAGGAGCGCGAGCGCTACCGGAAGGCCAACGCGTGCGCAGCCCGCTATGCGCGCAGCCTGGAGGCCCGCTTCGTCGAGGCCCGGCGCATCCCGGACATGCTGTCCGAGCTGCGGCGGTTCTACCGGATGAGGCTGGCCGACAAGCTGGACCGGATCGCAGAGGCCGCGTAACCAGGGATCAGCACTGCACCGGCTCCGTGGCAATCAACGTTCGGTAGCCGCGCTGGGGCGAGGCTGATGCCCTCCGGCCCCAAAGGTGAGGCCGACCTATCCGAGCTCGGCTGCACGGCTCCGTGCCCGCCGGAATTTCTCCATCAACGCTCGTCCCCACGTCAGATCGGCCGCGTATTGGTTGTGCGCCGAGCTGAATCACGAGGCTGAAAGCCGAGGCCGGGCGAACAACTGAGCGATTCTGGATCAGCGCGGCTTGCCGCTCAGCTCGGCGAGCTGGATAAGCCCGCTCTCGGTCGTGACGATGCCCATCGTGACCACGAGCTTGAGCGCCTGGTCGACCGGCAGATCGAGCCGGATCGTCTCCTCCTCGGGCACGAACAGGTAGTAGCCCGAGGTCGGGTTGGGCGTGGTCGGCACATACACAGCCACGATCTTGCGGTTGAGCCGGTACTCGATCTCGGGATCATGCTGGGTCACGAAGCCGACCGACCAGGCGTTCTCGTGCGGGAACCGAACCAGCACCGCGTGCCGGAAGGCCTGCCCACGCTTGCCGAAGATCGATTGCACGATCTGCTTGAGCAGGCCGTAGGTCTTGCCGAACACGGGAATGTGCTCGAGCCCCTGGTCGACCCAGGCCAGGACGCGCTGGCCCAGGAAGTTGCGGGCGATGACACCGACACCGAAGACGATGATGAATGCAGCCACCAGGCCCAATCCGGGCACCGGATAGCCGCCCAGGCGCGGCCGCCACACGTCGGGGAATATCTCGTCGACCGAGCGCGCCAGGGCGACGAAGATCCAGAGGGCGGCCGCAATCGGCAAAGTGACCAGGACGCCCGTAATTAGATTGCGCCGGAACATTCGCGCGCAGTGTAGCGGCGGGGCGGCGGGCGGTAAAGCCTTTCGTCAGGCCTCGAGCACGGTGTTGTCGATCAGGCGCGTAGAGCCAAAGAAAGCCCCCACCGCCAGCACGACGCGGGTGCCCGGGTCAACGCGCTCGGGCGCCGCCAGCGTGTCGGCCTGCAAGAGCTCGACATAGTCGATGCGGGTGGCGCCCTGCTCGATCACCGCTCGGGCGGCGGCCACCAGGCGCGCCGGATCGCGCTCGCCGCCCTCGAACCGGGCGCGCGCAGCGCCCAAGCCCTGCGACAGGCACAGCGCCCGGCGCCGCTCGTCGGTGGATAGATAGGCATTGCGTGACGACAGTGCCAGCCCGTCGGGCTCGCGCACGATGGGCCGGCCGACGATCTCGACCGGGAAGTCGAGATCCGACGCCATCTGGCGGATGACCAGCAGCTGCTGATAATCCTTCTGGCCGAACAGCGCGACCTGGGGCCGCACCAGGTTGAACAGCTTGGCCACCACGGTGGCGACGCCCGTGAAGTGGCCGGGCCGACTGGCTCCGCACAGAGGCCGGGACAACTCGCGCACCTCGACAAAGGTCTGCGCGCCCGGCGGGTACATCGCTTCTGCGCTCGGCACGAACACGAGATCGACCCCGCACGCCTCGGCTTTGAGAAGGTCGCCCTCGAGGTCGCGCGGGTAGCGTGCCAGATCCTCGTGCGGGGCGAACTGGGTGGGATTGACGAAGATGGACAGCACAAGCACGTCGCCGCGCCGGCGCCCTTCGCGCAAGAGCGAGAGGTGGCCTTCATGCAGAAAACCCATCGTGGGCACGAAGGCGATGCGCCGGCCCGACGCACGCAGGTGCGCGCACGCGCGCGCAAGCGTGCCCGGATCGGAGATGGTTTGCATGTCTACTTGGCGGCCGAGACAGTACCGTAGATGCGCGCCTCGCCCGAGAAGCTGTGCTCGGCGCTCGGGAACTTGCCGGCCCGCACCTCTTCGATGTACTCGCTGCAGGCGCCCCGGATGCGCTGGGCAAAATGCTCGTAGCGCTTGACGAACTTGGGCTTGAACGCGTCGTTCATGCCGAGCAGGTCGTAAATCACCAGCACCTGACCGTCACAGCTCGGGCCGGCGCCGATGCCGATGGTCGGGATCTCGAGCCCGGCCGTGATCTCGGCCGCCAGCGGGGCCGGCATGCCCTCGAGCACGATCGCGTAGGCGCCCGCCTGCTCGAGCGCGTGCGCGTCCTCCTTGATGCGTTCGCCCGCATCCGCGGTCTTGCCCTGCACCTTGAAGCCACCCATCGCATGCACCGACTGCGGGGTCAGGCCTACGTGGCCCATGACCGGGATGCCGACCCGGACCATGTGGCGCACCTGATCGGCCATCTCGGCGCCGCCCTCGAGCTTGACCGCGTGCGCACCGCCTTCCTTGAGCAGCCGGCCGGCCGAGCGCACCGCCTCCTCGACCGAGGCCTGGTAGCTCAAGAAGGGCATGTCGGCCACCAGGTGCGCGCGCCCGACGCCGCGGGCCACCGCGCGGGTGTGATAGATCATCTCGTCGAGCGTGACCGGAAGCGTGTTCTCGTGGCCCTGGATCACCATGCCCAGCGAGTCGCCGACCAGGATCACATCGACGCCGGCCTCGTCGAGCAGGCGCGCGAAGGTGGCGTCGTAGGCGGTGAGCATGGCGATCTTGCGCCGCTCGGCCTTGTACTTGCGCAGGGTGCAGACGGTGATTTTCTCGAGCTTCTCGGACATCGGGTACCTCCGTCTCGGTCCCGGCTAGCGCCGAGATCCAAGCGTTGGGATGTAATGCTGCACGCCGGCTCGATGCCTGCCGATGATCGCCAGCAGCTCCTCCATGTCGGCTGCCAGGTCAACCTCGGACATGTCGACGACGAGCAGTGGGCTCTCGGCCCAGTGAAAGAAGAACCCGTGATACGCCTTCGCGACCTCCTCCACGTAATCCAGCGTCACGAGCCGTTCCTGGGTCAGGGCACGCTTTCGAATGCGGCCCAGCAGGACCTCGGGCCTCGCTTGCAGATAAACCACCAAGTCGGGACGCGGAACACGAGGCGCGAGCAGCCCGTAGACTTTCTTATACAAAATAAGCTCGTCGTGAGACAAGGTCAAACCAGCGTAGATGCGGTCGCGGACGAGCAGGTAGTCGGCCACCAGGCGGCCGTGCGCAAACAGGTCGGCCTGGCCCAGCTCGGCTTGCTGCTGGTACCTGGCGAGCAAGAAAAAGAGCTGTGTTTGCAGTGCGTTACGACGGCGATCGGCATAGAAGCCGGGCAGGAATGGGTTTTCGGAGGGCCCTTCGGAGAGCCGCGCCTCCAGGCGCCGCGCGAGCGCGCGCGCGACCTTGCGCTTGCCGACTCCCGGGGGCCCTTCGATCGCGATGTAGCGTGCGTCCGCCAAGCGGTGAGCCCATTCTAGGGAGCGCTGCGCGCCTGTCCAGTTTCTACTTGCCGACCAGCTGATAGTGCGCGGTGCCGCCGATGCGGCGCGCGGCCGTGTCCAGGCACGGGCGCACCTCGGGCGCAAGCTCGGCCGGGAAGATGCGGATGACCGGCGTGACGCCAGTGCCCTGCAGGCGCACGTCGGCCACCACGCGCCGACCGACCACGCACTTGCCGAGCTCCGAGGGCGCGGAGCCGGCGCGCACGGGCTCGCTCATCAGCGCGTCCAGGTGGCCGCGCGCCCGCGCCAGCCAGGGACCGTGCGGGGCCGCGCGCAGATACTCGGTCCACTGCTCGAGCGCGGACACCCGCTCGCCCGCCGCCTCGTGCGCGAGCGCGACCGAGTAGGCGCGGTCCTCGGGCGGCACGAAGAAAATCTTGGATTGGGTGGCCAGCACCCGCAGCACATTGCGGGACACCGCACGGCGAGCCTGTGCGCGCGCCTTGGCGTCGTCCTCGAGCCGATCGTAGGCCACCGCGAGCGCCAGATCGATCACCGCGGCTTCCTGCGCGAGCGCGCTGTCGGGGGCCGCGCCCGCGGCAGCGGCGGCCGCCAGCTGATATTGACGCAGCGCCTCGTCGACATGCCCGAGCGCCATCTCCACGTCGCCCAGGTTCCAGTGCACGATGGCGAACGAGACCCCCTCACGCGCATCCAGCGCGCGCCGGTACTCCTGGGCCGCCGCCGCGTGCTCGCCCAGGTGAGCCAGACACACCCCGATCCCCGAGGCGACCTGACCCGCGTCCAGCTTCTGGTCGAGGGCGCGCACTGCGCGCCACTCCGACAGCGCCTCCGCATAGCGATCCAGCTCGACCAGCGATCCAGCATGCTCGCGCCGCGCGCGCGGGTCCCGGGGCGCCAGCCGGACCGCCTCGGCAAAGGCGGCCTCGGCCTCGCGCAGATGCTCCTCGCCCCGCATCTGCAGCCGCTGGTCTCCCTCGAGCAGCCAGCGCTCGACCTCGGGGCTGCGCGCGAGCGTGCGCGTCCAGAAGTCGCCCTCGCCACCCAGCAGAAGCAGAAGAACGAGCGCGTTCACGGCGCCCTCGTCAAGCGCAGCACGAAGCGAGTCGGGCGCGGATGATCGGGCACCCGGAATCGGATCCCTTGAACGATTGCGAGCAGACAGCGCTCGGCCTGCGGGGCCGCTGGCTTGAGCGCGACCCGCGACACCGTGCCCTTGGCCGTCACCGTGAACTCCACCCGGGCGCCCGCCATGTCGCCGACGCAGCCCGTGAGCGCGGCCCAGTGCGTCTCCGAGGTCAGGGTCGCCATGATCTCGGGCGCCACCAGCGGTCCATCGACCGACACCACGCCTGCCACCAGGCGTCCCAGCGCGACCGGCAGCGGCCGACGCCCCGCCGCCGGCTCGCCACCCAAAGCTGCCAGGTGCGCACGCGCGCGCGCCACAAATGGGCTCTTTGGAACCACCCGCAAAAAGCTCCCGAACCAGCGCGCGGCCTCGGGCCGCTTGCCCTGCGCCAAATCCTTGAGCGCCTCGTAGTAGGCGATGTCTCCCTCGGGCACGAAGAACACGTGCGGGTCGCGAAGCTGGCTTATCTGTGAGTCCAGCTCGAGCGCGCGGCGGGTGGTCGCCAGCGCCTTTTCCTCCTGCTCGTCGCGGTCGAGCGCGACCGCGAGCCCGAGCAGGTGCAATGCCTGCGACCCCGACGACATGGCGCCCGAGCGCAGCGCAATCTGCCCCAGCTCGACCCCGCGCCGGTAGAGAGGGATGGCTTCCTCGAGCCGTCCCAGCGCCATCATCGATTCGGCGGCGTTGATGAGCAGGACCGAGCGCTCGTAGGGATCGTGGGCCAGGCGCAGCGCGCGATTGTACTCGTCGAGGGCGCGCTGGAACCGACCCAGCCGGGAGTGCGCGGTGCCCAGCTCAAAGGCGATGTCGCCGGCGCGGCCGCCCTCCGGGCTGCGGCGGCGCCCCTCCTCGAACGCCGAGATGGCAGCCTCGAAGTCGTGGGCCTCGTAGAGCGCGTGCCCGAGGAAGTAGGCCGGCTCGGCGTCCTCCGGGCGCAGCGCGGACGCACGCCGAAACGCGGCCGCCGCCTGGCGCCAGAGCGCCTGCATCTCGGGAAAGCGCGGCGCGTCCTCGCTGCACGCCGCGCACACCTGCTCGGCCTGCCGCGACAGGCGCGTGCCCTGCTCGATGGCGGTGTCGTAGGGCTGGCTGGCCACGCTGCGCCAGAAGTCGGTCGCGGCATAGAGCGCGAGCAGAGCGGCCGGGCCCATCTCCCTAATTATGATATAGGGTCGGCATGCGCGGCTACGCCGCTTTAGCGCTGGCTCTGGGGGCCTTTTTTGGCGGGCTCGGGCTCGAGGTGAGCGGGGTTGCGCCACGTGGGCTCGACCTTCTGGTGGTGTGCTCGTACGGCGCCGGCGCCGTGCTGGCGGGCTACTCCTACGCGCGCGGCCGGGCCCTGCTCGAGCGTCGCGGGGGAGTGATCGGCCTGGGGCTCAACCTGGCCGCGCTGGTCTTGCACGTCGCCGCCCTGCTCTAGGCGGTTTCCGGGTCAGCGCTCGAGCATCGCGATGGCCGGGCGAACATCGCCCCGCTCGAGCAGCCGCGCTGCCTTTGCGAAGGCGCCCGCTCCCAGCTTTGCGTCGACCTCGCGCGCGAGCGCAGCCAGGCCGAGCGAAAAGAAGCAGGTCCGCAACCGGGCCTCGCCAATGAGATCGGCCAGCGCATGGGCAAACCTCGTGTATCCGACGTAACCGGGCCGCCGCCTGCGCACGAGATCGGTCGAGCTCTGGCGCTTGGGTGGCGCCACGCGCTGTGCCATGGCTTCAGTCAGCCCTTCCACGAGACTGTGGAGCCCGACCCCGTTGGCTTCGCTGGCGAAGCGCATGGACAGGACGTGGATCACTTCGTGGATGAGCGTCGCGTCGTCGACCGAACCCAGTCGCTCGCGGACGTATACCTTGCCGTCGAGCTCCAACCCTTCGAGCGTGAAATGGAAGCCGACGCGCGACCCGGCCGCGCGCAGCATCTGCTCGAGGGTCTGGCCATCCACGATGTAAACGGGGACCGCTCGAACGTCGAAACCGAGCTCGTTCTGGATGAGCCGGGCCACGCGTCGACCTTGCTCGCCGTAGCGCCCCGGAGGGCCCTCCCCAAGCGGGTAGTGCGCGGCAACCTGATCCGGGCGCAGCCGATCCGCCGGGGCAGCGTGCGCGCCCGCGTCCAGCAGGAGGGCGAGGGCGAGGGCGAGTGCGACGAAGAGCAGGCGTTGCCTCATGGCGCTCAAGGGAGCTGTACGCAGGCCACGTGCCAAGGGGGAAGCCCGTGATATCGACGACATAGGCGTGGTGGCGGCGTGGGGGTCCGGCCACTCGAGTGGCCGGTCGGCGCTATCCGAGGGCCGCCCGCACCCTTTGCCCCATCTCGCTCGTGGACACGCTGCCGCCCAGATCGGCGCTGCGAGCGCCGTCCGCGAGCACGCGCTCGACCGCGCTCTCGATCGCGTGCGCAACGTCGGCGCGCGCAAGCGAATGGCGCGCCAGCAGGGCCACCGACAGGATGGCCGCCAGCGGGTTGGCTCTGCCCTGGCCCGCGATGTCGGGCGCGCTGCCGTGCACGGGCTCATAGAGGCCGCGCCGGCCCTCGCCCAGCGAAGCCGACGGCAGCATCCCGATGGAGCCGGTCAACATGGCGGCCTCGTCCGACAAGATGTCCCCGAACAGGTTGGTGGTGAGGATGACATCGAACTGGCGGGGTGCGCGCACGAGCTGCATCGCGCAGTTGTCGACCAGCATGTGCTCGAGCGCAATCTCGGAAAACTCGCGATCGTGCACGCTCTGCACCACCCTCCGCCACAGCTCGCTCGACTCGAGCACGTTGGCCTTGTCGACGCTGGTCACCTTGCAACGCGGCCTCTCTCGGGCCACGCGAAAGGCCACGCGCGCGATACGCTCGATCTCGGGCCCCGTGTACACCTCGGTGTTGATGCCACACTCGTCGATGACGCCGCGCGGCTGGCCGAAGTAAATGCCGCCGCACAGCTCGCGGACCACGATCAGGTCGACCCCGCGCACGACCTCGGGCTTGAGCGTGGACGCATCCGCGAGCGCGTCGTAGACGCGCGCCGGCCGCAGGTTGGCGTAGACCGCCATCGCCTTGCGCAGCCCCAGGAGAGCGCGTTCGGGCCGCTTGACGGACGGCAGCCCATCCCAGCGCGGTCCTCCGACGGCGCCCAGAAGAACCGCGTCGCTGCTCTGGGCCAGCGCGAGCGCCGGCTCGGGCAGCGGCACGCCGTGGCGCTCGATGGCCGCGCCGCCGATTTCGCAGCTCTCGAATCCGCATGCCAAGCCGAAGCGGGCGCCGGCTGCGCGCAGGGTCGCGATCGCTTCTTCGGTGACCTCGGGGCCGATGCCGTCACCCGGAAACACCGCAACTCGAACCATCGAGTTATCGTGCCTCGCTATGGCGCGGCTCGGCAAGTCGCTTCGGCTGCGCCTCGCTTCAAGCCTCGAAACCCCGCGCCGACGCTCGGCACGATGGCGTGAGAATACTACAAGGGCTCGGAGGGCGGGCGCGACTTGGGACGCGGCAGCGGCGACTCGACGTCGCCCTCCTCCTCGAACTTCTTGGCGTCGAGGCCGGTCTTTTCGACGACCGGCGTGGCCACGAAGATGGGCGCGTCGGCGCGCAGCGCAATCGCAATGCTGTCGGACGCGCGCGCATCCAGGTCGAACTGGCGCTTGCCCTGGCGCACGAACACGCGGCCAAAGAAGGTGCCGGCGTCGCGGCCGTGCACCGCCTCCAGCTTCTCGATGCGGACCTTGACCACTTTGGCGCCCAGCTGCTTGACCAGCGTGTCGAGCAGGTCGTGGGTCAGGGGCCGCACGAAGCTGGTGCCGGCCAGCTTCATCTGAATCGACAGCGCCTCCGACGGTCCGATTGCAATCGGGATGATCCGGCGCGGGTTGGCCTTGGTGCGCAGAAGCACGATGCCCCCGCCGCCCGGATCGGCCATCACCTGCCACACTTCAGCTTCCGACCAGTCGTGCGAGCGGGCCTCGTCCGGCCGCTCACCGGCGCCGTTCTTCTCCGAGGCTGCCGGCGGAGGTGCGGGCTTGTCCGATTTCTCGGCCGGCTTGTCTGATTTTTCGGATTTCTCGGGCTTGTCGAGCTTGCTCTGCGCGCTGGCCAGGCTCGTGGGCGCGAACCACAGGGCCGCAAGGACGAGCAGCGAGCGCCGCACACACTCAAGGTAGCATGCGCGCCGGGAGCGTGCTACCGGTTTGCAGAAGTGGGGTGTTAGCAGCTGAA
>DATFWX010000200.1:0-15420 GCA_035258845.1 Polyangia bacterium | reverse complement strand
CGCTTCCGCCGACGCCGGCCGAGCCGCCGCTCCCACCCGCGCCGCCGCTTCCGCCGACACCGGCCGAGCCGCCGCTCCCGCCCGAGCCACCACTGCCCCCGACCCCGCCCGAGCCACCCCGGCCTCCCGATCCACCACTGCCGCCGCCGCCACTATCGTCCCCGCAGCTCGTGACCGCCGCGCCGACGCTGGCCAGGAAAAGGATGCAACCGAAGGATACGTGCAAAGGTCGACACCGCATGCAAAAGTGTGCGAGCAAGCACTATGCCAGCAGCTAAGTGGTCGATCCAAGGGACTGTTGCATCGAGCACGCAGGGCACTCATGTCGCACCCAGGATCGCGCTTGCGCACAACCGGCCAGTGGGGTTCTGACAACTGCAATTGACCGAACGCTCTCTCCGCGATAGGGCTGCAAGCACGTAGCGCGGCCGCATCAGCCCATTCGCTGGGCCGCTCGGGGGCTGGCATCAACGAGGAACCCGATAGTCTGACCAGTCGGATGCTGCGCGGTGAGGCCAGCTATCAGGGCGTGACCGGTAGCTTGACCGATGCCTGGCTGGCCTCGAGCCCGGGCAGTCCCGGCTACACCTACCCTTCCCACAATCCACGCCACCGCATCGATTACATCTACTTTTGGGATGGAGCGCGGGCGCGAACGTCGGTCCTCGGCTGTGAGAACGTGCTCGACCAGCCGGTGCAGGGGATCCTGCCCCTGGATCACATCGGCGTGCTGTGCCGCTTCCAGGTCGCGGTCCGAGCCCCCTAGCTCCACGCGCGCACGCGCGCCCACGGAGCGGCCCGTCGACGCTGGCAAGATGGGAGTGTCCACCTCGGGTGAGTGCAACCTGCCCACGAGAGTGCGCACGCCGGCCTACCGCAACCTGCTGTTGATGCACGATCTCGATCTGCTGTCCTCGCTGGCACATCGGTTGCCAGGCAGCGCGGCCAGGACCGGAGGACGCGCAATGATGAGATCGTGGCTCGCGCTGGGCCTGCTTGCAGGCTGCATGGGCGATGTCGGTGCGGTCGACCAGCCCCTCGACCCCGGGGCCCTCTTCGATCAGACCGACGAGAGCGACTCGCCCGAAACCATCCCCATCGACGAGGAGGAGACCGGAGATCCGCCGCTGGCCTACGCGCTGGTCGGCCACAAGGCGCGGGTCACCGCACAGAGCGGGCTCCACCTGCGCACCGGACCCTCGACCTCGTACGCCATCATCCTGACCATGCCCGATGGCGCCGAGGTCAACGTGATCGGCGTCTCGGGCGGCTGGAACAAGGTCACCTATGCCGGGCGCACCGGCTGGGCGTCGGCGACCTATCTGCACACCGAAGCGCCCACCGGCGCGGGCGGAACTGCGGTCGACGCAGCGATCATGCGCGCGCAGAGCGGCGTCCGCTTTTCGTATCACTGGGGCGGCGGGTGCTGGGATCCGGGCTCGACCGCTTACGGCGCCTGCTACGGCAACTGCCCCAACTGCACGCACGCGGGCCGGTGGGGCGCCGACTGCTCGGGCTACCTGGCCAAGGTGTGGCAGGTGCCGGGCTCGATCGCGCTGACCACGTGCTCGCATCCCTACTCGACCTACAACTTCCGCTACACGCGCGCGCACTGGAGCCCGGTCGCCCGCTCGTCGGCCCGGCGCGGCGACGCGCTGGTGCATCACGAGAACGGCGCCGGCCACATCTTCCTGTTCGAGAGCGGCGACGGCTGGGGCTGGATGAGAGCGTACGAAGCCAAAGGCTGCAGCTACGGCATCCAGCACGACACCCGGATGGCTTCGCGCAACTACATTGCCATCCGGCGCAACGGATTCTAGGCGTCAGCGGATGCGGCGGCTGCTGCTGGCGTTGGGCGGCCTGGCCCTGGTTGCGCTGGCTGCCCTGCTCCTGGGCGGGCGCTCGCGTGCTCTCGCGCGCCGAGCGCCCCGGGCGACTCCGGCGGCACGGGCGCCGGCGGCGCTTGCGCCCGCGATCGCGGCACCCGGTCGGGGCGCGTCTCCAGCCTCGGCCGCGGTGGCCCTGCGTGGGGCCTGGGGCGCGCGCCCGGGCGAGTTCGGGCGGCGGCGTGATCCGGAATCGAACCCCGAGGCGCCGATGGCGCTGGCAGCGGGTGCGCCCGGCGAGCTGGCCGTGCTCGACCAGGTCAACCGGCGCGTGCAGCGCTATCGCGGAGGCAGGCTCCTGGCCATCCTCGAGGTCGGGGGCGACACGGCAGCCGACCTCGCGCTCGGCCCCGAGGGGCGCACGGTCGTGCTCGACCGCCTGGCCGACCGCACGGTGCAGGTCTACGATCCGTCGGGCAAGCTCCTGAGCGCGCTGCCGCTTGTCGGTCCCGGCGTCGACGAGGGCGGCGACACGACCGGCGTGTTCGCAGACGACGAGGGCGTCTACGTCGAGCGCCAGCACGGCAGCTCCGTGCGCGTCGCAGATGTGAATGGCAACGCCGATCCCAACCGGCCCGAGCTTCTGGGTCGGCCGTCGCGCGACGGCCGCCTGCTCGTGCAAGCCGAGATCGCCCATCGCGCGGCCGGCGAGTGCCTGCTGCGCGCGACCGACCGCCCGAGCGGCCGGCTGGCGTGGGTCCAGCGCCTGCGGGCGGGCCAGCCCATCGTGCACATCTTGATGCTGGACAGCGATCGGCGCGGCAACGTGTACCTGGCCGCCGACGTGGGCTCGGAAAACGGGGCCGACTTCGCAATCGTCGACGAGCGCGTGGTGGTGGCACGTTTCGGGCTCGACGGAACGCCGAGCGGCCGGTTGGAGCTCCCCCCCTGGCCGGCGGCCGAGGAAACCCTGCGCCCGATGGCGGTCGACGACGAGGGCGGGGTGCTGGTCATGGTGCCGCAGGAAGGCGGCCTGCAGGTTCTGCGCTACCTGTTCCCGTGAGTCATTCCTCACGCAGCGCCACCATCGGATCGACGCGCACCGCGCGCCGCGCGGGCACATAGGCGGCAAGCGCGGAGGCCAGGCACAAGACCACTGCGCCGCCCAGCAGCACGAGCGGATCGGCCGGGCTGACCTGATAGAGCAGCCCGCCCAGCCAGCGCGTTGCCAGAAGCGCGCCCAGGACACCCAGCACGAGCCCGAGCCCGACCATGCGGGCGCCCTCGCGCGCGACCATGCCGAGGACGTTGCCGCGCTGGGCACCCAGCGCCATCCGCACGCCGATCTCGTGCGTCCGCTGCTCCACCGAGTGGGCCATCACGCCGTACAGCCCCAGCGCCGCCAATCCGAGCGCGAGCCCCGCAAAAATCTGCAGGAGCGTCAGCGCGAAGCGTCGCGCATCGAGCGACTTCGACAGGAAAACGCTCATCGCCCGCACGTCGTAGATCGGCTGGTCGGGATCGAGCCGCGCCAGCTCGGTGCGCGCGGCCGCCTGGAGCGTCGCCTCGGGCAAAAGCGAGCGCAGGACGATCGCCATGCGAGCCTGATACGGCATCTGCGCGTGCGCCCAGTACATGACCGGCTTCAATGGCGCGTCCAGGCCGAACTCGTGCACGTTGCCGACGATTCCGACCACGGTGCCGAAGGTATCGCGGTTCCAATCGAGCTTGATGCGACGGCCCAGCGGATCCTCGCCCGGCCAGTACTGCTCCGCGAACGTGCGGTTCACAACCACGGCAAACGTCCCGCCCGGCGCGTCGTCGCTCGTGATCGCGCGCCCGCGCAGAAGCGGGATCCCCAGCGCCTCGAAGAAGCCGGGCGTGACGAAACGCATCTGCTCGTCGGGCGGCGCCACGTCGGGCGGCCGCGGGTGGTCGACGATCTGGAAGGTATTGTCCGAATCCTCGTTGCTCATGGGCAGAATGTCGACGGCGCCGGCGGCATCGACACCCGGCAGCTGGCGCAGCCGCTCGGTGGCCTGCTTGAAGAAACGTCCATAGCGCGCCCGATCGGCGTCGGTGTCCTGCCCGATCGGCCCCGGCAGCGCGATGTACAGGGTCAGCGCGTGGTCGGGCTTGAACCCCGAATCGACGTGGACCACGCGCGCGAAGCTGCGCACGAGCAGCCCGGCGCCGGCCAACAGCACCAGCGCCAGCGCCACCTCGGCCACCACCAGGGCGCGCCGGAGCTGACGCGGCCGCCGGCCCGCCGAGGCCCGCGCACCCGCCCGCAGTGCATCGTGCAGATCGACGCGCGAGACCAAAAGCGCCGGCAGCAGGCCAAAGCTGATCCCGGTTCCGACCGTGACGGCGAGGCTGAACGCCAGCACACCGCCGTCCACGTGGATCTCGGAGGCGCGCGGAAGATCGGACGGTCCGAGCGCAAGCAGGAGATCCACGCCCCAGAGCGACAGCAGCAGGCCCAGTCCGCCGCCCACGAACGCCAGCAGCAGGCTCTCGGTCAGAAGCTCGCGCACCAGGCGCCACCGACCGGCGCCCAGCGCCGCTCGCAAGGACAGCTCGCGATGGCGGGTCGAGCCACGCGCGAGAAGTAGGTTGGCCACGTTCGCGCACGCGATCAGCAGCACCAGCCCGACCGCGCCCGTAAGCAGCCACAGGCTGGGGCGGACTTTTTGGACGACGGTCTCCAGCATCGGGACCGGGACCGGGTTCCAGCCCGCGTCCGAAGGATACTTGTCCGGATGCTGGGCGCGCAGGCGCGCGCCCACGACATCGAGATCCGCAGCCGCCTGCGCCATGGTTGCGCCCGGCCGGAGGCGCGCCAACACCCGCAGGAAATGGGCACCGCGGCGCTGCTCGCTGCGCAGCGTGGCGTCAAAGCTGAGCGGCGTCCACAGGTCGACCTCGCGGCCGAGCGAGAAACCGCGCGGCATCACCCCGACGACAAGATAAGGCAGGCCGTCGATGCGCAGCCAGCGACCGACCACCTGGGTATCGCCGCCAAAGCGACGCTGCCAGAACCCGTACGTGAGCAGCGCGACCTGCTCGTGGCCTTCCTGATCCTCCTCGGGCAGAAAGAGGCGGCCCAGCACGGGCCTGACGCCGAGCAGCGGAAACAGGCTCGCGGTGCCGCGACCCATCGCCACCCGCTCGGGCGCGCCGTCACCGGTCAGGTTGCCGCTGGCGTTGATGTAGGCGCTCACCTGCTCGAGCTGCGTGAGCTGGGCCCGATAATCGAACAGCTCGGGCACCGACACCGAGCCGCGCGGAAACAGATTCCAGTGGTCGAAGACACGCACCAGCCGGTCCGATTGCGGATACGGCAGCGGCCGCAGAAGGACGCCCCGCACGACGCTGAAAATGGCCGTGTTCGCACCGATGCCGATGGCGAGCGTCAGCGCGACGACGGTAACCAGCCCGGGCGCGCGCGCAAGCACCCGCAGCGCATGCCGCACATCCCGCAGGAGTCCCGACATGGCCGGCGCAAGAAGCGAGCCCTGTGCCAGCCGGGAGCACGAGATTCCGCCCGGTTGCGCGGTGGGGAAAGCCAAACCTGGGACGCTGCGTCCCGCGAGCGGACAGGACCTGCCATCCGGCGCGGTCTGGAGTGAGGCCTAGACGCAGTCCCGATCGATCCCGAACGGCCCGCCCATGTCGATCACCGCGTCGTTGCCGCAGCCGCTGCAGGCGTCGGTGCGCACGCAGTAGGCCCGCCAGATCTTGAACGTGTAGCCGCGCCCGAGCGGCAGATCGAAGGTCTGTGTCACCGGGCCCGTGGTGCAGATGTTGACGGGCGAGCCTCCGCGCACTCCCATGGTGTTGAACTCGCCGGTCGTGTTGTAAGCGGTTGCATAGTTCACGTACGCGTTGCCGCCGCTGGCGTTCCAGGTCAGCATGACCCTGAACTTGTCGCCCGAGGTGTAAGAGGTGCAGAGCGTGGCGCCGTTCACGCCGTTCACGCAGCCGGCGCCGCTGAAGGTGATGGGACAGGGGCCGCCGCAGTCGACATTGGTCTCGCCCTGGTTGCGCACGCCGTCCTGGCAGGTCGGCACCTGGCAGATCTGACGCATGCACACGCCGCTCGAGCAATCGGTCGCAGCGGCGCACGCTTTCAGATCGGCGCAGGGCGGACAGGTGCCGCCGCAGTCGATGTCGGTCTCGGTTCCGTTGCGGATGCCGTCGCGGCACGACGCCGCGGCCTGCCCATCAGCCCCCGGCGCCGGCCCCTGGTCGCTGCCCGCACACGACCCCATCCCGACGGCGACCGCCGCGCCCATCAGCACCGCTCGATGTAAGCCAATCACGCGCGCCTCCTTTAAGAAGGAGCACATAGGGCAAGATTCATTCCCGCGGCAAAGTCCTGTAAATCTGTGTAGACAGTGTTACGGATCCGGCAACAAACCTGGTCCCGCGACCCCAGGCCGCCTGCGCTCAGGGCTGCACGCCCAGCGCCCCGATGAGCGCGGTGCTTCCGGACCCGATGGTCGTGACGCCCAGATCCTGGACCATGCCGCCGCCCGCGAACTGCACCTGCCGCAGGCCGCCGGTCTCGGCGACCAGCACGCGCCCCGCCAGCATGCCGCGCGCGATCAGCACGGCCGGTCCGGGAAGCTGCGGCCGCCCGCCCCGATACGTGACCTCGCCCGTGACCACGAACGGCGGCGTGGCCTCCGGGTGATAGCCGACCACGAAAAGCGCGTTGCCGTAGCCGCTTGCGACCAGCAGAGCATCGCCCGCGGGCGACGGCACCACCGCGACCGGATCCTGGAGCGGGGACAGAACCTGCACGGCTCGCAGCGGCTGCACGCTGAGGTCGACGACCGCGATGCGGTTCGAGTGGGCCGAAAACTCGTTGTTGTCGGCGATCAGGAAGAAGCGCCCGTCCGGAGTCAGCGCCGCATCGGGCACGATCGCGTCGTTGTCGCCGAACGCATCGACGGAGCCCAGAAGAGTCGGTGTGGGCGAGCGGCTTAAAAGGAATGCGTTTGGGCCCGGCATGGTTGCGCTCAGAATGTCGCTGGCCGCGACCGCGACGCGGTCCGCGTTGCCGGGGACGAGCAGCATGCTGTAGGCCAGCTTGGCCGGCGCCCACAGGCCACGATCGACGAGCGTCCCGTCGCACGCGATGTCGATCTGGTAGATCCCGCCGCCCGAGTTGCGCCACTCGGTGTCGAGGACATAGGCTTTCTGCCCCGACGGATCCATCACGATTGAGGAAGCATAGAACGCGCCGCGGAAGCTCTGGTGGATGACCCGAGCCGCACCCGATGGATCCACCGCAAAGGCTCCAATCGAGCCGTCGTCCTGTGCGAGCAGCCCCACCTTCCCGTCGGGCGTGAACTGAATGCGTCCCTGCGTGGCATGGCCCATGGCAAAGCGGGCTCCGGAGGTCGTGAGGGCTCCGTCCGCGCTCAGGTCCAGGAGCTCGAAGTCGCTCGCGGACTGTCCGCCCGCGCCGTACGGATGCGACACAGCCACTTTGCGCGCACCGTCAGCTGCCCGGGGCGGGCGCGGGCAGGTGTCCGTGGGCCCGTCGGAGCCGGAGCCTGTATCGGCGCTCGCGTCGGGGGCGGGCCCGGTGTCGGAGGCGGCATCGCGCGTGCCTGCCCCATCGCTGCCGGTCGCGGGCTGGCTGTCGCCGCAGCCGCTGCCGGCGCTGGACAGGGCTGCAATCAGGAGGCAGGTCCGAAAGGTGCTGGGTTTCATGAGCAGCCCGGCGCGTAACATGAAGGGCGGAATCATTCAAGTAGAAGGCGGTCCCGACCTGCCCGTATGCTCCTGCGTCATGAGCGGCGAGCGTAGGCGCGGGGTTTCGAGGCTTGCGAGCGGAGTGCAGCGGAGCGAGCCGCCGAGCCGCGCCGGAGCGAGACGCGAAGGAACAGGATGAGCGGCGAGCGTAGGCGCCGGGTTTCGAGGCGATGGCGCCCGGGCGCGCCCGGCTTGCTGGCCGCTCTCGTGTGCGGGTGCTTTGCGCACGAGAGCAGCGCTCCCGAGACGGTCTCGGTCAGCCAGGAGCCGTCGATCGAGTCCAAAATTGCCGATCCCTATGCGGCCATGGGCGCGCCCACGCCAGCGGGACCGCCGGTGCAGCCGGCGCAGCCAGCGCCACCGCCCGCCGAGCCGATGCGCACGATGGCCATCGCCGAGCGCACCAGCGGGCCCTCTTTGAGCACAACCGTGACCGGCCTGTTCGGCGCGCTCGGCGCGGGCAGCAGGGAGGCCGCGTCCGAGCCCGAGCCGGAGCGCCAGGCCGGCAAGCCCGGCTCGGAGAAGCTGGTGGTCGAGGCCTGGGTCACGGTCGTGACCGACGACGTGCAGCCGGTGGCCCAGGCCATCCGCAGGCATGTCGAGGAGATCGGTGGCCATGTGACCGAAGATCGCGTGGGCGGGGTGGCCGCGGCGTCGTGGGAAGGTCAGCTCAAGGTCCGCCTGCCGCCCGCGACCGTGCCGGCTTTTCTCGACTGGCTGGCCCGGCAGGGCGACCTGGTCTCGCGGCGCGTGAGCGCCACCGACGTGTCTCGCCAATTCTTCGACCACGAGATCGCGCTGCGCAACCTGGAGCTGACGCTGGCGCGCCTGCAAAAGGTGCTCGAGCACCAGAGCATCAAGGTCGAGGAGATCCTGCGCGTCGAGCAGGAGATGACCCGCGTGCGCACGCAGATCGAGCAGATCAAGGGCACGCTGCGGTGGCTGGGCGACGCGGTGGCCTTCTCCACCGTCGAGATTCGGCTGACCGGCAAGCGGCCCATCCCGCGCCTGGCCGATGCCAAGTTTCACGTAGGCGGTCGATTCGGCCTGCTCGCGCTGACCGATCCCACGGGCCGCCAGCAGGTGCGCTACGGCGGCGGAGCGGTGCTCGAGCTGGCGCGTGGCTTCTCGTTCGACCTGGACGCGCTGGCCTCCCCCGAGGTCGAGGGCCCGACCGTGCTCGCCACCCTCGGCGGCGCCGCCTACACGGACTTTCTGGGCGGCGGGACGCGTCGCTTCCTCAATCCCTATCTGGGCCTGCGCGCCGGTTACGCGCGGCTCGATCACCGCGATCTACTGCTCCTGGCGGCCGAGGTCGGCGTCGAGCTGTTCCAGCTCAAGTATGCTCGGCTGGAGCTGTTCGTGCGGCCGAGCGGCCTTTTGGGCAGCGAGAGCGACTTCGCGCTGCACGGTGGGGCCGGCCTGTCCGTGCCCTTCTAAAGAGCGCCTGGAAGTTCACCACGGAGAACACAGAGAGCACAGAGAAAAGAAAAGGTTCCGGCTCGAAGCATGGAGGCCGATCCCGTGGACTGGTCAAGCCTCTGTGTTCTCTGTGCTCTCTGTGGTTAAGGAGCCGGTGCGATCAAGGAGGGCGGAAGCGGCGTCCTCGGCGCCACCTCGCCCTCGCAACCTTCACACTTCTTTACGTTCGCTTGGGCAACCCCACCGAGCGCGGGTGAGTCCCGATCTACTGTCGCGTTAACCTAGGCACGCATGCGACCGCTGCCTTTTCTGCGCATCCTGGCCGCCTGCGCATGCCTCGCGACGGCGGCGGGCGCCGGCGCCACCGCGGACCCGGCCCGCGGCCGGCTGTCGGGCCGCGTGTTCGAGCGAGCCTCCGCAGTCCCCATCGCGGGCGCGCTGCTGCGCGCGCGCACCGGCGAGTCCACCGTCACCGATGCCGACGGTCGCTTCGATCTGGAGGTCACGGCCGGCGAGGTCGAGCTCACCATCGCCGCCCCGGGATACGAATCCCTGCACCTGACCGAGAAGATCCCCGCCCACCTCCTGCGCACGGTCGAGTATCGCCTGCTGCCCCAGGACGTCGGCGCGCGGCCCCGCTACCAGACCATCGTGCACGGTCGCTCTGCGCACGAGGGCGAGCGCTTCGTGCTGCGCGAGCAGGAGCTTCTGCAGGTGCCGGGCGCGGCCGGCGACCCGTTCCGGGTCATTGCCACGCTGCCGGGCGTGATTGCGCCCATTCCAGTCCTGCCCATCTACGTGGTCCGGGGCGGCACCCCGGGCATGAACGGCTTCTTTCTCGACGGCATGCGCGTGCCCCAACTGTTTCACCTGGTGTTCGTCGACGGCATCGTGCACCCGCGCATCCTCGAGCGCATCGACTTTTACCCCGGGACCTACGACGTCACCTTCGGTCGCAATGCGTCGGGCGTGGTCGATGCCGCCACCCGGCCCGCTCGCACCGACGCGCGCCAGCACGGTGAGGTCGAGCTGCGCCTGTACGACAGCTCCCTGCTCGCGGAAGTGCGCCTGCCGGGCGGCGTGCAAGTGCTGGCGGCCGGACGGTACGGATATCCGGCACCCATCATTCACCTGGTCGATTCGAGGGTCGATCTCAGCTACTGGGACTATCAGCTCCGCGTCGACTGGCAGGGCCTGACCGCCGAGGCTCTGGGCTCGTACGATTCGCTGACCATCGCCCAGCTGCCGACCGGTCGCACGAACGCGGCCGCACAGCTCCTGGTCGAGTTCCATCGCCTGCAGCTTCGCGAGCGCACCCGCCGCGGCCGGCTCGAGCTGGAGACGGCGCTCGTGGGCGGGCTCGACCGCATGAGCATCTTCAGCGGCGAGGGCGTGCAGAAGCTGGCGCTGGCGGCGCGCACGGGCGCACGGCTCCACTTGAAGAGCCTCACGCTTTTCGCCGGCATCGACGGAGAGCTGTCGCGCTTCAGCGGCGAGAACTTCCAGGTCGATCAGCCGCGCGCGGCGCCCGACGAGCTGGGCGAGCTGGCCGGCAACCGCGACGGCATCGTCGGCGGCGCCTATGTCCAGGGCACCCTTTCCATTCCACGGTTGGGCGGCCACCCGGCCACCCTCACCGCCGGCGTGCGCGCGGACCTTTACCATGCCGGCGCGGTCACTCTCTTGGGCGTCGACCCGCGCGTCCTGTTTCGCTACGCGCCCCGCGAGCAGCTCGAGATTTTCGGCGGCTTTGGTCAGTACTCGCAGGCGCCCTCGTTCCCGGTGCCGCTGCCCGGGATCGACACCTTCGCGCTGCAGCTCGGTTTGCAGCGGACCCTCGAGGGCAGCCTGGGCGCACGGGTGGGGCTGCCGCGCGACCTCTCGGTGTCGGCCACCGCCTACTACGGCCACTTCGAGAACATCAACGACGTCGTGCTCGACTACCAGGGCGCGGCCTGCACCTCGCCGCCGCCGGAGTCGCTGTCGGGTGTGGCCTCGTACGTCACCCGCCAGGTCAGCGGCGACGGCTACGGGCTCGAGCTGCTGGCGCGGCGACAGGTCGGCCGACTGACCGGCTGGCTCGCCTACACGCTGAGCCGGGCCGAGCGCCTGTACTCGTGCGGACGCGCTCCCTCGGATTTCGACCAGACGCACGTGCTCAACGGGGTTGTGCAGGCGCGCCTGCCCAGGCGCCTTCTCCTGGGGGCGCGGTTCAACCTGCAGACCGGTCGGCCCTACACGCGCCTGCAGCCGGACGTCGCGACCGGCACCTTTTCAGGCAGCCGGAACAATGAGCGCCTGCCCACCTACCTGCAGCTCGATCTGCGCCTGGACCGCGAGTGGATCTACCAGCGCTGGGCGCTCGCGCTGTTCGTCGAGATTCTCAATGCCACCTACTCCGAGAGCATCTATGGTGTAACCTTCCCCAAGGACCCGGTGCTCATGGTCACGCGGTACGACCAGCCTCAGTTCCAGGGCTTTCGCTGGGTGCTGCCCTCGATCGGCGTAAGGGGGCGATTTTGAGCGGGCGCGGCTCCATGCTTGCGCTTGCGCTCCCGCTCACGGCCGCCGCCTGCACATTCGAATGGAACGACCAGAAAGTGCCGTTCCCGCTGGTCGGCGATCCGCCGGCGCTGTCCGGGTTCCAGAAGCTCAACCACGTGCCGGCCAGCCGCGCGGCTCTGCTGACCGGTTCTGATGGCGCACCCTGGGCCGCATTTTGCGAGTTCTGGTCGGGTCGCCTCGGCGAAGGCGGTGGCCTGGGCGGCAGCATCGCGCGCAACTGCAAGCGCATGCACCTGACTCGCATGGGCGAAAGCCCGTGGGTGGGGCCGGGCTGCGGCCGCACCTGCGTGGCCGCCCTTTCCACCGACGAGATCATCGATGCCGACGGCTTCGCGCTGCATGGCCGCGAGCTCTACCAGATGCGCGACGACGCACAGGCTCTGACCCGCACGGTCACGCTGCACCGGCCGGGCGATCCAGCGGCCGCGGACGCCTCCTTCACCATGCCGGCCGGTCGCGCCCTGCTCTACACCAACGACGATGGGGCCGCCGACGTGTTCGTCTACTGGGTCCTGGATCCGGCCACCACGCACTACGACGTGTACCGCCGCGACCACAGGTACCAGCTCGCGCTGCCCCTGCCGGCCGGCATCGATCCGACCCGGCCCGAGCAAGCGGCCGGCTTCGATTTCCTGCTCAGCGCGGACGGCAGCGCACTGGTCGTGCACCAGCCGTCGGGCCGGATGACCGCCTACTCGACGCTCGATGGGAGCGCCCGCGAGCTGGGGACGCGACCGCCCGCCTTCGTCCTCGACAACCTCCACGATGCGGTTCTCACGGTGGGCGAGGACGGTTTCCGATCGGTGCCGCTTTCGGACGGCCCCGATCTCGTGCTGGCGCCGACCGGTTTCGATCCGGCCACGCTGACTTTGGCGAGCGGCGCGGCCTACTACGCGAGCGGGGGCAGCTTGTGGCAGGTCCCGCTCGACGGAAGCGCAGCGGCTGCTGCCATCGCGCCCGGCGGAGCCCGCCTGCTCACGCTGGGACCGCACGGCGAAATCGTCTACAGCCGCGACCCGGGGACTCGCTACGCGGGTGGCGCCGGCGACGGCTGGCTCGGCGACGGGCGGCTGATGGAGCGCGGACGGCTGCTGCGTTTTGGCCAGGACGGCGCCCGCGTCCTCTTCCTCGAGCACGCCGCCACCATCGGGACCTACGGCGATCTGACCTCGGTGGCCCTGCCCGACGGCGCGCCGGTCACGTTGGGCCTGAACGTGCACGCCTATCGCGAGCTGCCCGACCATCGCGTGCTGGCGGTCGAGAACGCGGTCTACGCGGGCAGTTGGAACCGCCTGGTGGTCATCGACCAGGCGGCCGGCACCAAGCACTGGGTGGTGCCGTCGACCGTGGACTTCGTGCTACTGCCGGGCGCGCAGGATCTCATCGCGGACGTGGTGAGCGGAGCTTCGGGCTACGACATCCTGCGGGTGCCGGTTCCGGTTCCACCGTGATGCGAGCCCTGCTGCCCGCCCTGGTGATGGGCCTGCTCCCGGCGACCGCGTTGTCGCAGGTCACCGCCCTCAAGGCCGGCCGGCTGTTCGATCCCACGACCGGAGCCATGGCCTCGGATCAGGTCATCCTGATCGAGGGAAGAACCATCAAGGCGGTCGGCAAGCTGGCCATCCCGCGCGACGCGAAGCTCATCGATCTTTCGCGCTCGACGGTGCTGCCCGGTTTGTTCGACGCGCACACACACCTGTGCCTGACACTCTCGACCCAGGGCGGCCGGGGCCTGGACGAGCTCATCGGGCGCCTGCTCGGGGCCACCGTGCTCGATACCACCGCACATCGGGCACTGATCGGCGCGGCCAATGCCCGCGAGATGCTGGAGGCCGGCTTCACGACCGTGCGCGACGTGGGCAACGCCGGCAACTATGCCGACACCGATCTGCGGCGCGCGGTCGAGGAAGGGCTGGTCCCGGGCCCGACCATCCTCAACGCCGGCCGCATCATCGGGCCGCTGGGCGGCCAGTACCGGCAGCTGCAGCCCGAGCGGCCCGATCTGGGCGAGCCCGAGTACCTGTACGCGGACACGGCCGACGAGATGCGGAAGGCGGTGCGCAAGAACGTGCTGTTCGGCGCGCGGGTCATCAAGATCGCGGTCGACGATCGACCCTACGCCTACACGGCCGACGACATCCGCATCCTGGTGCGCGAGGCGGCGCGAGCCGGCCTGCGCGTGGCCGCCCATTGCGCCACCGACGCCGGTGCGCGGGCGGCGGCCGATGCCGGGGTGGCCTCGATCGAGCACGGGTATCGCGCGTCGACCGAGACGCTCCGGCTGATGAAGCGCAAGGGCGTGGTTCTGGTCGGCACCGATTTTACCGAGCTGGCCGCGCGCGAAATGGGCATCCCCGAATACCACCCGATGGTCGTTGAGCGGCTCCGGCGCGCCCAGGCCGTCGGCGTGACCATGGCGTTCGGGACCGACGTGGTCTTCCCGCTGCGCGGGCAGACCCGGGGCTCGCTTGCCATCTCGTTCATCGACAGCTTCGTGGAGGCGGGCATCCCGGCGCGGACCATTCTGCAGAGCATGACCATCAATGCGGCGCGGCTCCTCGGCGTGGAGCGGCAGCGCGGGCTCGTCGAGCCCGGTCGGGCGGCCGACCTGGTGGCCGCGCCCGGCGATCCGCTGCACGACATCGGCGTGCTCAAGCGCATCCATTTCGTGATGAAGGACGGCTACGTGGTGCGGCAACTTCCAGCACCATGAAGGCGTGATCCCGCGCGCTCGCTAGAACAGCCAGGCGCCGCGCGCCATCAGCGCAGCGACAAACGGGATCAGCGGGACCAGGGCGACCTCGGCGTCGTTGAGGCGAATCAAGACGCCGAGCGGAGCGGCCGCAACCGAAGCCCCACCGCGCGAGCGCGCGATGCGCCAGCGAATGAACGTGACCATCGGAGCCACCTCGAGCGCCAACACCGCGACGAAACGGCCCATCTTCAGATGGAAGAAGCCGTTGCGCAGGTAGAAGGCCGATTCCTTCTCGATCGCGCCGAAGGCGCGCAAAAGCCCGGTTGCGATCCAGAGCAGCGCGGCCAGCCCCCAGAGGTTGTCGGCCCGCAGCAGGCGCGACAAGGCATCACCGTCGTTCGGGGATCGGCGCAGGTCACGCAGGCGCAGCCCGCGCGCGAACACGCTGCCCAGGCCCAACGCGAGCGCGAGCGAGTGCAGGGCGGCCAAGACGGCGGCGACCAGCATGCGTGTCAGCTTATACCGCGCCGGGCGGCCCCTGTCGAAACCATCTCTCAGCGCGGTTTGCGCGTGAGCTGCGCAATCGTTCGCCGGTTTTGCGAGTCCGCGATCAAGGTCGCCAGCCGGCGCGCGCGCGTGGGCGCCTGCTTTGCGCTCACGACCCAATACAGAGCGGTCTTGCGGTACCAGGGCGGCCGGCTCCGAAAGAACCTCGTCGATGCGCTTTCGAATGCCGTCGATCCAGCCCAAGCACAACGCCGGGTCCACCGACTCGGGCCAGGTCATGCTGAGCTTGCCCGACACACGCTTGTAAAACCCGACCCAAAGCTCGCCGGCTCGCCGGTGGTGCTTCTCGAGCCATTTCCGCCAGGCGGCGGGCGTCGCGAAAAAGCGAGCGGGCGCGGTCACAGGCGCTACTCGCCTGCGACGCGCTGGCCCGGGGCCGGCCGGCGCGCAGGCGCTGCGGGCGGCGACGATGCGGCGGCAGGGCGAGCCTGGTCAGGGCGTCTCATCATCGAGGCCACGACCAGCGAGATGGTCTTCTGCGCGTTGGCGGTGGCCACGGTCAGGGTTGCGGAGCCGGGCTGCTGGCCGGTGACGTCGACGCACTGCGGGTTCGCCTCCCCAAGCCCGAACAGGGTT
>DATFWX010000199.1:0-21776 GCA_035258845.1 Polyangia bacterium | reverse complement strand
CCTGCAAAGCGTCATTCGGCACCTGCCGTGGCCGTCCGAGGGCAAGCCGTACGACATCGAGATGCCGCTGGTCCTGAGCGGCTCGTAGGCCGGCACCGCCGAAGCGGCTTCGAGGACAGGGTCATGGAAGAAGGGTGTGGGGAAAGGTTTGACCGAGCGACCGCGTACGCCTGCGACCACATGCCTGAAACCGGCTGACGGCGGGGCCGGCCGTCGCGTCGAGGCGGCACCGCGCGGGGCCCATGCGCACGGCTAGCACAGCGACATCATCGCCGCGCGGCGCGAGCATGACACACGCGTTAGGGCATGGCGATCGATTCCGAGCGCTCGAAAAGCTCGCTCGCCAGCGCGGCCGGGTCCAGCTTGGACTCGGCCGCGAGCACATCCTCGAGCCGCGCGCGCGTGGCCGGGTGCTTGGGCACAAACAGCGAGCAACAGTCCTCGTACGGCGCAATCGAGAGCTCGTAGGTGCCGATCCGGCGTGCCAGGGCAATGGTGTCGGCCTTGTCGAAGCCGATGAGCGGCCGCAGAACCGGCAGCGTCGCCACCTCGCCGATCACGCCCAGGTTCTCGAGCGTCTGACTGGCCACCTGCCCAAGCGAGTCCCCGGTGGCCAGGCCGCGCGCGCTCTCGGCCTTCGCGACCACCTCGGCCACCCGCAGCATCATGCGCCGGTACAGGACCACCGCCAGCTCGGCCGGCCCGGCCTCGCGCAGCGCTTTCTGCACCTCGGTAAAATGGACCACCCGCAGCGTGATCGGGCCCGCCCAGCGCGCGAGCACGCGCGCGAGCTGCGCCACTTTCTCCTTGGTCTTGTCGCCCGTGAACGGGAACGAGTGGAAGTAGACCGGCCGGAGCTCCGCGCCCCGCTTGGCCATCATCCAGCCCGCGACCGGCGAGTCGATGCCGCCCGACAGCAGCAACACCACCCGTCCAGCCGTTCCCACCGGCAGCCCGCCCGGCCCGGGCACGGTCTTGGCGAACACGAAGGCCCGTCCGTCCGCGCCCACCTCGACGCCAATCGTGAAGTCGGGCGTGTGCACGTCGACCGGAATGCCGACCTGCTCGTGAATCGCGCCCCCGACGCGCCGCGCGATCTCGGGCGAAGGCAGCGGAAAGCGCTTGTCGGCGCGCCGCGCCTCGACCTTGAAGGTGCCGCGCTGGCCGCGCCGCTCCCACTCCGCACGCGCGCCCTCGATCGCCACCCGCTCGAGGTCCGCGATGTCCGCCCGCGCGAGCAGGGCCGGGCTCATCGACTGCAGGCCGAAGCAACGGCCCAGACGCGCCAGCGCCCCCTCCAGATCGCTGGCGTGGACCAGCAGCCGGCCGTGCGGCCGCTCGACGCGCGCGTCGGGCAGGTCGGAGAGCAGCGCACGCAGGTTGCGCTCGAGCCGCCGCTCGAACCACGAGCGATTCTTGCCCTTCAAGAAGATCTCCGAGTACCGGCACACGATCACGGGCGGGCCGCCTTCACGGCTTCCGGGATGCAAGCCGCTGCGATTTCGATGTCCTCTTCGGTGCTGATGCGGGCCAGGGACAGCCGCAGCATCCCGTCACGCACCGACAGGCCGAGCGCGCGCGCCACGTGCGAGGGCGTCTTGTCGCGGGAGGCGCAGGCCGCCCCGGCGGACGCGTAGACGCCGCGCGCCTCCAGCGCGTGCACCAGCACCTCGGCCTCGAGATTAGGAAACACGAGCGACGCGATGTGGGGCGCACGCGGCGCACCCGGGCACGACTCGCGCACGCCCGGTACTGCAGCCATCACTTTCGCCACCAGCAGATCGCGCAGCGCGGCCATGCGCGCACCGGCGCCCTCCGCAAGCGCCGCCGTGGCGAGCGCGGCCGCCCGGCCGAAGCCGACGATGCCGGGCGCGTTCTCGGTGCCCGGGCGCAGGCCATCCTCGTGCTTGCCACCGCCCCACAGCGGCCGCAGCGAAACCCCCGACCGCACGACCAGCGCCCCCACACCCTTGGGCCCATGCAGCTTGTGCGACGACAGCGCGATCGAGTCCGCACCCAGCTCGGGCAGGCTGAGCGGGAGCTTGCCCAGTGCCTGTACGGCATCGACGTGGAAATGGCCGCGAAAGCCGCGCGCGCGCAGCCGCTCGGTAATTTCTCGAACCGGCTGCACGGTGCCCAGCTCGTTTGAAACCAGCATGCAGGTGGCAACCGCGACCTCGTGATCGCAGGCGGCCGCGAACGCCTCCACATCGACCGTGCCGCGCGGCGAGATGTCGATCACGCGCAGGCCGTCGCCGGCCCGCATGCGCGCCGAGCCCAGCGCCGACGGATGCTCGATGGCCGAGGCCACGGCCGCCCGTCCGCGCGCCGGCGCGCCCAGGATGCCGATGGCGTTCGACTCGGTGCCGCCCGAGGTGAAGAAGACCTGCGCAGGCTCTACGCCCACGGCCCGCGCGATCTCGGCGCGCGCGACATTGATACCGCGCTCGGCCTCGATCCCCTTGCGGTGCAAAGACGATGGGTTACCAAACTGCTCGCGAAAATAGGGCGAAAGAGCGTCCACCACCCGAGGGTCGACCGGCGTCGAGGCCGCATGATCGAGGTACACTTCCCGCATATGTTCGGGATCTATATCCACTTTCCGTATTGCCGCAAGCGCTGTCCGTTTTGCGACTTTGCGGTGGCGGTGAGGCCTCGCATCCCGCACCAGGAGTACGAGCGGGCGGTGCTCACCGAGCTCGATGCGCGGGCCGCGCTGTTTCCGGGCCGGCGCGCGGTTTCGATCTATTTCGGCGGCGGCACGCCGGGCCTGTGGCGTGCCGATTGTGTCGGCCGCGTCATCGGCGCGCTCGTAAGCCGCTTTGGCGAACCCGAGGAGGTGACCGTCGAGTGCATCCCGGGCGAGCTGTCGGCGCAGCACGCGGCCGCTCTGCGCGCCGCCGGGGTCACACGCCTTTCGATTGGAATCGAGTCGCTCGATGACGCACAGTTGCGCGCGCTCGGTCGGCAGCACTCGGCCGCGCAGGCGCGGGAGGCCATCGCGCATGCACGCGCGGCCGGCTTCGCCAGCCTGTCGGCCGACCTCATGTTTGCGCTGCCCGGGCAATCGGTGGCCGCCTTCCAGGCCGAGCTCGCGGCCGCGTGTGCGCTCGAGCTCGAGCATCTGTCGCTGTACCAGCTCACCATCGAGCCCGGCACCCAGTTTGCGCGTCAGGGTATGCGCACGTCCGAGGGCGCGGACCATTTCATGGCCGCGCACGGCCACATGCGCGCGGCCGGCTACATTCACTACGAGATCTCGAGCTACGCCCGTCCGGGCCGCGAGGCCGTGCACAACTCGCTGTACTGGCGCGGCGGCGAATATCTGGGCCTGGGCATGAGCGCGCACTCGTTTCGCCAGCTTCCCGACGGCGGCGGCGAGCGTTTCGCCAACTCGCGCCAGCTTGACGCATACCTTGGCGCGCCCGCGGGCCCGCCCGCGCTTCGGGAAACTCTGGCTGCCCCGGCGCTGCGGCGCGAGGCCATCTGGCTGTGGCTGCGCCGCCTCGACCAGGGCATTCCGCGCCAGGCCTTTGCCGAGCGCTACGGGGCCGACCCGGCCATCGAGCACGCCGGCACGGTCGAGCAGCTCGAGCGCGCTGGCCTTCTCGAGGTCAGCCCTTCTTTCTTGCGCCTGACCGATCGCGGCATGCTGCTCGCCGACACCGTAGCCACCCACTTTCTGTAGCTTTTCGACTCGCGACTTTCGACTTTCGACTTTCGACTCCTTGCTAAATACCGGTCTCTACGATAGAAATTAAGAGTCCCATGCCTGACATCAATCACCGCGCACGCAAGATTCTGCAGGCGGTGGTGCAGGAGTTCATTGCCACCGGTGACGCGGTGGGCTCGCGGACCATCACCAAGCGGTACGGGCTCGAGCTGTCGCCTGCGACCGTGCGCAACGTGATGGCGGACCTCGAAGAAACCGGCCTGCTCACGCAGCCGCACACCTCGGCCGGGCGCGTTCCCACCGACGCCGGCCTGCGCTATTTCGTGGACACGCTGCTCAAGGTGCGCAGCTTGTCGGCCAAGGAGAAGGAGGAGATCGCCGCCCGCTACCAGGTCACCGCGCTCGAGTTCGACGACCTGATGAAAGAGACCTCGAAGCTGCTGTCGGAGCTGTCGCAGCACACCGCGCTCGTGTTTGCGCCGCGCGCGGACTCGAACGTATTCGAGCACATCGAGTTCATGCGGCTGCGCGAGAGCGAGCTTCTGGCGGTCCTGGTCACCAAAGCCGGCAAGGTGGTCAACAAGATCATCCCGCTCGACAAGCCGCTCTCGGACCCCGAGCTCGACCGCATCCACAATTACCTGAACTCGCTCTTGGAAGGCCTGACGCTCGAGGAAGTGCGCGCCAAGGTGGTCGAGGAGATCGGCCGCACCAAGAACCAATACGACCAGCTGGTCGCACGTGCGCTGGCGCTGGGCGCGCAGGCGCTCGAGGGCGTGGGCCGGCCCGACGTGATCATCGAGGGTCAGGCCAACCTGCTCGACAAGCAGCACGATCCCGAGAAGCTGCGCACTCTGCTCAAGGCGCTCGAGGAGAAGCAGCAGATGCTGGCGCTGCTCGATCGCACGCTGGAGGCGCCCGGCATCCAGGTCTTCATCGGCGCCGAGACCAACCTGGCGCCGCTGCGCGACATGAGCGTGGTGGCGGCCTCGTACGGGCCCGAGGACCGGCCGCTCGGCACCCTGGGCGTGATCGGCCCCCAACGCATGAACTACTCGAGGGTGATCTCGCTGGTCGATTTTACCGCGCACCTTCTATCCGACGTGCTCAATCGCATGTGAGAGGCTGATGTCGGGAGACGACGGCAAGGACCAGGGCAAGGAGGCGCTCGAGATCGATGCCGAAGCCCCGCCTGACTCGGCGGCGCCGCAGGAGCTCGCGTCGGCCGAGGATACCGCGCGCACGCATCAGGTGGAGGCGCTGAGCACGCAGATCGAGCAGCTCCAGAAGGAAAAGAAAGAAACCTACGACCGGCTGCTGCGCACCGCCGCCGACTTCGACAACTTCAAGAAGCGCTCGCGCAAGGAGGCCGCCGAGGCCGAGGAGCGCGGCCGGACGGCGCTGCTCAAGGAGCTCCTGCCGGCCGTCGACAACCTCGAGCGCGCACTGGCCCACGAGAGCACCACCGATCCGGGCGCGATCCTGGACGGTGTGCGGCTGGTGCTCAAGCAGCTGGGCGCGACGCTCGAGAAGTTCGACGTGCGTGCGATCGAATCGACGGGGAAGGCGTTCGATCCGGCACTGCACGAGGCCATCTCGCAGCTCGAGACCGACGAGCATCCGGCCGGCACCGTGACCAGCGAGCTGCAAAAAGGCTACACGATCGGCAAGAAGCTGCTCCGGCCGGCTCTGGTGGTGGTCGCCAAGCCGGTGAGCCGGGCCGCGGCCAAAAGCGCGGAGGGAGAGGAGGACGGAACGGGCGCACGGGGCGCGGAAAAAGGCGGGGCCGACCGCACGGGGCCGCACGATGCGATTGCAGGCGGCGAGCCCGAAGATACGGGGGACATCTGATGGGACGCGTGATCGGCATCGATCTGGGCACGACCAACTCGTGCGTGGCCCTCTTCGAAGGCGACAGCGCCATGGTGATTCCGAACCGCGAGGGCTCGCGCACCACGCCGTCGGTGGTGGCGATGACCGAGGGCGGCGAGCGTCTGGTCGGGCAGATCGCCAAGCGGCAGGCCATCACCAATCCGGAGAACACCATCTTTGCGGTCAAGCGGCTGATCGGCCGCAAGTTCGCCGATCCCGAGGTACAGCGCCACAAGGCCACCTGCCCCTACCAGATCGTATCCGCGCAGAACGGCGACGCATGGGTGCGCATCCGCGGCCGCGACTACTCGCCCAGCGAGATCTCGGCCGCCATCCTGACCAAGATGAAGCAGACCGCCGAGGACTACCTCAGCGAAGAGGTGACCGAGGCGGTGGTCACGGTGCCGGCCTACTTCGACGACACGCAGCGGCAGGCGACCAAGGACGCCGGCCGCATCGCGGGGCTGGAGGTGTTGCGCATCATCAACGAGCCGACCGCGGCCGCGCTCGCCTACGGCGCGCAGAAAGAGCGCGATGAGCGCATCGCGGTGTTCGATCTGGGCGGCGGCACCTTCGACATCTCGATCCTGGAGCTGCGCTCGGGCGTGTTCGAGGTCAAGGCCACCAACGGCGACACCTTCCTGGGCGGCGAGGATTTCGATCAGCGGCTGGTCAACTGGCTGGCCGAGGGATTCCTCGCCGAGACCAAGATCGATCTGCGCAAGGACAAGATGGCGCTGCAGCGGCTCAAGGAGGCCGCCGAGAAGGCCAAGCACGAGCTGTCGAGCTCGCTCGAGACCGACGTCAATCTGCCCTTCATCACCGCCGACGCATCGGGCCCCAAGCACCTGAACATCCCCATCAAGCGCTCCAAGCTCGAGAGCCTGGTCTCCGATCTGGTCGAAAAGACCATGGGCCCGTGCGAAATCGCGCTCGGCGACGCCGGCGTCACGACCGCCGACATCCAGACCGTGATCCTGGTCGGCGGCATGACCCGCATGCCGGCCGTGCAGCAGAAGGTGGCCGAGTTTTTCGGTCGGCGGCCGTCCAAGGAGGTCAACCCCGACGAGGTGGTGGCGGTGGGCGCGGCCATCCAGGGCGCGGTTCTCAAGGGCACCGTGCAGGAGGTGCTGCTGCTCGACGTGACCCCGCTCTCGCTGGGCGTCGAGACGGCGGGCGGCGTCTTCACCACCCTCATTCCCAAAAACACCACCATCCCGACCCGCAAGTCCGAGGTGTTCTCGACCGCGGTCGACAACCAGCCCTTCGTCAACATCCACGTGCTGCAGGGCGAGCGCCCGCTGGCCGCGGACAACAAGAGCCTGGCCAACTTCCAGCTCCTGGGCATCCCGCCCGCGCCGCGCGGGGTTCCGCAGATCCAGGTCAGCTTCGAGCTCGACGCCAACGGCATCCTGTCGGTGTCGGCTAAGGATCTGGGCAGCGGCAAGGAGCAGACGGTCAAGGTCATGCCGACCAGCGGCCTGTCCGAGGCCGACATCCAGCGCATCCTCGAGGAAGCGGCCGCCTATGCCGACGAGGACGAGCGCAAACGGGAGTTCGCCGAGATCAAGAACAACGCCGAGACCTTGATCTACACGACCGAGCGTGCGCTCGAGGAGTACGGCAGCATGCTGTCCGAGGAGGAGCGCACCCAGATCGGGGAGGATCTGCGCTACTGCAAGGACGTGAGCGACCTCGCCGACGTGAACGCGCTCCGGGAAGCGCTGCGGCGGCTGGAGGCATCGTCGCACCGGATCGCCGAGCTGATGTACGCGGAGGCGCTCAAGGGCGGCGGCGAGGGGCAGACCTAGCCGATTGCGATGAGCGCAAGCGCGCACAAGCGCGACTACTACGAGCTGCTCGGGGTGGCGCGCGACGCCACCAATGACGAGCTGAAGGCGGCCTTTCGGCGCCTGGCCGTGCAGTATCATCCCGACCGCAACCCGGGCGATCGCGGAGCCGAGGAGAAGTTCAAGGAAGTGGCGGCCGCCTACGCCATCCTGTCCGACCCCGACAAGCGGGCGCGCTACGATCGCTTCGGCGCCGATGGCGCGGGCGACCCGTTTGCGGGCGGCTTTCCGTTCGCGAGCGTGCAGGACCTGTTTAGCGGGCTGTTCGGCGAGATCTTCGGCGGGGCGGCGCGCAAGCGGGGTGCACAGGGGCGCGACCTGCGCTACACGCTCGAGGTGTCGTTCGAAGAGGCCGCGTTCGGCTGCCAGAAGAACATCTCGTTCCAGACCCGCGAGACCTGTCGCGCCTGCACAGGCAGCGGCGCCCGCGGCGCGGCGCGCGGCTTAAAGCCCTGTCCCACCTGCGGCGGCCGCGGCGAGATCCGCGTGCGGCAGGGCTTCTTCTCGCTCGGCAAGACCTGCGGCGCCTGCGGGGGCCAGGGCAAGCTGGTCGCCGACCCGTGCCCGGAGTGCAAGGGCCAGGGCACGCTGCCGCGCGAGCGCGAGTTCTTGGTCAAGATCCCACCCGGCAGTGCCGACGGCGGGGTCCGCATGGTGCGCGGGCAGGGCGAGGCCGGGCGGCGCGGCAGCCCGCCCGGCGATCTGCACGTGTTCGTGCGCGTTGCGCCCCATCCGCTGTTCGAGCGCCAGGGCGACGACGTGGTGTGCGAGGTGCCGCTGACCTTTCCGCAGGCCGCGCTGGGCACGCACATCGAGGTCCCCACGCTCGACGGCAAGGTCAAGATGAAGGTGCCGCCCGGGACCCAGAGCGGCCGCGTATTCCGGCTGCGCGGCAAGGGCATCCCGCGCGCGGGCGGCGTGCGCGGCGACCAGCACGTGCGGGTCCTCGTCGAGACCCCGACTCAGCTCACGCCCCGCGAGCGCGAGCTCCTGGAAGCATTCGCGAAAGAGTGCGGCCTGGGGGCGACGCCCAAAAGCAAGAGCTTCTTCGACAAGGTCAAGGAGCTTCTGGGCGAGTGATGGGCCGCGCGCGCCTGCATGTTCTCCTGTTCCTCCTGACCTGCCTGACCACCACCATGCAGGGCGCGCTGCGGATGGCGCCCGAGGGCGCGTTCGAGCATGGCTCGAGCACGGTGTGGGCGCTCACGCACCTCCAACTGGGGCTGTCGTTCTCGATTCCCCTGATGCTGATTCTTCTGGTGCACGAGATGGGCCACTACGTGACCGCCCGCGTCCATGGCGTGCCGGCCTCGCTGCCCTATTTCATCCCGCTGCCGCCACAGATTGGCTTTGGCACCATGGGCGCGGTAATCGGCATGCGGCCCTCACGCAATCGCAACCACATCATGGACATCGGAGCGGCGGGGCCGCTGGCCGGGCTCTTTGTCGCAATCCCGGTCGTGCTCTATGGGCTCGCCCATTCGCCGGTGGGCCCGATCCCGAAGGGCACTCTCTTCGAGGGCAACTCCATCCTCTATATGCTGTGCAAGCGCGTGGTCACGGGGCACTGGCTGCCTGGGGACGGCATCGACGTGAATCTGGGACCGGTCGCGACCGCGGGCTGGTTCGGGCTGTTCGTGACCATGCTCAACCTCCTTCCCATCGGCCAGCTCGACGGCGGGCACGTTGCCACCGGCTACTTCGGGGGCGGCCGCTACGAAAAAGTGTCGCGTTTTCTGCATTTCGCGCTGCCGCTATGGGCTTTTGGCAACTTCGTGTACGTGAGCGCCTATTCGCGCCTTCACGAGCACATGCCGCGACCGGAGGCGCTGGGCGCGGGGCTCGAGTGCGCGCTGCCTCCGCTGGTCTGGTTCGCCATGCTGTTCCTTTTGCGCCGGCTCAGCGGCGGCCGCTACCACCCGCCGCTCGACGACGAGGTGCCGCTCACGCAGGGCCGCCGCATCCTGTTTGCGCTGACGCTTTTCGTGTTCGCGCTCATCTTCATGCCCTGGGTCTTCCGGCCCGGGCCGCGCTGACGCGCCTGCGATGGCGTCGACCGGGCCTCCCTGGTAGTATCGTGACGCCTGTGCCCGAGCGCAAGACCGCCAAAAAGCCCAAGCCGAAGGCCCATGTGGCCGAGGCGCCCGCCTACAGCGCGGTCGAGCGCCTGATCCGGCTGCGCCAGGAAGCCGACCGCATCGTGGCCGAGCTGTTCGGACCCACGCCCGGTGCGGCCGCGGACGCGGCGCCCCCGCAGGGACCGCGTGTGCCGGTCGACGTGTACGAGCAGGGCGACGCCTTCTGGCTCAGCCTCGAGGTGCCGGGCGTGCAGCGGCCGGATCTGTCGTTGTCGGTGGTCGGCCAGGCGCTGGTCCTGGAGGGCCGCAAGCGCGAGGAGGCGCCGGTGGGCGGGGACGGCGTCGCGTTCGAGTGCGCGGAGCGTGCCTACGGTCCCTTCCGGCGCGTGATCGAGCTGCCCGGCGCGGCCGACACCTCGCGCCTGGAGGCCCGGCTTGCCCGCGGTGTGCTCGAGGTGCGGCTGCCGCGCATCCGGGAGCGCCGGGGCCGGCGTCGCGAGGTGCCCATTGGGTAGCCCCAAGAAGGAAAAGAGCGCCCGCGAGCCCGAGCCAGTGCTCGAGTACGACGGCAAGGTCCATTTCGAGATCCCGGAGGCGATGCCGCTTCTGCCGATTCGCGACCTGGTCGTGTTTCCCTACATGATCGTGCCGCTTTTGGTGTCGCGCGACATCTCGGTGGAAGCCGTCAACATGGCGCTGTCGTCGAGCAAGGAGCGGTTGGTGTTTCTGGCCGCGCAGCACGACATCGGCGAGGAGGATCCCTCGCCCGAGGCCATCTACACCACCGGCACCGTCGGCATGATCATGCGCATGCGCAAGCTTTCCGACGGCCGCATCAAGATCCTGGTGCAGGGTCTGGTCAAGGGCCAGATCAAGCAATTCCAAAAGCACGAGCCCTGCTTCGTGGTCCAGATCGAGCGCATCAACGACCTCGACCCGTCCCCCGACAGCGGGCTCGAGGCCGAAGCGATCATGCGCTCGGTCAAAGAGAACCTGGAAAGGTACGCGCAGGGCGGCAAGCTCATCTCGCCCGAGCTCATGCTCATCATGTCGGGCGTCGAGGAGCCGGGCCGGCTGGCCGACCTGGTCGCCTCCAACCTGGGTCTCAAGGTGCTCGATGCCCAGCAGCTGCTCGAGCTGCGCGATCCGCTCGAGCGCCTGCGCCGCGTGGGCGCGCTCTTGCAGAAGGAAGTCGATCTTCTGGAGGTGCAGGCGCGCATCCAGTCGCGCGCCAAGGAGGAGATGTCCAAGACCCAGCGCGAGTACTACCTGCGCGAGCAGCTGCGCGCCATCCGCTCCGAGCTGGGCGATGTCGACCAGAAAGCCGAGGAGATCGACGAGCTGCGCGCTCGCATTGCGCGCGCCAAGCTGCCCGAGGAGGCGCGGGGCGAGGCCGAGAAACAGGTGCGCCGCCTGGAGCAGATGCACCCCGACGCCGCCGAGGCCTCGGTCGTGCGCACCTATCTCGATTGGCTGACCGAGCTGCCGTGGTCGCACACGACCGAGGACAACCTCGACATGAAGGCGGCCCACCGCATCCTGGACGAGGATCACTACGACCTGGAAGCGATCAAGGACCGCATCCTCGAGTACCTGGCCGTGCGCAAGCTGCGGGGTGGCGCGCACGGGCCCATCCTGTGCTTCCTGGGCCCGCCCGGCGTGGGCAAGACTTCGCTCGGCCGCTCGATTGCGCGTGCGCTCGGGCGGCGCTTCGTGCGCATCTCGCTGGGCGGCATCCGCGACGAGGCCGAGATCCGCGGGCACCGGCGCACCTACGTGGGCGCGCTGCCGGGCCGCATCATCCAGGGCATGAAGCAGGCCAACGCGGCCAACCCGGTTTTCATGCTCGACGAGATCGACAAGCTGGGCTCGGACAACTTCCGGGGCGACCCGTCGTCGGCGTTGCTCGAGGTCCTGGATCCAGAGCAGAATCACACATTTAGAGATCACTACTTAAATCTCAACTTCGATCTGTCGCGAGTGCTTTTCATCGCCACCGCAAACGCGCCCGATCCGATTCCGGGCCCGCTGCGCGATCGCATGGAGATCCTGCGGCTGCCCGGCTACTCCGAGGACGAGAAAGTCGCCATCGCGCGCCGCTACATCATCCCGAAGCAGATCGAGGAAAACGGCCTCGGCATCGGCTACGCACAGCTGGGCGTGCCCGGCTTGCGCGCCATGATTGCCGAGTACACGCGCGAGGCCGGGCTGCGCGAGCTCGAGCGCATGATTGCGCAGATCTTCCGTAAGATGGCGCGTCGGGTGGCCGAGCAGGGCACCGCGCGGCCCATCAAGATCTCGCCCACCAACTTATCCAAGTATCTGGGCTCGCCGCGGTTCCCGCGCGAGCTCGAGCGCGCGGAGGTCGACGAAATCGGGGTCGCGCGCGGGCTGGCCTGGACCCCTTACGGCGGCGAGATCCTGTCCATCGAGGCGCAGAGCGTACCCGGCAAGGGCAACCTGCTCCTCACCGGCCAGCTAGGCGAGGTGATGAAGGAGTCGGCGCACGCCGCGCTCTCGTATGCGTGCGCGCGCGCGGCCGGAATGGGTGTGGGCGCGCCGGCGTGGGCCGATCGCCAGATCCACGTGCACGTGCCGGCGGGCGCCGTGCCCAAGGACGGCCCCTCGGCCGGCGTGGCCATGGCGGCGGCGCTGGTCTCGCTTCTGACCGGCATCCCGGTGCGGCGCAGGGTGGCCATGACCGGCGAGCTGACCCTGCGCGGTCATGTGCTTCCGATCGGAGGCCTCAAGGAGAAGCTTCTGGCCGCGGCCCGCGCCAAGATCGATACGGTCGTGGTGCCCGAAGGCAACGCGCGCGAGCTCGAGGAGGTCGCGCGCCCGATACGGGGTCGCCTCAAGATCGTAACCGTACGCTCGATGGACGACGTGCTCGCGGTAGCGCTGGCGCATAAGGCGCCAGCCCAGGAGGTGGCAGCTCAGGCGGCTTCGCAGGCAGAAGCCAAGACTGCCCAGACGGTAAGCGCGTAGGCCATGCTCGGGGAGGGGCGCGGCTAGATGGTGCAGATCGATTTCGGCCAGCGCGAGGTGGCCATCAAGATCGTCTACTACGGTCCCGCGCTGTCCGGGAAAACCACGAACCTGCAGCAGATCCACCAACGCATCGACCAGCGCGCGCGCGGTCGTCTGATGACGCTCGATACGCGCGACGATCGAACGCTGTTCTTCGACCTGCTGCCGATCGCCTTTCGCGCGCAAAGCGGCCTCAAGGTCAAGCTCAAGCTCTACACGGTGCCGGGCCAGGTTATGCACAACTCGACCCGCAAGATCGTGCTGCAGGGCGCCGACGGGGTCGCGTTCGTGGCCGATTCGCAGGTTTCCGAAACCCGCGCCAACAACGAGGCCTACGCCGGCCTGCGCTCGAATCTGCGCGAGCACGGCATCGAGCTGCGCGAAATGCCGACCGTCATCCAATTCAACAAGCGCGACCTGCCCCACGTCCGCAGCGAGGCCGAGATCGGCGAGCTGGCCCGCCACGGCAAGGAGCCGCTGTACCTGGCGTGCGCGCTGCGGGGCGACGGCGTGATGGCGACCTTTTTCGGCCTGCTCAAGCTGACCTGGGACGCGCTCGACCGCAAGTTCGACTTCGGGGGAAAGTTCGGCGTGCCGCGCGAGGAGTTTCTGGGCAGCATGTGTCGCCACCTGGGGGTGGCGCCCGATGAGCTGGAGGGCCGGGTTCTGTAGAGGCGCCTGCGATGGCCATCGAATCACCGCTCGAGCGGCGCGTGTTGCTGTCGGAGCTTCTGGACCTGGGGGCGTTTCGCGAGATCTGCGCGGCCGCAACCTCGCTTCTGGAGGTGGGAGTGACGCTGTGCGGCCCGGCCGGGCAGCCGCTCGCGCAAACCGGCGGCGCGAAGCCCGGAATCGCAGCCGCGTGCGCCCACTGGCCCGACCCCGGCGCCTGCCTGATCGCGAGCACGGAGGCGGGCGTGCGCTACCACGTGCGCGCGGTCGAGCACGCGGCCGAGACCGTGGGCACGATCGTGCTGGGACCGTATCGGGCCGGCGCCGACGGCGACCCGAGGCTGCCGCGGCTGGACGACCAGGCCGTGGCGGCGTTGGCGCAGATGCTGGAGCGGGCGGCCTCGGCCATGGCGGCGGCCGGCCACGCGCGCCGGCTGACCTCCGATATGCACGAGGCCACCCAGGTCGAGTATTTCCGCGAGCTCGAGGACAAGAACCGGCGGCTCTCGGACATGCTCGACCGGCTGCGCGAGGTGGACCGGCTCAAGTCGAGCTTTCTGTCCACGGTCAGCCACGAGCTGCGCACGCCGCTGACCAGCGTGATCGGCTATTCCGAGATGCTGCTGGAGGGGCTGGCCGGCGACCTCCTGCCCGAGCAGCGCGAGTACGTGCGCACCATCATGGACAAGGGTGATCAGCTGCTCACGCTCATCAGCGGAATCCTCGAGATCTCGCGCATCGAGGCCGGGGCCATGGCGCTTTCGCGCGTCGAGGTCGATCCGGTGGGCCTGGTGGTCGAGGTGGCGGCGTCGATGCGGGGCCATGCCAACCGCAAGAACGTGGAGCTCAAGACCGAGGGCGCGCCCGACCTGCCCCGGATCCTGGCCGACCACGACAAGCTGCGGCAGGCGGTGGCGAACGTGATTGGAAATGCAATCAAGTTCACGCCCGGCGGCGGCCACGTCGAGGTCTCGGTACGCGCGGCGGCGCGCCCTGCGCGTACGATCGAAATCTCGGTGGTCGATGATGGCATTGGCATTCCGCCAAGCGCGCTGCCGCATGTGTTCGACGCCTTCTTCCAGGCCGACAGCTCGCCCACGCGCGAGCACGGCGGGGCCGGTCTGGGCCTGTACATCGCCAAGAGCTTCGTGGAGGCGCACGGCGGCACCATCGCGCTCAGTGCGGCGCCCGGGCAGGGCACCAGGGTCGTGATGCGGCTGCCGCTTTCGAAGCCACCCGAGGGGGGCCGAGGTCCCGCATGAGCGCGGTTGCTCTGCGCCTTCTGGTCCTGGGCGGGCTCATCCTCCTGGCCGGGTTCTTCTCGGGCTCGGAAACCGCGCTGTTCTCGCTGGCGCGCCCCAAACGGCAGAAGCTGGCCGCGGCCGGCGACCCGACCTCGCGCCTGATCCTGCGTCTGCTCGCGAAGCCGCGCCGGCTCATCGCCACCATCCTGGTCGGCAACGAGCTGGTCAACATCTCGGCCAGCGCGGTGGCGGCACGGCTCGGCGAGCAGTCGTGGGGCCGGTTCGGCCGCCCGGCGGCCGAGATCCTGACCACGATCGTGCTGCTTCCCATCATTCTACTGGTGGGCGAGATCACGCCCAAGTCGATCGCGATCAAGGTCAACGAGGTGTGGGCGCGCGCATGCGCGCGGCCGATTGCGCTGTTTGCGTGGGTGGCCACCCCGATGCGCTGGCTGGTGCAGGGCGTGTCCACGTTCCTCTTGTGGTTCTTGCGTGCGCGCCCGCCGCCGCGCGACGAGGGGCTCAAGGAAGAGGAGTTCCGGGCGCTGGTCGACGCCGGCTCGCAAGAGGGCGAGCTGGAAGCGGCCGAGCGCCAGCTCATCCACAATGTGTTCGAGTTCGGCGACAAGACGGTCGCGCAGGTGATGACGCCGGCCGCCAAGATCTTCGCGCTGTCGTACGACCTGCCGATGGCACGTCTGGTGGAAGAGGTGACGCGGCAGCGCTTTTCGCGCATCCCGGTGTACCGCGGCCGCAAGGACAACATCGTGGGCGTGCTCCTGGCCAAGGACCTGGCCGGCTACGCGCGCGGGCTGTGGCGGGGCGCGCGCACGCTGGGCGACCTTCTGCGTCCGCCCTTCTATGTGCCCAAGACGACCAAGCTCGATCGGCTGTTCCGCCAGATGCAGCGCCGCAAGACCCACCTGGCGCTGGTGGTCGACGAGTACGGCCGCACGGTCGGCCTGGTCACGATGGAAGATCTGCTCGAGGAGCTGTTCGGCGAAATCGTCGACGAGAAGGACCAGGTGACGGGGCCGCGCGAGAAAGCCGAGCTCACGCCGCTCCCGAAAACGCCGCCGCCGCCGGCGCCGGAAAATGGGCAGAAGGGGGGACCGGCGTCGTGACGGGAGCGCTCATCGTGGCCGCGATCTGCCTTCTGGTCGAGGCCTTCTTCTCGGGATCCGAGATGGCGGTGGTGGCGGCCGACCGTCTCAAGCTCGAGCGGCTGGCCACCGCCGGCAGCCGCGGTGCGCGCATCCTGGTCCGGTTTCTCGAGCAGCCGCAGCGCCTGCTGGCCACGACTCTGGTGGGAACGCAGCTCGCGGTCGTCACCGCAACCATCGTCATCACGGTGCAGGTGCTGACGAATCCGCGCCTGGAGCCGAGGGCGGAGCTTTTGACGATTGGCCTCTTGTCGCCGGTGCTGCTCATCTTCGCCGAGGTCGTGCCCAAGACGCTGTTTCAACAGCACGCCGACGCGATTGCGCCGCGGGTCGCGTGGCCGCTGGCGCTGGCCTCGCTCGCGTTCTCGCCGTTCGTGTTCGTGATGACGCGCTTCACGCAGGCGGTGACGCGGGTTTTGCGCATCGAGGAGCACCGCGCGGTCATCACGCGCGAGGAGCTGGAGCTGCTTTTGCGCGCACCGACTGCGGAGGGCGAGATCACCGAGGGCGAGCGGCGCATGATCACGCGCATCTTCGACTTTGGCGAAACCACCGTCTACGACGTGATGGTGCCGCTGTCGGAGGTTTTCGCGCTGCCCGACGACGCCTCGCTCGACGAGGCGGTGCGCGAGGTGCAGGAGAAGCGCCACACCAGGATCCCGGTGTATCGCGAGCGCGTCGATCAGATCGTGGGCGTCGTGCATTCGTTCGATCTGCTCAAGGCGGGCGCACGCACCGGCAGCGTCGGCGAGCTGGCCAAGCCCGGCATCTACGTGCCCGAGGGCCAGGCGGCGATCGACCTTCTGGTGCGGCTGCAGCGCGAGCGCCAGGGCATGGCGGTCGTGGTCGACGAGTACGGCGGGGCCATCGGGATCGTGACCATCGAGGACATCCTGGAGGAGATCGTCGGCGAGATCGAGGACGAGTACGACACGGTGGGGCCTTCGCCGATTCGACAGGAGGGGCCGGGCCTGTACCGGGTGCAGGGCCGGACGTCGATCGCGCAGGTCAACCAGGCCACGCGCGCGCAGCTGCCCGAGGGCGAGGACTATGAAACCGTGGCCGGGCTGCTGCTGGACCGATTGAAACGCATCCCGCGCGAGGGCGAGACCGTCAGGGTTGGCAACGCGGTCATTACCATTGTGGGCGCGAGCGAGCGGACGATCGAGGAAGTGCGGATCAAGATCCGAAGATAAAACTTGCGCGCGGCCTGGGTCCGACTATAAATGCGGGCATGGACCCCCAAATCACTCATGAAATGATCGCTGCCCGCGCATACGAGCTTTTTGTGCGCCGTGGTTACCAGCACGGCGGCGCGCTCGAGGACTGGCTGTCCGCCGAAGCCGAGCTGCGAGCCGAGATGACGCCCCCGGAGCCCCTGCCCCCGGCGCAGTCGCAAAAAGCCGCTCGCAGCCGCACCACCCGCGCGAACAAGAGCACGAAAAAGAGGTAAGCTAGCCGCGTGCCCGGCGCTGGCAGCAGCGGCCAGAACGTGACGCCCGCCGAGTGGGCCGCGTTGTGGCGGCGGGTCATCGTCGGCGCGGGCAAAAGCTGGATCGCCTTTGGCCACGGCACCTGCGTGATCGTGATGCGGCCGCGGCCGGGCGACCTGGCCGAACAGGCGCGCGCGCTGCTCGCCGAGTGGGGACCCGTGCACGTGGGCTCACCGGCGGGCGACTTTGGCGTGATCAAGCTCGAGAGCGAGCCAGGCTGGGTCGTGACCGGCCACCATCCGGATGTCCTGACCTACGTGGCACCCGACGAGGTGGGCGCCTCAGCGTCCGATCTGGTGGTCGGGATCTGCGGCCGCAGCAAGCGCGACCAGGACGCCCGCGCGCTCGACGTGGTGCACGTGGAGGATCAGCGAGCGGAGCGGCCGGAACCGACCTGACGGGGACTTGCAAAGAACCGGCTGCGCGCGACTGGCCATCCGTGCGTTCGACGGTGGCGGGCTGCTCGCTCAGTGGGGCCGTCGTATGCGACCACACACCGCATTCACCTGGCACGAATCTTTTGCCCCCCCGGCCGAGTGCCACCATGCCACCATGGTGGCGCGATTTCCTCGAGCCCCTGGCGAGTGCCACCATGCCACCATGGTGGCGCGACTTCTGGAGGGGGCCCGGGGTCCTGCGGCCCGATGCCACCCGGCCTGCCCGCCGAGGCGCAATGCGGTAGTATGGCGTCGGGATGGATCCGGCACGAATCCGCGCTCTGCTCGATCGCGTGCGCAAGGGTGAGCTCTCGGTCGAGGTGGCGCTCGATGAGCTGCGCAAGCTGCCGTTCCGTGAGCTCGGTTTCGCAACCGTCGACCACCACCGCCACCTGCGGCGCGGCTTCCCCGAGGTCGTGTTTGGCCTGGGCAAGACGCCCGAGCAGATCGTCGCCATCCTCTCCGAGCTCGCGCGCGGCGGTGGCAACTGTCTGGTCACCCGTGTCGACGCAGCAGCCGCCCAAGTCATCTGCCAGGGCGTGCCGGGCACCCGCTACGAAGCAGGCGCACGCGCGTGCGTGCTCGAGCAGGCGCCGCTCGAGGATCTCGGCCGCGGCGTGGTCATGGTGGTGAGCGCGGGCACGAGCGACCTGCCAGTGGCCGAGGAGGCTGCGCTCACCGCGCGCTTGATGGGCAACCGTGTCGAGCGGCTGTTTGACGTGGGCGTGGCCGGGATTCACCGGCTTCTGGGCCGCCACGATGCGCTCGATGCGGCCGAGGTGATCATCGTGTGCGCGGGCATGGAGGGCGCGCTGCCGAGCGTGGTCGGCGGCCTGGTCGCCCGTCCGGTTATCGCGGTGCCGACCAGCGTCGGCTACGGCGCCAGCTTCGGCGGCATTGCGGCGCTCCTGGCTATGCTCAACTCGTGCGCCTCCGGCGTGACCGTGGTCAACATCGACAACGGCTTTGGAGCCGGCTATGCGGCCGCGTTGATGAACCGAAAGCCCAAACCGTGACCGGGCTCCACCTGCACATTGATTGTCCGTCCGGCATCGCGGGCGACATGTTCGTGGGCGCTGCGCTCGACCTGGGAGTGCCGCGCGAGGTGATCGACCGGGCAATCGCGGCCCTGGGACTGCCCATCCGCTGGACTCTCACCCGCGAGGCGCGGGGCGGCATCGTCGGCCAGAAGGTACGCGTGGTGGATGAGCACGGCCGCGCGGTCGATGCTCACCCGCACACGCACGAGTTCGAGCACGCGCACAAGGGGCATCACGTGCACCCGCCGGCGTCGGCCGCACACGATCCACATCACGACCCGCAGCACCCGCATCGGCATTACCGTGAGATCCGCGCGCTGCTCGACCGACTGCCGACACGCATAGGCGAGCGCGCGGTCGCGATCTTCGACCGTATCGCCGAGGTCGAGGGGCGGCTCCACGGGGTCCCACCCGCCGACGTGGCCTTCCATGAGGTGGGGGCGCTGGATTCAATCTTCGACGTGGTGGCGGCCGCGGCCGCGCTCGACTGGCTCGCTCCCGTGCGCACGACCTGTGCGCGCGTGCCGCTCGGCACCGGCAGCGTGCGGGCCGCCCATGGCCAGTTGCCCGTCCCGGCACCCGCCACCGCTGCGCTTCTCGTCGGCGCGCCCGTGGACTCGGGCCCGGCGCCATTCGAGCTGACCACACCGACCGGCGCTGCCATCCTGGCCGCGACCGTCGACGCTTGGCAGGAGCTGCCGGCCTTGACCCTGCGCGCCATCGGCTATGGGGCCGGCGAGCGCGAGCTTTCAGACCGGCCCAACCTTTTGCGTCTGCTTCTGGGTGAGCCGCGCACGGCCGCAGAGGCGCAGGAGGTCACGCTCGTCGAGGCCAACGTCGACGATATGGCACCCTCGCTGGCCGAGCCGCTCATGGAGGCCCTGTTTCACGCGGGCGCGGTCGACGTCTGGTTTACGCCCATTCAGATGAAGAAGAACCGGCCCGCCTTTCAAGTCAGTGCGCTGGCCCCGCTGTCGGCGCAGGCTCAGGTGACCGCAGCATTTTTGCGCGAGTCGTCCACGCTGGGTGTGCGCCACCAGGTCCTCACGCGCACCACCCTCGACCGGCGAACCGAGCAGGTTTCCACGCCATTCGGCCCCGTCGACGTGAAGCTGGGGCTTCAGGGCGACCGCGTGGTGAACCTGGCGCCCGAGTACGAGTCGGTGCGCCGCCTGGCCGCCGAGAAGAAGGTGCCAGTCAAGGAAGTGTACGCGGCCGCGCTGGCAGCCGCGGCGACGCTGCGCCGGCAGACCCCGTGAGCTTCCGATCTACGGCATCATCAAGCCGCTGGCGGCTCCGGCCCCGGCCTCTGTGTTTCGAAGGCGGAGCGGTCGGGCAAGATCGACCTCCGCGGTGAACGCGGTCACGACGAAGGCCCAGGGCCGAGGAAGCATGAGCAAGCACAGCGGCGCTGGCCAGCGCCCCGACCCTACACCAAAGTCCATCGAGAGCCAGTATGTTATCATCACAGGTGGGTGGCTGATACGCGGAGGATCGTGGTCGTCGGAAGCGACGAGAACGCCTGCGCTGCGCCAGTTGCGGCTCTGCGCGCGGCCGGCTACCAGCCGACGACCGTGATCCCAAACATGGCTCACGCGCCCGAGCCCCTGCCCGAGCAGGCGGATCTGATCGTGATGGCGAGCACGATACCGGTCGAGCTGGACGGCCTGCCGGTTGCCCTCTGGGGCACCGCCCCGGGCGAGGGTGACTGGCTGCCCGCCGACGTGCCGCCGCACGCGCTGCGCGCCTGTGTGGAAGCGCTGGTCAAGGCCGGTTTCGCGCGCCGGGAGGCAGCCGAAGCGCGCCGACATGACGAGGCCATGCGCGAGCTGGTCAATCTCCTATCGACGGTCGCTGACTCCCCCGACCTGCTGTACGATGTCGCGTGCGTGGCCGCGGGCGCGCTGGGATCGGATCGCGCGTCGGTGTACCTGGTGGGCGACGATCCCGAGACCCTGTTCGTGGTCGGTGCCTCCGACGACCCATCGGTCACCAAGCTGGCCCTGGCGCTGTCCAAGTACCCCGAGGTGCGGGCGGCCATGGAGTCGCGCGCCACACTGTATCTGGAGGATTTTGCGCACAGTGACCTGCTCGGCGAGTACCAGGCCGAGGTGGCAGCGCGCGGCGTGGGCGCCATCCTGGTGGCGCCGCTGGTCCACGGGGGGCGCGCTTTCGGTGCCCTGATTGCGAGGTGGCGCGAAACGCACCCGGCGCTGGGCGAGCGCGCGGTCTCTTTCGCGACCCTGGCCGCCTCCACGGTCGCGGCCACCCTGCGCGGGGCCAACATCCTGGACACCATCCGCGAGCGCACGGGCCGCGTCACCCTGGGTGGGCACCTGGAGACCGATCGTCAGCGCGCAATTGATCACTACCGCGACTTCTTCGAGTCGGCCTCGGACGGCACCGCGGTCGTCGACGCGGACGGCCGCATCCTGTACCTGAACCACGCCGCCGAGCTGGTCACCGGCTACCGCCACGACGGCATCTGCGGCCAGCCCATCTCGACCCTGGTCATCGAGAAGCACCGTGAGGGGCTGGCCGAGATCGTGCGCCAGGTGGCCGCCGGCGCCTCGCTGGCTGCGTTCGACATCGAGCTGGTGACGGTCTCGAAAGACCGCGTCCGGGTTTCGGTCGCCACCTCATCGGCGCTGTCGTCGCACAATGCGGCCATCCTGGCGTTTCGCGACGTGACCGAGGCCCGCGCGGCCCAGGACGAGCTGCGCAAGACCAAAGAGTTTCTGGAGCGCCTGATCGATTCCACGGTCGACGCCATTGTGGCAGCCGACATCCGAGGCAACCTCATTCTCTTCAACAAGGGTGCCGAGCGCATCTACGGCTACCGCGGCGAAGACGTTCTGTCCAAGATGTCGGTCGAGCGCCTGTATCCCGAGGGCGTGGCGCGGGCGGTGATGGCCCAGCTCCGCTCGCCCGCCAACGGCGGGGTAGGGCGGCTCGAGCTCCTGCGCACCGAGATCGTCACCCGCGATGGCGAGCTGGTTCCGGTCAACATGACCGCTGCCATCATCTACGAGCACGGCAAAGAGACCGCGACCGTCGGCATCTTCAGCGACCTGCGCGAGCGTCTCAAGATGGAGCAGCGCCTCCTGCAAGCGCAGGAGAAGCTGATGGTCACCGAGAAGCAGGCGCTGATCGCGGAGCTCGCCGGCACCACCGCGCACGAGCTCAACCAGCCGCTGACCTCGATCATGGGCTACGCCGAGCTG
>DATFWX010000198.1:0-8835 GCA_035258845.1 Polyangia bacterium | reverse complement strand
TCGCTCTCGAAACGGCTCACCGGATCGAGCGAGATGAACCCGCCGGCAGAGCTCGCATCGGGCGGGGCCGAGTCGGGCCTGGCGTCGGGGCTGGCGTCGGGCCCGGCGTCGGGCGAGAGCGCGTCGGTGCGCCCGTCGGCGGCGCCGTCATCAACCGGCGGCAGCGGGCCATCCCCGCCGGCCGAGGAGCCGCCGCAGCCGACGCAGCTGGCGAGCGCGATCATCACCCTCAGCAAGACCGGAGCTGCGCGCATCACGATCGAACCTCCCTCGCGGCGTCCCCGGCCGTCTATGTCTTGTGTCACGCCTCTAGCCGCCCCTGAAGCTGGGCCGGCGCTTCTCGTTGTAGGCGGCGATGCCTTCGCGCGCATCGTCGGACTGGAACAGCTGCTGCTGCAGCTCGCGCTCGAGCGCCAGGCCGGACGCCAGCGGGATCTCGCTTCCGGTCTGCACCGCGCGCTTGATGAGCCCGACCGCGAAAGCCGCCTTGCTGGGCGGGCAGAACTTCTGTGCGTACTTCTGCACCTGCGCGTCGAACCCTTCGGCCTCGAAGATTTCGGTGAGCAGCCCGAGCTTGTGCGCGTCCTCGAAGGTAAGATTCTCACCGCGCGTCATCAGCTCGAGCGCGCGCGCCGGGCCGACCAGGCGCGCCAGCCTCTGCGTACCGCCGGTGCCGGGCAGCACCCCCAGCCCGACCTCGGGCAGCCCGATCTTGCCGCCGCCCCGCTTGGCCACGCGCAGGTCGGCCGCCATCGCCACCTCCAGCCCGCCGCCCACGCAGTGGCCGTTCAGCGCCGCGATGACCAGCTTGGGCGTGTTTTCCAGGCGCAAAAGGGTCTCGTTGGCGTGCAGGCAGAAGGAGTACTTGAAGCGCGGCGTCATCTTCGCAAGCAGCGCAATGTCGGCACCTGCGCAGAAAAACTTCTCTCCCGCGCCGCGCAGCACGATCACATGCACGCTCTCGTCCATCCGCGCGCCCAGCACCGCCTCGTCGAGCTCGCGCATCATCTCGTACGAGTACGTGTTGGCGGGCGGGTTCGAAAGCGTCAGGATCGCCACCCCTTCGGCCGCTTTGTAATCGACCAGCATGACGTTTAATCCAGCGCGACCCAGACGCTCTTGGTCTCGGTGTAGAGCTCGATGGCGTGCCGCCCCATCTCGCGCCCGAAGCCGGACTGCTTGTAGCCGCCGAACGGGGATGCCTGATCGAACACGTTGTAGGTGTTGACCCACACCGTGCCGGCCGGAATGCGCGCCGCCACCGCATGCGCCTTGCCGACGTCGCGCGTCCACACGCCCGCGGCCAGCCCGTACGGGGTGTCGGCGGCAATCCGTACCGCGTCCTCCGGGGTCTTGAACGTGATGACCGCGAGCACGGGTCCGAAGATCTCCTCGCGCGCGATCGTCATCTGGTTCGACACCCCGTCGAACACGGTCGGCTGCACGAAGTAGCCCTGGTTGCCCTTGCGCTCGCCGCCCGCGGCCAACCGGGCCTCGCTCTTGCCGATGTCGATGTAGCGCAGGACCGTTTTCATGTGCTCCTCGCTCACCAGCGGCCCTACGCGGGTCTTGGGATCGAACGGGTCGCCGGGCTGCATCTTGGCCGCGCCCGCGACCAGCTTGTCCATCAGGGCATCGTGGATCGATTCCTCGACCAGAAGGCGCGAGCCAGCCGTGCACAGCTCGCCCATGTTGTAAAAGATGCCGATCAGGGCGCCCCGCACCGCGCCGTCGAGGTTGGCGTCGGCGAACACGATGTTGGGTGACTTGCCGCCCAGCTCCAGCGAGACCCGCTTCAGGGTTTCGGCCGATTCCTTCATGATGGTGCGCCCGACCTCGGTCGAGCCGGTAAACGCCACCTTGTGCACGGAAGGATGCCTGACCAGCGCCATCCCGCATTCACCGCCGCTGCCGGTGAGCACGTTGACCACGCCGGGCGGAAAGCCGGCCTCGAGCGCGAGCTGCCCCAGCTTGAGCGCGCTCAGCGGCGTCTGCGAGGCCGGCTTCACGATCATCGTGTTGCCGGCCGCCAGCGCGGGCGCGAGCTTCCAGGTCGCCATGAGGAGCGGGAAGTTCCAGGGAATGATGCCCGCGCACACGCCCACCGGCTCGCGGCGCGTGTAGTTGAGGAAGGGACCTTTGACCGGGATGGTTTCGCCGTGGATCTTGTTGGCCCAGCCGGCGAAGTAGCGGAAGCAGTCGGCCGCGTACGGGACGTCGACGTTGGTGGTATCGCGGATCGGCTTGCCCGAATCGAGCGTCTCCAGGCGCGCGACCTCCTCCTTGTTTTGCTCGAGCAGATCGCCCAGCCGCCACAGGCACTTGGCGCGGTCGTCGCCGCTCATCTTGGGCCAGGCCCCCTCGGTGAACGCTTTCAATGCAGCCGCCACCGCGGCATCGACGTCGTCGCGGCCCGCCCCCGCCACTTTGGTGATGGGCTTGCCGGTCGACGGGTTCACGGATTCGAACGTGCGTCCGCTCTTGGCCTCGTGCCACTCGCCGCCGTAAAGCAGGCGGCCGGGAGCTACTTGCAGCTCGCTCATCGCGTAGTCCTCCTCGCGCCCTGGGAAAGCGACGCGGCGGAATATATGCTATGAACCCTGCGTGCGCCAGCCCCGGTCAAACGCGGGGACGCATCTAAACCACAGAGAACACAGAGAACACAGAGGATACGAACCATCCTTTCAAACCCTCTGTGCTCTCTGTGTCCTCTGTGGTGAAATACTTGAGGCATAGTGGAGATGGACCCATGCGTCTGGTTTTCCTCGGTTTGCTCTCAGTTGGCTGTGCGCATGCGGCGGGCTCGAGCGGGGTCACGCCCGAGCGTGCCCGCATCGACGGCGAGCAGGCGCTCGCTCACGTCAAGTACCTGGCCTCCGACGAGCTGGAGGGGCGCGGCGTAAAGACCGCCGGCATTCGCAAGGCCGCCGAGTACATCGCCGCCCAGTTCCAGCGCGACGGCCTGACGCCGCTCGGCGACAGCGGCACCTACCTGCAGAGCTTTTCGGTTCCGACCGGCGGCAAGATCGTGAGCGGGGAGCTCGCGTTCGCGGGCGTAAGCCCGCTGCGGGGCCGGGACTTCATCGTGCTGGGCTGGTCGGCCTCCACCGAAGCCCGCGCGCAGGTCGTGTTCGCAGGCTTTGGCGTGACCGATCCAGAGCACCACTGGGACGACTACGAGAAGCTCGACGCGACCGGCAAGATCGTTCTGGTCGTACGCAAGCTGCCCGAGGGCAAGGAGCTGTCCGAGCGCTTCGCCGATGTGCGCGAAAAGATCGGAAACGCCAAGAAGCACGGCGCCATCGGGTTCATCCTGGTCAACCGGCCGCAGGACGACGATGACTTCATGCGCGTGCGCGATGCGGCCGAGGACAAGGGGCTCTTGACCATGCAGCTGCGGCGCGACCTGGCCGAAAAAATGCTCGGCCTGGCCCTCGGCGACGTGCTCAAGCGCGGGCCGGGCCTGGCCGCGGGCGAGGCCACCCTGCGCGCCACCGTCGAGCGCAACCAGGTTCAGGTGGCCAACGTGGTCGGCCTCGTGCGCGGAAGCGACCCCGCGCTAGCCAAAGAATATGTGGTCGTGGGCGCGCACTATGATCACCTGGGCCGCGGCTTCCCGCAGGCCTGGAATCCCTTCTCGTGCAAGAACGCCCACGAGGGCCTGATCTTCCACGGCGCCGACGACAACGCGTCGGGCACCTCGGGCATGATGGAGATTGCCGAGGCGTTCGCGGGCGAGGCCACGCGGCCGCGACGCTCGCTGGTGTTCGTGGCGTTCGTGGGCGAGGAGATGGGCCTCTTGGGCAGCCGCCACTTCGTCGAGCACCCACCGGTGCCGATGGACGCGGTCAGCGCCATGGTCAATCTCGACATGATCGGCCGTCTGCGCGAGAAGGAAGGCGTGTCGGTCGAGGGCTCGGCGACCGCGCCCCAGTGGGCCGGTATCGTCGAGCGCGCCAACGTTGAGCACCTCAAGGTCACCGGCTCCAAGGCCCTGATGGAAGACAGCGACCACGCATCGTTCTATCGCAAGGACCGGCCGGTCATCTTCTTCTTCACCGGCCTGCACCCGCAGTATCACTGCTATACGGACACGGCCGAGCTGATCAACGGCGACGGGATCGCGGCCGTGGCGCGGCTGGCCTATCGGGTGGCGCGCGAGGTCGCTGACGCGCCGGCCGCCCACGCGGGCCTGACCTTTGCCAAGGTGCAGGTGGCCCGGCGCGGTGCGGGCGGCATGCCCGGGCCCAAGCTCGGCATCGCGCCCGATTACACGACCCAGGGCGGGCTCGGCGTGGCCGGCATCATCGAGGGCGGCGCGGCCGCCAAGGCGGGCCTCAAGGTGGGCGACCTGATCACGATGCTGGGCGGCAAGGAGGTCTCGGGCATCGAGGACTACATGGCCGCGCTGGGCGCGCACAAGATCGGCGACGTGGTGGACGTGGTGGTGCGGCGCGACGGCAGGACCCTGACCCTGAAGGCCACGCTGGAAGGGACCGCAAAGTAGAAGCCACCGGAAGACTCACCACAGAGAACACAGAGAACACAGAGAACACGGAGAGAGAAAGGGGATCTGGCTTGAGGCATGACGGCCGACCCCGTACGCCTATCCATCCTCTGTGTTCTCTGTGGTTCCCCCAACTGGCGGTCAGCGGACGCGCTCGCGCACCAGTGCCTTGAGCTGCTGGACGTCGAACGGCTTCTCGAACCGCTGGTTCTCCACGCCGTCCAGGAAGCTGCGCGCGCGCGGCGTGAATGCGCCCCCGGTCAAGAAGACCATGCGCTCGGCCACCTCGGGCGCCAGCAGCTCCAGCTCGCGGTGCAGCTCCATGCCGCTCATGATCGGCATCATCAGGTCGCACAACACCAGATCGAAGGCCTGGCCGCCCCGGATCAGCTCGAGCGCCTCCTGCGCGCGCGTCACCGCCACCACCTCGTGGTCGGGCGCGAGGGCGCGCCGGACCGCGGCCCCGATCATGGGCTCGTCGTCGACCACCAGGATGCGGCCCTGCCGTCCCGCCGCCACTCGAGGCGGCAGCTGGGGCTGCTTGGGTACCGGCTTGCCCACGTCCGGCAGCGCGACCCGAAACACCGTGCCCTGCCCCACCCGGCTGTGCGCGCTGATCTCGCCGCCCAGCGAGGTGACGATGGTCTTGCAGATCGAGAGCCCAAGCCCGGTGCCGACGCCCAGCGGCTTGGTCGTAAAGAACGGATCGAAGATGCGCGCCAGCAGGTCGGGCGCGATGCCGGCGCCGGTGTCGTGCACCTCGACCACCACGCGGCCTTCGGCGTCCACCCCGGTGACCAGCCGGATCTCGTTGCGGTCGGCTGCGCCGTCGGGCAGCGCCTGCGTGGCATTGATGATCAGGTTCAAGAACACCTGTCCCAGGCGGCCTTCGTTGGCCTCGACCAGCGGTACCTCCGCAAATTGCTTGCTCAGGCGAGCGCGGTGCCGGATCTCGTTCCAGGCCAGCTTGACGGCCGATTCGAGCAGGTGCCGCACATCCACGCGATCGCGCTGGTCCTCGTCGACGCGCGAGAAAGTCCTTAAGTCGCGCACGATCTGGCGCACGCGCTCGGTGCCCTCGCGCGCCTCGCGCACGCACTCCGAAAGCTCCGCCAAGCGTGTGGCGGCATCGGGCGCGGACAGCCCGGTCTGCAAGAACTCGAGGTTGGCAATCACATAGGTCAGCGGATTGTTGATTTCGTGCGCGACGCCGGCCGCCAGAGTGCCCATCGAGGCCATGCGGTCGGCCAGACGAAGCCGCGCCTCCAGCTGCGAGCGCTGCGTGGTATCGATGGCGACCCCCATGATGCCGGTGACCTGGCCGCTCGCGTCTCGCACCGGAACGTAGTGGGTTTCGAACCACACGCCTTCGGTTTCGCCGACCATGGTCAGCTCCTCGCCCGCGAGCGCACGCCGGATGGCGTCCAGGTGCCACTCGACGTGTGGATACAGCTCGAACACGGACCTTCCCACCCACTCGCCCGGGCGGCGTCCGATCGCGGCCAGCCCGCGGCCCTCGGACATCGTGAACACCCCGTCGCGATCGAGCGCGAACAGGATGATGGGGAGGGTTTCGACCACCGTTCGCAGCCGCGCCTCCAGCTCGCGCAGCGCCTCCTCGGCGCGCGCCCGCTCGGCCAGATCACGCAAGATGCCGGTGAAAAGGGGTTTCTCCCTCACCTGGGCCACGCTGACGGTCAGCTCGAGCGGAAACGTGGTGCCGTCCTTGCGCAGACCGTCGACCCGCAGCACCTTGCCCAGGATCGAGCTCTCCTGGGTCGCAAGGTAGCGGGCCAGCCCGGCCGCAAAGGCCGACCGGTCCTTTTCCGGCATCAGCAGGGCGAGCGGCCGCCCCAGCAGCTCCTGCCGTTCGTAGCCGAACATGCGCTCGCCGGCGCGGTTGAAGTAGGCGATGGTGCCGTCGGGATCCATCATGACGATCCCGTCGGCGGTGTGGTCCAGGACCGCCTTGAAGGTGGCGGCGTGGAGGACCCGGGTCGGCGGAGGTAGTGTCGAGGCTGGCACCCGCACACGCTCCCTGCGCCTATTTTAGACGGTTTTTCGTCGCCCGGACAATGCCGGATCAATCCTTCCAGTCGGCCACGAAGATCTGGGACTCGCCGCCGACGCGGGTCGAGGTCCACATCACCTTGCGGCCATCGGGCGAAAACACGGGCAGTCCGTCAAAGCCGTCCTGGAACGTCACCCGCTCGAGCCGGCTGCCGTCGTCGTGCATCAGGTACAGCTCGAAGTTGCCGTGCTTGCCTTCTTTCATGCCATCGGCGTTGGACGCGAACAGAATGCGCTTGCCGTCGGGGTGAAAGAAAGGCGCCCAGCTGACCGCGCCCAGGTGCGTGAGCTGCTTCTCGCCGGTCCCGTCGGCCGCCATGATGAAGATCTCGCCGACCCGCTCGTTGGGCGCGCGGAAGGCCCGCCAGACGATGCGCTTGTCGTCGGGCGAGAAGAAGGCGCCGCCGTCGTAGCCCTTGCCGTGCGTGAGCCGCTTGGCATGCGAGCCGTCGGCGTTCATCGTGTAGATTTCGAGGTCGCCGTCGCGCTGGGAGGTGAACACGATCTGCTTGCCGTCATGCGACCACGAGCCCTCGGCGTCGTAGCCGGGCGTCGCCGTGAGCCGCTTGAGCTGGGAGCCATCGGGGCGGCCCTCGAAGATGTCCATGGCCGGATCGAAGTCCCATTTGTAGCGCTCCCCGGGCGCCGGCGTGGCCGGCGGCGGCGAGGTGCCGGGCACGAACGCATTCGGGTCCAGGTGGGTGGAGGCAAACAGGATCTTGGCCAACGTGGGATGGAAGTAGGCGCAGGTGCACTTGCCGCGACCCGTCGAGACCAGGCGCTGGGCGGTCCCGTCGGCGTTCATGGTGTAGATCTGGTAGTAGGGATTGGCCCCGCGCACCGACTGGAAGATGATGCGCTTGCCGTCGGGCGAGAAGTAGGCCTCACCGTTCTTGCCGAGGCTGGTCAGCTGCCGGAGGTTGGCCAGGTGCCGCGCCTCGGCGGTCGTGAGCTGGAGCAGAAGCAGCGTGACGAGCATCCGGCAAGTGTAACATCGTCTTAGCGCCAGAGCCGGGCATACGCGGCCAGGTATTCCTCGCTCAGCGCCCAGCGCAAAAGGTCGCCAAACTGCGGCGAGCGCTCGAGCAGGCTCGAAAGCTGGGCCGCTTCCGGCCGGTCCGGCAGGTCGGGCTCGTTCTCGCGCACCAGAATGCGCACGGCCGTCGACAGATCGCCGCACGCAAGCAGGCCCATGCGGTTCGCAGTCTGGCGCACCGCCAGACGCCAGCGCGCGCTCGAGAACGTTGCCTGCGCTCGCTCCCGAAACCACTCGTGCAGGCGCTTGGCCACTATGACCGGCACCTGCTTGCGCAGCTTTGCAGCCAGCGGATCGGTGGCCAGAAGACGGGCGTGGCGGGGATGGAACGCCCGCAGGAGCGCTTGCATCATGACTGCGAAAGACCGGCGCTCCGCCGTCTCTGCCAGGATGTACTCGGGACGCGCCAACGCGACCGCGCGCCCGAGCAGAAAGCGCAGCTCGCTGGGCGGGGTTTCGTGCGCAATCCGCGGGCCGATGAGGACCCCGGTCGGCGGCTGCGAGATGATGACGATGCCGTCGAGCCCGCGATCGGCCTTGAGGTAGAGGCCGGTCTTCTTGTTCCCGAGCGCGCGCGCCAGCTGGCCGAAGACAAGGGCCGCGGGCAGCGGCGAGACCGGCGAAAGCCGGTCCTGAGGCCGGCAGCCGTAGGGCGCGAAGCCGCGCTCGAGCAGGTTGGGCGCACCCTCCCGCAGCGCCTCGAACACCTCGGCCAGCGTGCGCGCATCCGGGTGCGCGAGCCGGGCGTGGTCGGCGTCGTCGAGCACGCCCGCGTAAGCGGAATCCGCATCGAAAGCAGGCGCCGCGTCGGCGGCCAGCCAGGCCCGCTCGTCCTCGGTCAGGCCCGCCGCCAGCTCCAGCACTTGATAGATGGCGCGCGCCTTGACCGCCTCGAACGACTCCACGTAGATGCGTGCCACCGCGCGCAGAGAGGCCGCTCGCAGCGGGTCGGCGAAAAGAAGCGCCCGATGGTGCGCGAGGGCCGCCGGTCCATGGGCCCGCCCGTCTTCGTACAGCTCGACCAGCTGTCCGCGCAGGTCGGGATCCAGGGCCACCGCCTGCTCGAACGCATAGATGGCCGCGCGGGCGCTGCGGTCGACGTCCCGGCGCAAAAGGCCCAGTCGCTGCCAGAGCAGGGCGCGCCGCTTGCGAGAGGGCGCGTCTTTGGGCTCGCCGAGGCCTCCGATGCGGCGGTTCAGGGTCTCGAGGGCCGTCCGCGGCT
>DATFWX010000197.1:0-16929 GCA_035258845.1 Polyangia bacterium | reverse complement strand
CCCGGGCGACTGCCAGCTCCAGCCCAATCCCCACCCCGACATCTGCCGCTGATCGGGCGGCCGGCCGCTCGGTTTACAAAACTTTACCGCCCGCTGACCGATCGTTTACGCGACATGCCCAGCTTGTCTTCGTAAGACGTTTACAAGGGAGGCAACATGATTCCTGGAGTCATCGTGGGAGCGATCGGTGGATTTGCAGTCAGTCGCCTGCTGCTCAGGCGGCGTTGGCGGCGGCACGGGTACGGGTTCGGCCCGGGTGCGTGTGGGCCCGGCGCCCGCTGGGGCCGTCACGGCCGCCGGGGCGGCGAGCGCATGCTGTTCTGGCTCGAGCGCGAGCTGGAGCTGGATCGCGAGCAGCGGGTCGAGGCCGAGGCGCTGTTCCTCAAGGTCAAAGACGCGCTGGGCGCGGCGCGCGGGGGCCTGGCCGGCTGGCGCGACACGCTGTCCGACGCCATGGCCGGCGACAGCTTCGACCGCGCCAAGGTCGAGCAGCTGGCGTCCGAGCGCGGCCAGGCGTTTGCCCAGGTCAAGACCGAGCTCGTCGACGCGCTGGCGCGCCTGCATGAGATCCTGACCCCGCTGCAGCGCGAGCGGCTGCGCACTCTGCTGGGCCGCTTCGAGCGCGCGGCCCCGCACGAAGGCCCGTATCGCTAGCATGATAGAATGCCGGCGTGGGCGACCGAGATCTGCCGACCGCGCCGGCAACCGATCCGGCGGCCGCCGTCACGGTGTCGGATCCGGGCGGCGCACGAAGCACACATCTCGGCGCCGGCTTTCTGACCCGCGGCTCCGCGCTCGGCCGCTACATCGTGCTCGAGCGGTTGGGCAAAGGCGGCATGGGCGTGGTCCATTCGGCCTACGACCCCGAGCTCGACCGCAAGGTCGCGGTCAAGCTGCTGCGGCCCGAGGCATCTGACAAGCTCACCGCCAGCGAGGGCCGCGCGCGCCTGTTGCGGGAGGCGCAGGCAATGGCGCGGCTGGCCCATCCCAACGTGATCGCGGTCCACGATGTGGGCACCTTCCAGGACCGCGTGTTCGTGGCCATGGAGTTCGTCGATGGCCCAACCTTGACCCAATGGTGCCAAGCCAAACCGCGCTCGTGGCGCGAAGTGCTGGACGTGTTGATGCAGGCGGGTCGGGGGTTGGCCGCCGCGCATTCGGCCGGCCTCGTGCATCGCGACTTCAAGCCCGACAACGTCCTCCTGGGCAGGGACGGTCGGGTGCGCGTGCTCGACTTCGGCCTGGCCCGCGCCGCCGGCGCGCTCGCACCCAGTGAGCCGTCAGCCGAGCCGGCGGCCGAGGAGAGCGGGCAGTCGAACCCCAAGACTCTGTCGACCCCGCTGACGCGCACGGGCGCCATCATGGGCACGCCAGCTTACATGGCACCCGAGCAGCATCTGGCCCAGCCCGCCGACGCACGCACCGATCAGTTCAGCTTCTGCGTGGCGCTCTACGAGGCCTTGTACGGCGAGCGGCCGTTTCGGGCCGGTAGCCTGCATGAGCTGGCCACCGAGATCTTGCAGGGCAACGTGCGGCCGCCGCCCAAGGACACCCGGGTGCCGCTGTGGGTGCGGCGAGCGGTCCTGCGCGGCCTGCGCGTCAAGCCCGAGGAGCGCTATCCAACTCTGGAGGCGCTTCTGGCCGACCTTGCGCGCGATCCGGGCACCCGGCGCCGCCGTGTGCTGGGCGGCGCGCTCGTGGTCGGGCTGGCCGGCCTGGCCGTGTTTGGCACCGTGCGCAGCCGGCGCGAGCAGGGACTTCTGTGCCGCGGCGCCGAGCGCAAGCTCAGCGGCGTGTGGGACGACGCGCGCAAGCAGACCATCCATGCCGCCTTTCTGGCCACCGGCAAGCCGTTTGCCGAGGACGCCTTCCGAGCGGTCGCGCACGGCCTCGATCAGTATGCGGCCGCCTGGACCGCTCAGCACACGGAGGCCTGCGAGTCCACGCGTGTGCGCGGCGAGCAGTCGGAGGAGCTGCTCGATCTGCGCATGCAGTGCCTGGACGCCCGGCGCGAGGAAGTGCGCGCTCTGGTCGACCTGTTCTCGCATGGCGACGCCCAGCTGGTGCAGCGGGCCGCGCAGGCGGTGCCGAGCGCGCCCAGCCTGGGCGAGTGCGAGCACGCGGAGGCGCTGCGCCAGGTGGTGCGGACGCCCCAGGATGCCGGCGCCCGTACGCAGGTGCAGACGCTGCGCACCCGGTTGGCCGAGGGGGCCGCGCTCCGGCGCGCGGGCAGATACAAGGACGGCCGTGCGCTCGCCGAAAGCACGCTCGCGAAGGCGCGGGCGCTGCACTACGCGCCTCTCGAAGCCGAGGCGCTCCACCTGCTCGCCATCCTCGAGACCGACGGCGGGGATGCGCGCACGGCCGAGACCACGCTCCTTCGCGCAGTGGCGGCCGCCGAGGTGGGCCGCCACGACCTGGCGCGTGCGCGGGCGCTGGTCGAGCTGGTGCACGTCCTGGGCGGCCCTCTGGCTCGCTACGACGAGGCCCAGCGCTATGTTCCGCTGGCCGAGGCGGCGCTCGAGCGCGCGGGCGGCGACGAGCTTCTGCGTTCGAAGCTGCTCGAGTACCAGACTTTCGTGCGCGAGGGTCAGGGTAAATTCGAGCAGGCGCTGGACACACAGAAGCGCGTGCTCGAGATCCGCGAGCGCACGTTGGGCCCGCGCCACATCGACGTTGCGGTCGCGCTGCTCAACCTGGGCGAGGAGCAGCGCCAGCTGGGCCGCTACGAAGACGCAATCGGCAGCTACCAGCGCGCCCGCGCAATCTGGGAGCCCGAGCTGGGCGCGCAGCATCCGCGGGTCGCCCTGGCGCTCAACAACATCGGCACCGCCACCTTACAGAAAGGCGATTTCGCCACCGCCGTGCCCTTTTTCGAGCAGGCGCTGGCGATTCGGGAGGCCGCGCTGGGGCCCGATCATCCCGACGTGAGCATGACGCTCAACAATCTCGGTACCACGCTGACCGAGCTGGGCGAGTACGAGCGCGCGGCGCCGCTTCTGGAGCGGGCGCTTGCGATCAAGGAAAAAGTGATGGGCCCCCAGCATCCCAGCGTGGCCATTGCGCTGTGGGCGCGGGCCAACCTGGAGCTGCTCCGGGGCCGGCCGGCGCAGGCGCTGCCATGGGCCCAGCGGGCGCTGGCGATTCGGGAGCACGGGCAGGCGCCCGACCACCCGCAGCTCGCGGAGTCGCTGATTCAGATGGCTGACATCGAGGTGGGCCTGCATGCGCCGGCGCAGGCCATTCCGCTGGCCCAGCGGGCCATTGCGATGGTCGAGCATCGCGAGGGCGGCGCGATCGAGCTCGCGCAAGGCCGCTTCTCGCTCGCGCGTGCGCTCTGGGACGCTGGGCGCGACCGTGCGCATGCACACGAGCTGGCTGCGCAGGCGCGCGCGGCCTTTCTGAACGCGGGCGGGCCGCAGGGCAAGAAGGCGGTGGCCGAGGTCGACGCCTGGACGCGCTCGCACCGGCAATAGTTTTGTGCCGGGTCGAGCACCGGCCGCCTCCGCTACATCGATTGCTGGATGGCCTGACCAAACAGGATGGCGGGCTCGCCGAACCACCACCAGGGCGCTTGCGCCTGCACGTGGTTGAGGGGTCCCATCGCGCGCTTGAGCCGGGCACGGTCGCCGGTCACGAAGTACCAGCAGGCCGCGTAGTGCAGATACGGAATGCTGGCACGCCGGGATTGATAGCTGGGTGTGACCCATGCGTCGAAGGCGCGATTGAGCTCGCCCCGCACCTCGCCATGCTCGAGATACGCTTTGGCGGCTTCCTCATCGCCTTCGAAGCGCTGCTTGTAGAACCAGACCTCGATGTGGGCGCGGAATAAGCAGGCCGCGAGATCGGAGCCGGGTTTGGCGGCCTTCTGCGCCGCTCGTGCGACCGCGAGCTGCTCGTCGTCGCTGCCGCCCCACTTCTGCGCCGTAAACAGCACCATGCGCCAGTAGGCATCCATGTGCGTCGGCACCCGCGCCAGCGCCTCCTTGAAGAAGCGCGCGCCGGCCTCGCGCGGCAACCCCTCCGAAAGCATGGTCACTTCGATCAGACGCGCCAGTGCGGTCGGATCGGCCCTGTCGAGCTCGGCGGCGTTCTGCAGATCCCGCTGCGCATTCTGCACGCAGGTCGCCATCTTCTCGGCACCCTCGTCGGTGATCTCGTCGGCAGTGCCGCCGCCGCGATTCGCCCACGCCTGACCCAGGTTGTACACGCCGCTCAGAAGCAGGAGGTCGACCGCCCGCGGCTCGCGCGCGCACGCCGACGCAAGCAGGTCGCCCGGGCACTGGCGCCCGACCAGGTCCAACATGAAGGCCCTATCGTCCCAATCTGACTGTGCGCGTGTGGTCTGCAAAAGCTTCCGGATTCCGGTCAGATCCCCAGCCTGCACCTGTGCGATCAGCTCGTGCCCTTCGGTTCCGCCCAGCTCGAACACCCCGGGCTTGGGCATTTCAAAGGTTTGGCCGTCCGGCGTGCTGAGCGTTTTCACTTCCGGCGTCTTGATGCGCACGACCAGGCCACCCCCGGCCGCCTTGACCACTTCGACTCCCATGCCCGCTTCTTCGTAGGAACGTTTCATCTCGTCGACGATCATCTGGTCGGTGCTCGCATCGCCCGTGTTGATGGTCTGCTCCGTCATCCTCGCCTCCCGGGTGTTGGTGAGATCGGCTAGTGGCAAGCAATCGGGATGCCACATGGGGGCCGAATGGTTCGGCCCTGCCGGCGGGCACGATGTAACGCGGCAGGCAACTTTCTGTAGCCGATCAGGCAGCGGTTCCGACGCTCGCGGTTGGTCGCTCAAATGGGCGCGAGCAGGCTCTCGCTGAAGCGGTCCCCGCGATCGGTCCACGGGCGCTCGATGCGGAAGCCGGCCGCGCGGGCCAGCTCGGCCAGCTCGGCGGGCGACCATTTATAGGAATCCTCGATGTGGATGGTCTCGCCCGGCTCGAAGTCGACCTCGAGATCGAGGGCGCCCACGCGCACCCGTTGCGCCCGCTCGGACACGAGGTGGATCTCGACACGGCCGGCTTCGACCTGATAGGCCGCGCGGTGGCGGAAGGCATCGCAATCGAACTCACCGCCCAGCTCGCGGTTGATGCGCGCCAACAGGTTCTTGCTGAAGCGCGCGGTCACACCGGCGGCATCGTCGTAGGCCGGCTCGATGATCGCGCGCTCCTTGCGCAGATCGGCGCCCACGAGCATGCGGTCGCCGCCGGTCATGCGGCTCCTTACGCGCCGCAAGAATGCCGCTGCCTCGGCCCGATCGAAGTTGCCGATGTTGGAGCCCAGCCACAGGATGAGCCGCGGCCCGCCGTCGGTGATCGCGCCCAGCCGCGCCAGCCCCTGCTGGTACTCTCCCGCCACCGCGACGATCTCGAGGCCCGGGTAATCGGCCAGCAGCGCAGCCGAGCTGTCCTCGAGCATCGAGCGCGACACGTCGATGGGCACGAAGCGCAGCCGTCCGGCTCGCGCCAGCAGCGCCTCGATCACGATGCGGGTCTTGCGCGCGCTGCCCGAGCCCAGCTCGACCAGCGTGGTCCCGGCCGGCACCAGCGCGGCCAGCTCGCCCGCGTGCGCCTCCAGGATCTCGCTCTCGGCGCGCGGTAGGTAGTACTCGTCGAGCGTGCAGATCTCTTCGAACAGGCGCGAGCCCTCCTGATCGTACAGGTACCGGCACGGCAGCGCCTTGGGCCGCGCGGACAGGCCCGTGCGGACTGCGCGCGCAAAGCCACCCACGTCGTCCTCACCGCCCGGGGCCGCGATGAGCGTGAAACGATCGGCCGATCCGTCCGCGCTCATGGCTTGGCCATCTGCAGGTCGCCGAGCTCGCCCAGAAGACGGGCCCAGCTCGCACGCTCGCGGGCCGGGTCGACCAGCGGCTTCAGGCGCGCGCAGCGCTCGCTCAGCACGCGGTAAAAGAGCGGGTCACGCTCGGCGCGCGCCAGCAGAGCGGCCAGCCCGCGCGTGTCGCCCACTCGAAAGTAGCCGGGATAGTCCGCGCCCAGAAGCCCGATCGAGCCCGCGATGCGCGTGGACACGACCGGCACGCCGCACGCGATGGCTTCCGAGATCACGTTTGCGCCGCCCTCGAGGCGCGAGGTGAGCACCAGAAGGCGCGCGCGCGCGAGCACGCGCAGGGCCCGCCCACGCGACAGCTCGCCCAGCCACTGGTAGCGCGCATTCTTCTTCTGCTCGGCTCGGGCGCGTGCCGCCAGGCCGGCCGACCGCGCGGCGCCGACATGCAAGAGGCGAATGCGCGATCCGGCGGGCAGCCGGCGCACGGCCAGCGCGGCCCGGAACGGATCCTTGACCGGCCGCAGATGGCCCAGCACGCACACCTCGAATGCGCGGGGCGAGGGGGGCCGCACGGTGCGTGGCGCCTCGGCCGACTGCACGATCGCGCGCGCCCGCGGGCGCACGCGCGCCGGCAGGGCCCGAATGCCGAGCGGCTGCAGCGTGACCAGGCGCGTCGCCAGCTCCAGCGAGCGCCGCGCGACCGCCGATCTGGGCAGGTCGGCATACAGGTCGGTACCCGTGAGCGCGACCACCACCGGGTGCGCCGGGTGCTGGCGCCGAAACCGCGCCACCGACGGAAAGCTGCGGCGCGCATGAAGCGCGATCAGGAGGTCGCACGACTGATCGCGGTAAGCGAGCGCCAGCGCGACTCGATGTCCCAGCGCGCGCAAAAGGCGCGCCCAACGCAACGCTGTGACGCGATTGCCGGTGCGCGAGCCGGCCGGGGCCGGGGTCACGATCAGGATGCGCATGTTCGAAATCCTGCCCATACGTCGCGCCGGTGGGGCTGGTAGAAGTTGCGCCACGTGTTGCGGAGCAGGCGCGCGCGCGTGACCCAGCAGCCACCGCGCAGCACTTTGTGATCGCCAAACCAGGGCTCCGAGTACTCCTTGTACGGATCGCGCACGAAGCCCGGGTAGGGCAAGAAGTCGCTCGCGGTCCACTCCCACACGTTGCCGATCATCTGGCGGCAGCCGAACGCGCTGTCGCCCGCGGGCAGCGCACCCACATCCGCGCAACCGAGCCCGCGCCCGTCGAGATGAGCGCGCTCGGGCGTGGGCGGGGAATCGCCCCACGGGAAGCGGCGTTTGCGCGCGGCCAGCGCGCGCCCGCTACCATCGGGCTCACCGGCGGCAGCCACTTCCCACTCCAGCTCGGTCGGCAGACGGCGCCCAGCCCAGCGGCAGTAGGCCTCGGCCTCGTAGAAGCAGACATGGATGACCGGCCGGTGGGGCTCGAGCGGCCGCCAGTTGTCAAAGTGGCGCCGCTCCCAGCCCGCATCGGTGCGCCGCCAGTACACGGGATGCTGGGCGCGCTCGCTCTCGCGCCAGCGCCAGCCGGCCGGGTCCCATAGATCCGGCCGCCGGTAGCCCCCGTCGTCCACGAAGGCGGCGAACTCGGATTGCGTGACCTGCGCGCGTGCGATCCGAAAGGGCGCCACCTCGTGCGGGTGCGCCCACTTTTCGTTGTCGAACACGAACCGCTCGTCGCCCTCGGTCGGGCCCAGGATGAACCGGCCGCCCGGCACCTGCGCGTCGCCCGGCAGCGCGCCCGTGGCCGCCGATGCCAGGGCCCCATCGGGGGCCAGCGTGGGCGGCGCCCGATAGCTCAGCGTCTGCCGCGTGTAGGTGAATGCTTCGTCGTGCATGTCCTCATGAAACACGGTCAGCATGATGAAATAGGCATCGCGCGCCGACGGCTCCGGGCCCAGAAGCGCCAGCACCCGGTCGCGCACCGTGTGCAGATACCCGAGCGTCTCGGCGCGCGAAGGCAGCGGCAGATCCCAGCGCACATCGTGCGGGATCGCGGCCGAGTCGTACAGCGCATCGCCGTTTTCACGCATCGCGCCCTGACCGCGCGCGTGCCGGAGCACCCACTTTTCCTGGAACCAGGCCACGTGCCCGATTTCCCAGCGCATCGGATTGACGATGGCAAGGCGCGGGCCCATCAGCTCGTCATCGGCAAGGTCGGCGACCAGCATCAACGTGCGAGCGCGCGCATCGGCCACCCAGGAGGAGAGCTCGGCGGCGGAAGGTTGGTGAGCGACCATCGCCCATGCGAGCATAGACCGAATGCTTGCGCCTGCAACAAGAGAACGCTTTGCGGAGCGCTTTTTGATAGCGGCCTTCGCCCTGACGCTGGCCGTCTTGAGCTGGGGCCGCTCGTGCGACGTCCTGATCGATTTTGGCAAAGAGCTGTACGTAGCCTGGCAGGTGGCCTCGGGGCGCCGCCTGTATGCCGACCTGGCCTACCTGCACGGCCCGCTGTCCCCGCACGTGAATGGGCTCCTGATGCGCGGATTCGGAGTCAGCCTGCGCACGCTGGAGCTGGCCAATCTCGTGGTGCTGGGCGTGGTGTTGACGCTGCTGCGCCGGCTGCTGGGCGAGCTCGCGGGCGCGCGCGCGGCCACCGTGGCGTGCCTCGTGTTCCTGCCGGTGTTCGCATTCGGACATCTGACCGGGATTGGCAACTACAACTTCGTCTGTCCCTATACGCACGAGATGACGCACGGGCTCGCAATCGGGCTTTTCGGGCTGTACTGCCTCGCGCGGGGGCGGCTGGCCGCCGTGGGCCTGGCGGTCGGCCTTTCGGCGCTGACCAAGATCGAGATCTTCGTGCCCACAGCGCTGGCGCTGGGCGGCGGGGCTGCGCTTTTGCTGGCGCGTGAGCCTGCACACAGGTGGCGGCGGGCGGCGCTCTGGGTGGGGGCCGCTCTGTTGCCGGTCGGGATGGCTGCGTTGCTCCTGGGACGCTCGGCCCCGCAGATGCTCCAGCTTGCGCGCGCGCTGGCCGCCGGTGATGCGCCCGGGCTGCGTTTTTTCCGGGCCGGCATGGGTACGCTCGACCTTCCGGGCAGCCTGGCGGCGCTCTTGGCCTGGACGGTCGCCTGGGCGGCCTTCGCAGGCGGGCTCGCGCTGGTGGCGCTGCGCGTGCGCGGTCGCGGGCTGGCGCTGATTGTGTTCGTGCTGGTCTCGGCCGGCCTGGTGGCGGCGCGCCACGCGGTCGACTGGCCCAATGCGGCCCGACCTTTGCCGGTGGCGGCAGCGCTCGCGGTCGTCCAGGCCTTCCGCCAGCGCGCCCCGCTGCGGCTCGCCTTCGCCCTGTTCGCGCTGGGCCTTCTCGGCAAGATGACCCTGCACGCGCGCGTACACCACTACGGCTTCGTCTTGGCGGCCCCGGCCACCCTGCTCTCGGTGGTGGCCGCGGTCGAGTGGATCCCGGCCGCGATCGCGCGCCGGGGCGGCGCGGGCGGCGTGTTTCGCGCCGGTGCGCTGGCCGTGTGCGTGGTGCTGGCGGCCGCGAGCCTGCATCGATCGGCCGCTTTCTGGCACGCCAAGACCGAGCGCGTGGGCACGGGCGCGGACGCCTTTTTTGCCGATCCCGAGCGCGGCCGCGCGGTCAATCAGGCGCTGGCCGAGCTGCAGGCGACGGCGCCGGCCACGCTGGCGGTGCTGCCCGAGGGCGCGACCCTCAACTACCTTTTGCGCCGGCCCAACCCGACCCCGTATGACAACTTCCAGCCCACCGACGTCATCGTGTTCGGCGAGGACGCCATGCTGGCCGCGTTCGCGGCCCATCCGCCCGCGCGCATCGCGCTCGTGCACAAGGACACCTCCGAGTTCGGATACCGCTTCTTCGGGCGCGATTATGCCCAGCGGCTGGGCGCCTGGATCCGCGCGTACTACCGGCGCGCAAGCCTGATAGGATCGCCCCCACTGTGGGACCAGAGCTTCGGCATCGAGATCTTGGAGCCGCGGTGAGCAGTCTGAGCCAAAGCCCGAGCCCGAGCCTGCGCGAGCGCGTGGCGGCGCTCGACTGGCGCGCGATCGAGGCGTCGCTTCATGAGCTGGGCTTCGCTCGCACCCCGCCCGTGCTGACGCCCGCCGAGTGCGCGGCCCTGGTCGCGCTGTGGGACCAGGACGCTCGCTTCCGCAAACGCATCGATATGGCGCAGCACCGCTTCGGCGTCGGCGAGTACAAGTATTTTGCGCACCCGCTGCCGCCGTTGGTGCGCGCGCTGCGCACGCACGCCTACCGTCGCCTGGCCCCGATCGCCAACCGATGGGCCCAGGCCCTGCGGAGCGACGTGCGCTATCCGCCCTCGCTGCGGGGATTTTTGGCCGAGTGCCATGCGCAGGGCCAGAGCCGCCCCACCCCCCTGCTCTTGCGCTACCGGCCGGGCGGTTACAACTGCCTGCACCAGGATCTATACGGAAAGGTGGCGTTCCCGCTTCAGCTCACCTGCTTTCTGTCGCGGCCCGGCCAGGATTACGGGGGCGGCGAGTTTCTGCTGGTCGAGCAGCGGCCGCGCATGCAGTCGCGCGGCGAGGTCATCGTGGGCGCGCAGGGCGAGATCGTGATCTTTCCCGTGGGCGCGCATCCGGCGCCGGGCGCGCGCGGACCTTACCGGGCCGTGATGCGCCACGGTGTGAGCCGGCTCCTTTCGGGCCAGCGCTATGCGCTCGGAGTGATCTTCCATGACGCAACCTGACCGCCTGCCCGCGCCGCCGGTGCCCGAGTGGCTGGACCGCATGCTGCCGACGAACCGGTACTGCCTCGACATCGAGGGCTGGAAGCTGCACGTCATGGAGCGCGGCCAGGGACGGCCGGTGCTGGCGCTGCACGGCAACCCGAGCTGGGGTTTCTTGTATCGGAAGGTGGCGGCCGAGCTTCAGGACGCGCCGCTGCGCATCATCATGCCCGACCTTCTCGGCCTCGGGCTCTCGGACAAGCCGCGCGACCCCGGCGTGCATACGCTCGAGCGGCACGCACAGATCATCGGTCGCCTCATCGATATGCTCGCGCTCGACGGCCTGGTGGGCGTGGTCCAGGATTGGGGCGGCCCGATCGGGCTGCGCGCGCTGGCGGACCGGCCCGCGCGCGTGGCCGGGCTCGTGATTCTCAACACGGTGGTAGGACCGCCGCGAGCCGGCTTCCGGCCCACCGCCTTCCACCGATTCGCGCGGCTTCCGATCGTGAGCGACCTCGTGTTCCGGCTGGGCGGGTTTCCGCAGAACGCGATGGCTTTCACGCAGGGCGACCGTGCCAGCATCCGCGGTCAGGTGGCGCGTGCGTATCGGTACCCGCTGCGCGGGCTCAAAAACAACCTGGCCCCGCTCGCGCTCGCGCGCATGGTGCCCGATTCGCTTTCACATCCGTCGATCGAGCCGCTGCGGCGCTGCCAGGAATTCGTCGAGCGCTTCCGCGGCCCCATCGCGGTGGTGTGGGGCGACCGGGATCCGGTGCTGGGACGGGTGCGCAGCTACGTCGAGCGGCTGCTGCCGCAGGCCCGGGTCACCCGCACCCAGGCCGGCCATTTCCTGCAGGAGGAGGTGCCGGGGCCGATCGCCGACGCGGTGCGCGCGGTCGCAGCCGCCGTGCTACCCTGAACGCGCATGTCGGATCGGCGCGACCTGCCCGCTCGTCCGGCCGGCGCCCAGGTGGCCGAGCCGCCCGCCGAGCCGCCCGTGGTCGCACGCCTGATCGTGGAGATCCGCTCGGACGGCAGCCGCACCATCGCGCGCGGCGCGGTCGAGGACGTCGAAGCTGGCCAGCGCACGGCGGTCAAGGTCGAGGGCACGACTCCGCTCGCGCTGGCGCTGTCGTTGGCCAAGGCGCTGTTCCTCATGCCCGCGCTCGCGCGCGACGCCGCTCGCGCGCTACTACAAAGCCACAAGAAATAGGGTAATACTTCTCCGCCATGCGCGTCGTTTCGCTCATCGCCAGCGCGACCGAGATCGTATGCGCGCTCGGGTTCGAGGAGCAGTTGGTGGGCCGATCGCACGAATGCGACTTTCCGCCGTCCGTGCGCCGGTTGCCGGTCTTGACCGCGCCCAAATTCGACCCCGACGGCTCGAGCTACCAGGTCGACCAGCGCGTCAAAGCAATTCTCGAGCGGGCGGTCTCGGTGTACCGGGTCGACGCCGAGCTGCTCGACCGGCTGCGGCCCGACCTGATCGTGACGCAGTCGCAGTGTCAGGTGTGCGCGGTCAGCCTGCGCGACGTGGAGCAGGCGGTCTGCCAGCTCATCGGCTCGCAGCCGCGCATCGTGTCGCTCGAGCCCAACGCGCTCGCGGACGTGTGGGCCGACATCAAGCGGGTGGCGCAGGCGCTGGGCGTGCCCGACCGCGGGTCGGCGCTGGTGTCGCGGCTCGTCGAAAGGATGGACAGCCTGGCCGCGCGAGCGCGCGCGCTGGAAAGCCGGCCGACCGTGGCCTGCATCGAGTGGATCGACCCGCTGATGGCGGCCGGCAACTGGATGCCCGAGCTGGTCGAGCGCGCGGGCGGCCAGAACCTGTTCGGCCGAGCCGGTGAGCATGCGCCCGCGATGACCTGGGAGGAGCTCAGCCGGCGCGACCCCGAGGCGATCGTGGTCCTGCCGTGCGGCTTCGACCTCGCACGCACGCGCGCCCAGATGGGCCCGCTCGCGGGGCGCCCCGGATGGGCGCGGCTGCGCGCGGTGCAGTCGGGGCGGGTTGCGCTGGCCGACGGCAACCAGTACTTCAACCGGCCCGGGCCCAGGTTGGTCGAGTCGCTCGAGATCCTGACCGAGATCTTGCACCCGGAAGCCTTTGCGCTTGCGCATCATGGGCGCGGCTGGGAGAGGTTTGCATGAGCATGAGCTCGCATCAGACGCTGTTGGCCGAGATCGCGGTGCGCGCGATGCGCGAGAATGGCTTTGTGCCCGAGCCGCCGCCCGATGCGCTGGCCGAGGTGGCGCGCTGCAGTGGGCCCGACGCTGCCGGCGCAGGCGGAGGCGGGGGCGCGGGCGCGGGGGCGAGCCTGCCCGATCTGCGCGGGTTGCCCTGGAGCTCGATCGACAACCCGGAGTCGCGCGATCTGGATCAGATCGAGGCCGTCGAGAAAGTGGACGGCGGGGTCCGGCTCCTGGTCGGCATCGCGGACGTCGACCGCTTCGTGCCCAGCGGCTCCGCCACCGATCACTTTGCGGGCGCCAACACGATCAGCGTGTACACGGCGCCGCGCGTGTTTACCATGCTGCCCGAGCGGCTGTCGTTCGATCTCAGCTCGCTGGTGCCCGGTCAGCCGCGCTGGGCTATGGTGCTGGAGACGCTCGTGCGCCCCGACGGCACGGTCGGAGACGGGCGCGTCTACGCGGCGCTGGTCGAGAACCACGCCCAGCTCAACTACCCGTCGGTTTCGGCCTGGCTGGACGGCCAGGCGGCCGCGCCGGCGCCGCTCGCGAACGCGCCCACTCTGCGCGCGCAGCTGGAGCTGCAGGCCGAGGTGGCGCACCAGCTCGCGGGCGCACGGCGCCGAGCCGGTGCGCTCGACGTCGACACCCATGAGACCCGCGCGGTGCTCGACGAGCACGGGCACGTACAGTCGCTGGTCGCGCACGTGCAGGACCGCGCGGGCCGCATCATCGAGGAGCTCATGATCGCGTCCAACCGCACGGTCGCGCGCGCTCTCGACTCGGCCGGCCTGCCCTCGATCCGGCGGGTGGTGCGGGAGCCCGAGCGCTGGGAGCGCATCGTCACCTACGCGGGCGAGCACGGCCATCGGCTGCCGCCCGAGCCCAGCTCGGTCGAGCTGGCCAAATTCGTGGACAAGATGCGCGAGAAGCACAGCCCCGAGGAATTCGCCGAGATCTCGGTGTCGATCGTCAAGATGATGGGGCGCGGCGAGTATGTCGCCCACATGCCGGGCGAGAAAGAGATAGGCCACTTCGGGCTGGCCACCGCCGAATATGTGCACGCGACCGCGCCCAACCGCCGCTACCCCGATGTCATCGGGCAGAGGCTGCTCAAGGCGCGCGACGGCGGGCGGGCGCGGCCGCCCTACGACCGCGAAGCGCTCATGGCCATCGCGGCGCGATGCAGCGAGCGAGAGGCACAGGCGCAGAAGGTGGAGCGCCGGGTGCACAAGTCGGCGGCCGCGCTGCTGCTGGCGCCGCGGGTGGGCGAGCGGTTCTCGGGCATCGTGAGCGGGGCCGGCGCCAAGGGCGTCTGGGTGCGCGTGTTCGCGCCGCCGGTCGAGGGCAAGATCATCCGGGGCGGCGAGGATCTGGAAGTCGGCGCAAAGGTGCGCGTGCGCCTGCAGGATGTCAACGTCGAGATGGGGTTCATCGACTTCACGGTCGTCCACGGGTAGTATCCCGGCGATGTTTGCATTTCGGCACGGAGCCGCCGCGCTTGCCCTCGCGCTGACGGCCTGCAGCGACCAGGGGCCCCCGAAACCTTCGCCCACCGATCCGGCCGCGCTGATGAAGACGCTTCGGGATCTGGCCGCCCTGGGCCAAAAGCACGTGGGCACGCCGCCCGGTCAGCAGGCCGGCGACTACGCGTTCATGCGCATGCAGGCGGCCGGGCTTTCCGACGTGCACTTCGAGGAGTTCCAATTCCCGCGCCACGACGTGGCCTCGTCGGCGCTGGCGGTCAGTATCGACGGCGTGGCGGTCGCGCCCGCACCCGGCCACGATGTCTTCGACGGCTCGGGAGCCGGCCATGCCGACGCCGACTGCGTGTACGTGATGACCGCGACCGACTCCGAGCTGGCCGGCAAGAACCTGCAGGGCAAGGTCGCGCTGGTCGACCGCAGCGTCTCGTTTCACCGCTCGGCCCAGTACCTGAACGTGTACACGCACGGCGCGGTGGCCATGCTGTACGTGTCGGCCGCGCCCGGAAACCTGCGCCAGGTGGGCTCGGTCCGGGTGCAGTCGGGCTGGACGCCGCTGGGGCCGGTTCCGACCGTCACCATTGGCGCCGACGACGGCCAGATGCTCAAGGAAGCGCTCGCGGCCGGCAAGATCGTGCACGTGGTCATGGACGTGCAGGCCAGCGCGACCCGCGCCAGCGGACGCAACGTGATCGGGCGCGTCCCGGGAAAGGATGCGCGCGGACAGATCGTCATCGGCGCGCACTACGACACCTGGTTCGAGGGGTCGGTCGACAACGGGGGCGGCGTGGCCGCGCTGGTGGCGCTGGCCGAGCGGCGCAAGAAAGAGCCGCAGCCGCGCTACACGCTGGTATTCGTGGCCTATGACGGCGAGGAGGTGGCGCTGTACGGCGGCTACGATTTTCTGCGGCGGCACCGCGTGGAGACGGCGGAGCCGATCTTGAGCGTGTTCAACTTCGAGTCGCCGTCGGCCATCAATCCGATCCTGGCGGCGCTGACCCGATCGAACGTGGGCGTGCTCGATCAGTCGCTACGGGCGGTCGGGCTGACGCAGCTGTATCGCGTGTATGCGGGCATGGAGGTGATCCCGCAGCTCTTCGGCGGCGTCATCCCGACCGACATCCAGGGCATCTACCGGGCCGGCGTGCCGACCGTGACCACGGCCGTGCAGGCGGATTACTACCACACGACCGAGGACAAGCCGGACACCGTGGATACGTCGATCCTGGCGCAGGCGGTCGACGAGTTCGACGGCGCGCTCGACCGGCTCATGGCCTCGGATCCCGACCCCTTTGCGATCCCCGATCCGGCATTGTGGCGCGCCAGCGTGAGCGTGCAGCCGCGCGCGGCTGGGCAGCCGCTGATGGTCGACGCCACCGTGACCGATGCAGTCGGCGCGCCGCAGGCCGACGCGCCTGCCCTGGCCGCGCTTCTCGTCGACGACTTCTTCGAGGTGGCGACCGCGAGCGCGCGCACGGATGGCAGCGGGCGGGTCACGTTCCAGCTCCCGGCGGCAGCCGCCGAGATGGGCGCAGGCCGGCGCTTCGTGCACGTGACCGCGGGACCGACCTTCCCGCTGGTCGAGCAGATTGTGCCGGTGCCGTGACGGCAGCGCGCGCGCTCGCCCTGGTGGCCGCTCTGGGAGGCGAAATGTGTGCGTGCGCTGACGATCAGGCGCCCCTGCCGGAGGCGGATCTCGATCTTCTGGTCGACGACCTCGGCATCACCCATGTGTTCGGGCGCAGCGACCGCGACGCCATGTTCGGCGGCGGCTACGCGATGGCGCGCGATCGGCTGTTCCAGATGGAGCTCGTGCGCCGGCGGGCTCTGGGCACGATCGCGGAGCTTCTGGGGCCGGGCTCCTTCGGCGACGACGCGCAAGCGCGCACGATCAACTTCACGGCGCTCGGCCAGGCCGATGCGGCCCGGTTGCGCGCGGAGCGCCCCGGCGACGCGGCCCTCCTGGAAGCGTGGGTGGCCGGCGTGAACCAGCGCCTTCGCGAGGTGGCGGCCGGGCTGGCCCCGCGGCCCTACGGGCTGCGTCCGACCGAGCTCGACTTCATCCCCGCACCCTGGACGCTCGAGGACGTGCACGCGATCGGCAAGCTGCTCGCGTTCGGCCTGTCCAATTCGCTCGACGCCGAGATCCTGGCCACCGCGGCTTTGCGCCTGGCTCCCGACTTTGCGGCGCACCTGTCCGTACTGACCCCCGCGTATGACGTGTTCATCGTGGGGCCGCCCACCGGCTCGCATCGGTCGCTTCCGGCCGCCGCCGCGCCTGCGCCGCTTCCGGCCGCGAGCACACTTTCCCAGCGTAGCATACGCGGGCGGTCTGACAGCAGCGGGGGCCGCTTCTTCTTCCCGGACTTCAGCTTCAACTCCAACAACTGGGCGGTCGACGGCGCTCACACCGTGGACGGCCGGCCTCTGCTCGCGGGCGACCCGCACCAGGGCCTGTCCAGCCCCACCCGTCTGTGGCCGGTTCATCTCTCGAGCAGGGCCGGAGGCGGCTCGCTCGACGTCATTGGCTTCGCGTTCGTCGGCACGCCCACGGTCGAGCTGGGCCACAACGCCCATCTGGCCTGGACCGCCACCACCAACTTCGCCGACGTCATGGATCTGTGGGACGTAACCGTCGACAGTGCGTTCGCGCAAGCGCGCATCGGCGCCCAGACCGTTCCCATCGTCAAGCGCACCGAGGTCATCCGCATGCGCCCGGAGGGCGCGCCCGTGGGCGCGCACATGGACCAACCGCTCGACATCCACGAGGTGCCGGGC
>DATFWX010000196.1:0-9575 GCA_035258845.1 Polyangia bacterium | reverse complement strand
AGATCTGCTGCTGCGGCGGGCGCGCAGGCGCCACCCGATTCGCAAACAGTCAAATCGTGCAATCGGCTGTGCTCGAGGATCCAATCGTGCAGGTGCGAGCAGCTCTGGGCCGGCGGGTCGGGGTCGCGCGCGGCAGCGCCGCCACCCGGGCCGGGCTCGCCGAGCTGGGCCGGCACGCAGTCGAGCTGGCTCGGGCCGGGCCCGAGCTGCCCAGCTTCCGGGGTTTTGCCGATCCTGCGCCCTGTCCCCCCGAGCCGTCGGCGTTCGTGGCCGCGACCGCAGCCCTGGCGCCGGCCGATCGCGCGCAGACCCTGGCCGGTGTCTTCGCACGCGCGGCCCGCCATCGGCTCGCGTGCGCGGGCGTTTTCATCACGGGCTCGCTCGACCTCGCGGTCGTCAATTCGCGGGGCGTGCGCGCTTCGCATCACTCGAGCTTCGCCAAGCTCGAGCTCATCCCAGCCGACGGCGACGCCTCCGGCTACGCCAGCTTCTACGGGCGCGACGCGGCGGCCCTGGACGCAGCCAGGCTGGCCGAGCGCGCCTGCGAGAAGGCGGCCCGCATGCGCGACCCGATCGAGGTGGCCCCGGGCGCCTGGGACGTGGTGCTGCAGCCGCCCGCGGTCGTGGAGTCGCTCGAGTGGATCGCAATGACCGCGTTCGGCGCCAAGAGCGTGGAGGAGGGCGCGAGCTTTCTGGCCGGCCGCACCGGTCACGCGGTGACCGGGAGCAGCGTGACCTGGGTCGACGACGCGCGTGCGGGCACTCTGGGCGTGCCGCCCCTGCCCTTCGACTGTGAAGGCGTGCCCAAGCAGCGGGTGGTGTTCGTCGAGCGCGGGCAGGCCGGCCGGCCCTGCTTCGATCTGCGAACCGCCGCCCGCGCCGGCGCCGCCGCGGGATCGACCGGTCACGCGCCGCCGCCCTCGGACGATGCCGACGGGCCCATGGCGACCCATGTCGAGATGGCAGCCGGCGCCGACACGGAGGCGCAGCTCATCGAGAAGGTCGAGCGCGGCCTTCTGGTCACCCGCTTCCACTATGTCAACGGCCTCCTGGATCCACGACGCGCCCTGCAAACCGGCATGACCCGCGACGGGCTGTTCGCAATCGAAAACGGCCGCGTCACGCGCGGCGTGCGCAACCTGCGCTTTACCGAGCCCATGCTGGAAGCGTTCGCGCGCATGGACGGCGCCACCCGGGAGCGCGCGGCGGTGGCCACCACCTGGACCGGAGCGGGCGGTTTCGTGGCGCCCACCGTGCTCTTGCGCGGCTTTACCTTCACTGGTCAAAGCCGCTGATCTTACAAAGTATTTCACAATGTATACATTGTGTCTTGACATCCGTATACATTGTGATTACAAGACAAGCGTGAAGGAACGCAAAGACAGGGATGACCGCAAGGAACGGGTCATCCACGCTCGCATCCCGGCCTCGCTGGAGGCCGAGATCAAGCGCCTTGCCGATGGGCTGCGGATCCCGGTGTCCAACCTGGTGCGCAACATCCTGCAGGACACGGTGGCCATGGTCGACGGGATGCACGAAAACGTCGAGGGCGCCATCACGCGCCTGCGTTCCTCCCTGGGTCGGCTGGAGTCACGGGTTGAAAAGGCGGTGCGGCCAGCGGCTGCTTCGCCGCGACCGCCCGCGGGGCCTCCCGAGCCCCGGAACCCGCTCGCGGACGTGTTCGGCTGGCAAGAGATCGTGCTCAATCAGGACGCCCGCTGCGCCAAGTGCGAGCTCATCCTGACCAAGGGTTTTTCAGCTTTCTTCGGCCTGACCGGTCGCCCCGACGACCGGATCTTCGCGTGCGCGCGCTGCGTTCCGCGCCGGCCGGTGAGATCGGGGACCACGCTAACGTAAGACGAGAGAAGGAGCGACTGATGCAGGACAAATTCAGCAAGGAGCTTTTGGATTCGGCTAAGCAGTTCGCGCGTTATGGGCTCAATATCGCCTCCACCGCGGTCGCCTACGCCGCCGACGTGCTGCGCGACGTCGAGAAAGAGCTCAAGGAGTCGAGCGAGCGCTTCGCCCCCAAGACCACCGAGCAACCGCCGGCTGCGGACGCACCGAAAGCGCAGACGCCGAGCGCGTGAGCGAGCGCGAATCGATCCGCGCCTGGCGCCCGCCCGACGCGCCCGCACATGAACAAACGGGTGCGCACGCGTTCGCCCTTGACTCGATTGCAGCCACGCGCGAGCCGGTCGTGCAGCTGCAGCTCGACGGTGCCGGCGCGGCCATCGGCGCTATCGCAGCCGGGCGCATCGACGCGCCCTGCGCGCGCGTCTGGTCCGTGATCGAGGACCTCGAGAACTATGCGCAGCAGGTCCCTCTGGTGCGCAAGGTCACGCTCGCGGGCGATCGGGTCACGGTCACGCTGCGCTTCAAGATCGCGCTCTTCTCGGCCACCTTCCAATTCGTGGCCGATCGTAGCGTGGACCCCGAGCGGTCGCTCGACCTGCGCTACGTGTCCGGCCAGCCCGAGCAGATCCATCTGCGCTTCGACCTGATTCCGGTCGCAGACGGGGCCGCGACCGTGCTCTATGTAACCTGTGGTTTCGACATTCGCTCGCTGGGTTGGCTGGTCAAGTTCTTCCTCAAGCATCACCCGGAGATCCAGCTCGGCGTGTACTCCGGAACCGGGCTCGCGTTGCTCGATTCGATCCGGAGCGCGGCCGAGAGGGGTTGATGGGTAGGGGTCTCGGGCTTGCAGATCTGAGCCCGGCTGGCCGCGTATAATAAGGTGTGCTACGAGGTCTAGGGTGGGTGAGGCTCCGGTCCTCGCGCTGATCCACCGGGTCCGGTTGCGCATCCGGCTGGCCCGGGCGCTGGCGGTCGCCGCCCGCCTGGCCGTGCTGGCAGCCGCGCTGTTTCTGATCGCACTGCTTCTGGCCAAGCTCCACCTCCTGCCGTTGCGCGCGCTTCTCGGGTGCGGGCTTCTGGCGCTCATGCTGCCGCTCGCGGGCGCGCTTGCGGCCGCCTGCCGTCGGGTCGCCTCCGAGATGGCGGCCAAACGAATCGACCTGGCGTGCGGGCTCGACGACCGGATCGGCTCGGCGCTCGCCTTCCTACGCCTGCAGACGCCCGACCCCTTCATGCGCGCCCACATCCGCGACGCGGCGCGCCACGCCACCGGCACCGATCCGCGCACGGCGCTCCCGATCCACTCGCCGCCCGAGATGCGCGGACTGGCCGTGCTGGTGGCGGCGCTGATCGCGCTCGGCGTGCTGCGCTTCCCCGAGCGCCACCTGCGCGCGGCTTATCTGCCGCAGGCCAGCCGGGCCACTGGGTCCGAGATGGAGGCCGCGCGCGCGCTTGCTCGCGACCTCGAGGAGGCCGCACACGAGCTCAAGGACCCCGAGCTCAACGACCTGACCAAGCAGATCGACGCGCTCCTGCAAAAGCTCGCGTCGGGCGACATCACGCGCAAAGAATTTTTCGAGAAGTTGGCCGAGCTCGAGCAGCGCTATCTGGCGCAAAAGGAGGGCGACTTCGAGGCGCTCAAGGACAAGCTGCGCAAGTCGGGCGAGGCGCTGGCCAAGGAGAAACCGACCCGCGAGCTCGGCCAGGCCTTAAAGAAGGACGACCTCGACAAGGCCAAGCGGGAGCTGGACCAGCTGGCCCAGCAAGCGCAGCAGCAAAAGCTCGACCCGGCCGCGCGCAAGGAGGCCGCGCGCGCGCTCGAGCAGGCGGCCGAGCGCCAGCGCCGCCTGATGGACGAGGAGCAGAAGAAGGCGGCCGCTCAGGAACGTGCGCTGGCCGAGCAGCAGCGCGACCTCGAGAAGCTGGCGCGCGAGAACCCGCCCAAGTCGGAAGCCGAAAAGCGCCGCCTGGAGGACCAGAAGCGCGAGCTCCAGCGCCTGCAGAAAGAGAATCGCGATCGGCAGGCGCAGCGCCAGAACCAGCAGCGACAGTTGCAGCGGCTGTCGCGCAACCTCGCTGACGCGGCCCAGCAGATGTCGCAGGGTCAGAGCGGACAGGCCGCGCAGTCGCTCCAGCAGGCGGCTGGCGAGATGAGCCGCATCGCGCAGCAGCTCCAGCGCGCCGGTGAGATGCAACGGGTCAAAGTGCAGCTGGCCGATCTCAAGGAAGCGCTGCGGCGCGCCGGCCAGCAGGGCAAGGAGGGCCGGCAAGGCAAGATGGGCCAGTTCCTCGCGCGCGCGGGCGGCAAACCCGGTCAGGGCAAGCAGGGCGAGCAGCTGTTCATGGAAGGCGAAGGCCAGCCCGGCGAGCCCCAGCTCCTTCTACCCGGCCAGGGCGGCAAGAGCGCGGTGCAGCTCGAGACCGACCAGCCGGGCGCGCAGAGTCAGGGCCAGACTCCCGAGCGTCAGCCCGGCGAGGGCATCGGCTCCGAGCATGACCCGAACCTTCAGGGCGCGCAGACCAAGCTGGCCTCCAAAAAGCGCGACGTCTCGGTCGAGGGCAAGCAGGGCGCGGGCCCGACCCGCAGCGAGGTCATCTACGGAGCCGCCGACAAGGGCTTCGCCACCCGCAGCTACAAGCGGGTCTACACCGACTACACGCAGGTGGTCGAGGAAGTCATGAGCCGCGAGCAGGTGCCGCTCGGCATGCGCTACTTCGTCAAACGCTACTTCAATCTGATCAAACCGAGGGAGTGATCCCGAATGAGCCAGATGCCGGTCGAGGAAGTGGAGCGGAGCGCCGAAGAGTTCCGCAAGGACGTGCAGCGGCTGCGCGAGGAGCTGGCCAAGGTCATCGTGGGCCACGACGAGATCGTCGCTGCGGTGGTGACCGCCATGGTGACGGGCGGCCATGCGCTGCTCGAGGGCGTGCCCGGCCTGGGCAAGACCATGCTCGTGCGCACGCTGGCCGAGGCGCTCGATCTCACCTTCTCGCGCATCCAGTTCACGCCCGATCTGATGCCGGCCGACGTGGTCGGCACCAACATGATCCTGGAGGACGACAGCGGCCGGAAGCGGTTCGAGTTCCAGCGCGGGCCCGTCTTCGCCCACATCCTGCTGGCCGATGAGATCAACCGGGCCACCCCCAAGACCCAGTCGGCGCTGCTCGAGGCCATGCAGGAGCACGCGGTCACGGTGGCCAAGAAGACCTATCCGCTCGAGGAGCCGTTCTTCGTGCTGGCCACCCAGAATCCGCTCGAGATGGAAGGCACCTATCCGCTGCCGGAGGCGCAGCTCGACCGCTTCCTGTTCAAGCTCAAGGTCGGCTTCCCAGACCGACGCGACCTGCACGAGATCCTCGACCGCACCACGCGCAGCGAGACCCCGCGCGCGTCGCGCGTGCTGTCGCGTCAGCGCATCCTGGAGATGCGGGAGCTGGCGCGCCGGGTCCCGGCGGCCCGGCCGGTGCAGGACTACGCCGTGCGCATTCTCGAGGCCACTCATCCCGAGTCGCCGTCGGCACCCGCGATCACCAAGCGCTACGTGCGCTATGGCAGCTCGCCCCGGGGCGCGCAGGCGATCCTGCTCGGATCCAAGGTGCGCGCGCTGGTCCAGGGTCGTTATGCGGTCGCCTGCGAGGACATTCGCAAGCTGGCGGCGCCCTCCCTGCGCCATCGGCTCATTCTCAACTTCGAGGGCGAGGCCGAAGGGATCGACCCCGACCGCGTGATCTTCGAGATCCTCGACAGCACACCCGAGCAGGTGTGACGTGATGGCGGAAGCCGCGCCGCGCAAGCAGGATCTGTTCGACGAGCAGTTTCTCAAGAAGCTGGAGTATTTGGCCATCGTCTCGCGCAAAGTGTTCGCGGGCCGCGTGCGCGCCGAGCGGCGCTCGCGTAAGGTGGGCGCCGGCATCGAGTTCGCGGATCACCGCGATTACGCGCCCGGCGACGACATCCGCTACCTGGACTGGAACCTGTACGGGCGTTTGGAGAAGCTTTTGCTCCGCCTGTTCGAGGAAGAGGAGGACCTGCACGTCTATCTGCTCACCGACGCCTCGGGCTCGATGCGCACCGGCCACCCGCCCAAGCTCGAGCACGCCATGAAGCTCGCGGCCGCGCTGGCCTACGTGGCGCTGTCCAATCTCGACCGGGTCTCGATCGTGCCGTTTGGGGGCGAGGAGAAGCGCGACCCCCTGCCGCCCGCGCGCGGCAAGGGGCGCATCTTCAAGGTTTTCAACTTCCTGCGCGAGCTCGAGGCCAGCGGTCGCACGCACCTGTACGACGCGGCCGCCGAGCTGGTCCACCGGCACAAGCGGCGCGGGCTGGTGGTGCTGACCAGCGACTTTTACGATCCCGACGGCGTCGAGGGCGCGCTCAACGTGCTGCGCCACCACCGATTCGAGCCGATTGCAATCCACGTCTACGACCCGCGCGAGGCCCGGCCGGAGCTCAAGGGGGACCTCGAGATCGTCGACTGCGAAACCGGTGAGGCCCGCCCGGTCACCATCTCGAGCAAGGTGTTGGCGGCATTCGCGCGCGAGCACGAGCGCTACCTGGCCGACATCGAAAGCTTCTGCGCCAGCCGCGCCATCCCCTACTTCCGTGCGCCCACCGACCTCGCATTCGATGAGCTGGTGCTGCAGATCTTCCGTCGCGGAGGGTTTTTGCGGTGAGCTTTGCGGGCCTGAGCGGGCTGGGGGTTCTGGCCGCGTTCGCAGCGGTGGCGGGCCCGCTGGTCGTGCTTTACCTGCTCAAGATGCGCCGGCGCCGCATCGAGGTGCCGTTCGTCAAGCTGTGGCAGCACGTGCTCAGCGAGCGCGAGCCCACCAGCTGGCTGCAGCGTTTGCGGCGTCTGCTCTCGCTTCTTTTGCAGCTTGCCCTGGCCGCCTTGCTCGCGTTTGCTCTGGGCGACCCGCGGATGGCCGGACGCGCACACGACGCGCGCTCGGTAGTTCTGGTCATCGACTGCTCGGCCTCGATGCAGGCGCGCGACGTCACGCCCAACCGGATGGCCAAGGCGCGCGCGGAGGCGCGCAAGGTCGTGCGCGGCCTGGGCGGCGCCGACGCGGCCCTGATCCTGCGCATGGACGCGGAGCCGGTGCCGGTGACGGGCTGGGAAACCGACGGCCACGCGCTCGAGCGCGCGATCGAGTCGCTGGAGGCGAGCGACGACGCCGCCGACTTCGACGGCGCGCTGGCGCTGGCTGGCGACGCTCTGCGCGGCCGCACCGGGCCCACGATCGTGGTGGTCTCCGACGGCGCGCTGGGCGAGATCCGGCGCCCGCCTGCGGGCGACGTGCGCTTCGTGCGCGTGGGCGCCAGTGCAGGCGCCGACAACGTGGGCGTGACCGCTTTCAACGTGCGCCGTTATCCGCTCAACAAGTCGAGCTACGAGGTGCTGCTCGAGATCGTCAACCACTCGCAAAAGCCGGCCCAGCGTACGCTGACCCTGGAGGCCGACGGCGAGGCGGTGGACGTGGCCAAGCTCGATCTGGCGCCGGGCGAAAAGCTGCGCCGCTTCTATCCCAATTTGTCGGGGGCCCAGAGCCGCCTGCTGGCTCGCATCGAGCCCCACGATGCGCTGGTGCTCGATGACACCGCTTACGCGCTCCTGCCGCCGCGCAAGAAGCAGCGCGTGCTGGTGGTGACTGACGGCAACCTGTTCTTGGAGGGTGGGCTCCTGCTCGACGAGAGCGCGGAGGTGGATCGGCTGACCCCGGCCGCCTATGCGACCGCACGCGCACAGGGCTACGACGTGGTGGTGTTCGATCGCTTCGCGCCCGCCGAGCCGCCCCGGGCGCGCGGCCTGCTCTACATCGCCCCGCCCCGGGCGCAGAGCCCGATCGCGGTGCGAAGCGAGATCAAGCGGCCTTTCTTGACCGAGCTGGCCGAGGGTCATCCCCTGCTGCGTTGGATCACACTCACCGACGTCAACATCGCCGAGTCCTCCGTGTTCGCGCTCGAGCGCGGCGACGTGGCGCTCGCGAGCTCGCTCCATCAACCCATCATCGTGGCAGGCCAGCGGGGGGGCCAGAAGATGCTGGCCATTGGATTCGACCTGCGGCGCTCCGATCTGCCCATGCGGGTCGCGTTTCCAGTGCTTCTGGTCGACGCGCTCGACTGGTTCGCGGGCGACGATACCCAGCTCGCCTCCAGCTACCGCACCGGCCGACCCTGGCGGGTCGCGGGACCGCCGGGTGCAAGCCAGGTCACGCTCATCGACCCCGCGGGCGGGCGCGCGCTGGCCGAGGTGGGCGACGACGGCTTCGCGCTTTTCTTCGGACGCCACGTCGGGTTCCATCGCATTGCCGCCGCCGCGCCGGCCGGTCCCGCTTCCGGCCCCGCTTCCGGCCCCGCCGCCGACAGCTGGATTGCGGCCAACCTGGCCGATCCCAACGAGTCGGACATCACGCCGCGGGCGCTCGTGATCGCGGGCCGGACCGCGCCCCCGCCCGACCTCGGCGGACCCGGTCCCCGGCGCCGCCTGTGGGCGCTCCTCCTTGTGGCCGCGATTGCGCTGAGCCTGTTTGAATGGGTGTCCTATCAACGCAGGTGGACGGTCTGATGCACGGCCTGACCCTGCTCGAGCCGCGCTGGCTCCTCGGTCTGCTCGCGCTGCCGGTGGTGTGGGCGCTCCTGGCAGCCGCGCTGACCGATCTCGCGCTGCCGCAGCGCATCCTGTCGGCGGCGGTGCGCTCGCTGCTCCTGTGTGCGCTGGTGCTGGCGCTGGCGCGCCCGGCTCGGACCGGGAGCGTCGAGCGCGTGTGCACGGTGTTCGCGGTCGACGTCTCGGACAGTGTCACCGATGCCCAGCTCGCCGCCGCCCGCGAGTTCATCCAGCGCGCCATCGCGGCACGCGGCGGAAACGACGTCCGCGTGCTCACGTTCGCCGAAGACGCACGCGCCCTCGAGCTGCCGAAACCGGATGTGCTGCCACCCCTTTCCCGCCACACCGGGGCGGGCGCAGGCACCAATCTTGCGGCTGCGCTGCGGCTGTCGTACGCGCTGTTTCCACCCGATCGGCTGCGCCGCGTGGTCCTGCTCAGCGATGGCAACGAGACCGCCGGCGACCTTCTGGCCGAAGCCGAGCGCGCGCGCCGCGCGGGCGTGCGCATTCATGCCCTGCCCTTGCCACCGGCCGGGGTGCGCGACGTTGCGGTGGCGCGGCTGCGCCTGCCCGATCAGGTCAAGGTGGGCTCCCCCTTCGACGTGCGCGCCGACATCTTCTCGACCCACGAGACCGACGCCGAGCTGGCGCTCTACCAGGACGACTTCGCCAACCCGCTCGAGCCCCGCAAAAAGGTGCATCTGCGCCCCGGCACCACGCAGGTCAGCTTCCGCTCGCAGGTCAAGCAAGCGGGCGCCACCAACTACCGGCTCGCGATTGCTCACGCCGATGGCGGCACCGGCCGCCCGGAGAACGATCGGGTGGTGGCGACGCTGGAAGTCCGCGGCAAACCGCGCGTGCTCTACATCGAGGGCGAGCCCCGGTCCGCGCAGTACCTCCGGCAGGCGCTCGAGCGCGAAAACATCGACGTCGACGTGCGCGGCCCCGACGGGGTTCCGCACGCCGCCCGCGAGCTCGAGAAATATGACCTGGTGGTGCTGTCCGACGTCGCGCAGAGCTACGTGGGCCTGGACGCCATGGCCGCGCTCGAGAGTTACGTGCGCGATCTGGGCGGCGGCTTCGTGATGGCGGGCGGCGAGTCCTCGTTTG
>DATFWX010000195.1:0-2319 GCA_035258845.1 Polyangia bacterium | reverse complement strand
CAGGCGCGCGTGACCTACGGCCGCTGCCTTTCCTACGGGGATGGCGTGACCTACTGGCCGATCGCGGAGATCATGCGTGACCTCGCCGGGTTGAACCTGACCGATGAGCCAGGGCAGGCTCGCGCCCGGGTCCTCGCGCTCATCGGCGGCCAGAACGGCAGCCGCGATGGGGGCGCGCGCGGGGAGGACGGACAGGGGGAACACGCGCACGGAGCGGATGCGCACGGGGACGACGCGCACGGCGAGCACGCGCGCAGGGCGGACGCGCGCAGGGAAGAAATCCGCATCGCCGACGTCGTGGCTGGCGCCATCGGCCTGTCGGAAGCCGTGGCCGCGACCGCCGAGATCGCCTGGGCGGTTCGCCGCGTACTCGAGATCGTCGCCGGGACACACGGCCCGCTCGTGGTAGTGCTCGATGACATCCACTGGGCCGAGCCTGCCCTGCTCGATCTCATTGAGCACGTGGTAATGCTCGCGAGAGACGTCCCCTTGCTGGTCGTATGCATGGCCCGGCCCGAGCTTGACGAGGTAGCGCCACGATGGTGCGCCGATGTTCGCCATGCGATCCGGGTCACCCCGGGCCCGCTCGGCGCCCGTGAGATCAATAACCTCCTCGACCACCTGCTCGAAGGGCTGCAGCTTCCTGGCGCCATACGGGCACGGATCGTCGCCGCATCAGAGGGCAATCCGCTGTTCGTCGAGGAGTTCCTGCGCATGCTGGTCGATAACGGCATGATCGTCCGCTCGGAAGACCGGTGGCTGGCAACAGCTGAACTGGGCGACCTTGTGGTCCCGGCAAGCGTGCAGGCGATCTTGGCCAGCCGGCTGGAGCGCCTCACCCCAGATGAGCGGGCGGTGCTCCAGCGAGCGGCTGTCGTAGGCCGCGAGTTCTACCGGGACGCGCTCGAGCACCTCGCGGCCGATGCCACCTGGCTGCAGACCGAACGCCACCTCCGGTCGCTTGTGAGCAAGCAGCTCGCCCGCCCGGTCGCGTCCGAGCTGGGCGGGTCCGACACGTTCCAGTTCTCCCACCTGCTCGTCCGCGACGTCGCGTACGGGAGCATTCCCAAGGCGATGCGCGCCGAACTGCACGAGCGCTTTGCTGACTGGCTCGAGGTCCGCGCGGGCCTGCGGGCAGCTGAGTACGAGGAGATCATCGGCTACCACCTGGAACAAGCGGTGGGACAGCTGCGCCTTCTGGGCCGGATCGAGGTACGCAGCGGCGCCCTAGGCGCCCGCGCCGGGCAGTGGCTGTCCGCCGCGGGCCGGCGAGCCCTTGCCCGGGACGACATGTCGGCCGCAGCGAACCTGCTCACGCGCGCGATGGAGATGCTGGCCCCCACAGACCCCGAGTACCCGGGGCTTCTGCGCGACCTGGCAGCGGCGCTCATCTCCCGTGGCAGGCTCGACGAGGCCGAGCGGCTGCTGGAGCAGGCGCAGGAGTCCGCGCGCGCCGCCGACGATCTGGCCCTCGCCGAGCTTGCGCGCCTCGACCAGCATTTCATCCTCCTCCAGACCAGGCCTGAAGCTACGCTCGATGCGCTCGCGCGGGCCACCGACAACGCATATGTCAGCTTCACCGAGACAGCGAACGACACCGGTCTCGCCCGGGTCTGGCGGCTTCGCGCGGAACTGGACTGGATGGCCTGCTCGTATGGCGGCACGACGCTCGCGCTGGAACAAGCCCTGGCGCATGCGCGCCGGGCTGGCGACACCCGGGAAGTGTCCGCCATCACCGTCTGGCTCGCCTCATGCCTCGCTCTTGGGCCCACACCCGCGCAAGAAGCGGTGGCACGCTGCCACGAGCTGCTCACCCAGATGCGCGGTTCGCGGCGGGTGGAAGCGGCTGTCTGCACGGTGCTGGGCTATCTGACCGCGATGGCAGGTACCCCGGATCCTGCCCGGGAGTTCATCCGCCGCGGGCGGCAGCGGCACGAGGAGCTTGGGCTCAGCTTCGCCCGAGCGCACTGGACGGTGTTCTCGGGGATGGCGCTGCTGCTCGTCGGTGACCTCGCGGAGGCGGAGGCCGAGCTCCGCTGGGGCTACCAGACGCTGCGCGACATGGGCGAGCGGGCCGGCTTGTCCACCGTGGCCGCCTACCTGGCTCGGGCACTCACCGCGCAGCGGCGTTTCGACGAGGCCCAGGAGCTGACGCTCGAATCGGAGCAAGCCGCCGCCGTCGGCGACCTTGCCTCACAGGTCGCCTGGAGGGCAACACGCGTGCTGTGCCGGCTGGCCGCCGGCGACCCGGCCAGCGCGGAAGAAATCTCCCGGGCGGCCGTCACCCTCGCTGAGGGCACCGACGACCTGGAGCTGAAG
>DATFWX010000194.1:0-5240 GCA_035258845.1 Polyangia bacterium | reverse complement strand
GGCCCCACCGCGCAGGTGCGCGCCCGAGTGCCAGAGCCGCCCGGGTGCGATCGGGAAGAAACCGCTTGCGCGCTCCTCGGCATTGCGGAAAAAAGCGCTCGAGGCCGAGTACAAGAGCGTGGCGTCCTTGGGCACCTCGTCGTAGTTGCGCCACGCGAACGGAAAGTGGAAGCCGTTGAGCGCGCGCAGCAGCCGATCCCAGTCGAGCGCGCCTGGATCCCACTTCTGCTTCTGCAGATCGACGTGGTAGTGGCCCACGATGCCGTGAAATGCGGTCGGGTTGGGCAGAACCTCCATGATCGGCTTGCCGCTGGCGTCGGTGGGAACCACCGGCTTGATCTGCGGGAACGCCTTCAGCAGCGCCCGCGTGAGCGCAATCACCGACTCGTACTGCTCGGGCCGGAAGTCGAACGCGTGGATGAGGTGCCCGTTGATGACCACGTCCTTGACCGGCCGCGTTCGATACTCCGACGGCAGACGATCGAGCTCGTTGCGGCCGGCGTCGCCGCGGTTGCAGATCTCGACCCCGATCGAGATGTTGTTTTCCTGCTCGGCGTGCCAGGCGCGCTCGAGCGGGTCCAGGGTCTGGTAGATGGTGCCGTCGAAGTCGACCATGAAGTGCGCCGACAGGCCGCAGGTGTCGTGGGCGGTCGGCAGGTCGTGCATGGAGTAAAAGCACGAACGCGAGTTCACGCAGCCGTCCAGGTGCAGCACCAGCTGCGTCACCACCTCCCGCAGCGCATCCAGCGTACGCGCCTTGAGCCCCGAGCGGGCCTGGTAGCGCTTGAACTGGTGGTCGCAGCATCTGCTCTTGCCGATGGCCGCGCTCTCGACGCAGCTCTCGGCGTAGCCGTTGAACCCTTCGGGGTCACTCCACAGCACCACCGGCCGGCCGACCTCGACCGGCTGGCCGGCCACGACGATGGAGGTGCCGGTTGCCAGGAGCAGCGAGAGCACGCCGGGATTTTAGCAGGTGATTACGGCATCGCGCCTGCCGGCGCGCCGTCGGCCGACTTGAGCGGAAGCCCGACCGTCAGCTTGACCGGTTGCGAGTCGGCCGGGATGGCGACCGCGCGGATTGCCTTGTCGACGCACTTTCGGAACGCGGCCGAAGCTCCGGGCTCGAGCACCTCGACCTTCTCGACCGCGCTCTTGCCCACCTGGATGCGCACGTAGGCTTCCTCGAGGCCCTTGCCCTTGTCGGCGCACTTTTGGGCGATGGCCGCGGTTTCGTGCGAGAACAGCCGCTGCGCCACCGCCTTGGGACCGTCCATCCGGAACGGGGGCCCGAAGTCGAAACCCAGCGTGAGCGGGCTTTGCAGCTTGCTGGGCGGGCGCACATCGTGGCTGGGCCCACCGGTCTCGAACCGCTTGATGTTGTCGCGCATGGCCGCCTGCAGGTCGGGCGGCACGTCCTTCATGGCCAGGCCCTTCTGCTCGGTCTCGATCGCCTTCTGCTTTTCGTGCCGATAGTTGTACACCTCGGCCAACGAGTCGTAGACGTTGGGGTCCTCGGGCTTGAGCTGGGCCTGCTTCTCGGCCGCCCGCAGCGCGGCCTCGTGGGCACCCATGCCGAGCGACTCGTAGACCAGGTTATTGAGCGCATCCGGGTCGGTGGTCGCCGCCACCACGCGCGCCAGCTCGGCGTCGAGGGTTTTCTTGTCGGCGCCCGCCGCCGCCAGCAGGCCCAGCGCATGCCCACCCTGGCCGGGATACTTGTGGACATAGTCGAGTGCCTGCGCGCGCACGTCGCGCTGCACCTTGTCGGTCATGTCGGCTTCGAAGCGCTGCCAGGCCGCGCGGGCCGCGTCTTTCTTGTCCTTGCTCTTATCGGCGGCCTCGATGCGGACCAGCCAACTGCGCTCGGCGGCCGCATCCTTGCGCGCATGGGCACGCTGCGCCAACAGCCAGAGCACGCCCACGTCGTCGGGATGCGCCTTGATCTGAGCGGACAGCTCGGCATCGCTCGCGCGAGCGCGCGCGGACGACTTGAGCCAACCCGGCAGATGGTCGTTCGACATGCCCTGCTCGCGCAGAAGCTCGGTGCCCTCGGCGTCGAGCACGATCAAGGTCGGGTAGCCGTGCACGGCGTAGCGAGCGGCCGCGGGCACGCCCTCGCCGCGCTCGGCGTCGTAGGTCTGGAATACGAAACCCTCGAGCAGCTTGGCGTTGTCCGGCTTCTCCAGCTCCTTCCCGAGGAGCTTGCAGCCGCCTCACCATATGGTCGAGAAATCGAGCAACACCGGCTTTCCGGTCTGGCGCGCTTTCTCGAGCAGATCCTTGAGCGGCGGGGCTGACTTGTCGAAGCCGTGCGGGAACGCCGAGGACGGCGCCAACAGGGCGGCCGCAGCGAACGAGAGCAGGAAAGGTCGCATTGGGGGGTCCTCCTTCCCGGGCATTCTACTGTAATCCGGTCTCGAGGGAACGGCGGCCGGCAGGTAACCCGAAGTTGACCCTCTTGGCAGGGTCTCCTATATTCGGGTTCCGTCGAGGACTATCGTGTTCGGCCGCAAGGACGACAAGAACGAGCCCGTCCGCCCGTCCACCCGCTCGCTGGATCAAGCCTCGGGTGAAGAGGTCGAGCCCTCGCCCCGGCGCGGCCCGCGCACGAGCGGCCGCTCGTCGAAGGTGGGCTGGCGCGCCTCACAGGCCGACTGGCGCAAGCAGATCGAGAACGAACAGTCGGGATTCGTACTGGCCGAGCCCCCCGAGCCCATCGAGCAGTTCTGTCCCAACTGCGGCGAGCCCATGCTGGCCAGCTGGGGCACCACCTGCGGCAAGTGCAAGCCCAAGCTGGCCGCGCCCAAGACCGTGATGCTGGCCACCGCCGACGTGGTCGGCATGCTCAGCATGACGCTGGGTTGGATGGTGGTCATCAAGACGCCCGACCCCTCGCAAAAGAGCGCCCTGATCGACCTCGTGGATCCGATCGTGGTGCTGACGCGGGCGGGCGCCCCCGCCTCGGCCGGGGTGCGGCAGATCGAGTTCCGCGACGACTTCATGTCAGCCGGCCACGCGGTCATCCGGCGGCCGCAGGGCTTTGCCCAGGATGCGGCCTTCACCATCGAGGACCGCAAGACGCCCGGCCCCTCGGCCAACGGGACCTTTGTCAACGGCCGCAAGCTCACGGCGGGCGAGGTGGCCATGCTGGGCGACGGCGACATCGTGCGGGTGGGAACCACCGAGCTTCACTTCAAGTCGCTGTGGCTCCCACCGGCTTCGGTCAAATCTTGAGGAGCCAGCGTCTGAGTCCGTTCCTGTGCGCGGCCGCCAGCGTGGCCGCGGCGCTTGCGGGTGACGCGGGACGCGTCCGCGCCGCCGAGGGCCCCGGCCTCATCGTGGGCGCGCCCGAGTACGATCGGGAAGCCGCTGAGCTGGTGGTCCTGGTCGGGGCCCTCCGCTCCGACGGCTCGCCGGCCAAGCTGTCGGACGTGCGGCTCGTGCTCGACGGCTCCGATGCCGGCGCGGCGGTGGCGCTCGATCCGGTGTCCAGCTACGCGGCCGACCACCCGAAGTGGGAGCCGCCCATCGCGGTGGGCGTGGTGTACCTGTGGGCGCAGGGCTCCCCGCAGCAGGTGCTCGATGGGGTGGAGGCGCTGTTCAAGCACCTGCCCGCGCGCACGACCGTGTACCCGACTCCGTACGGACAGGGCTATCGAGATGTGATGATCAAGATCACCGCGGCGCGCGCAGCGGGCGGCGATCTGGCCGAGGCCGCCCCCTTCGCGGGCGATCAATACAAGCTCCTCAAGGCGGTTCGCTTCAACATGCGCAAGCTGTCCGAGGACGACGCGCCCATCAAGCACCTGGTGATCGTCACCGACGGACGCGACTACGAGAGCGCGCAGGACCGCGCCGCCTTCGCCCAGGTGGGCGAGGAGCTGCGCAAGAAACGGCTGCGCGTCGAGATCGCGTCGTTCCGGGCCAGCGCCGACACCGGTGAGGCCGCGGTCAATCTGCGCGAGCTGGCCCAGGCCGCCGGCGCGCGCGCGCTTTCAGTGGACCGGCCGGCCGACCTGCCACCGCTGGTGGAGTCGCTGGCCGAGTCGGTGGCCGACATGACGCGGGCGCGCTTCGGGCTGCCGCTGGGCGCGCGCTCGTTCGGCGGGGTCAAGAAGGTGGGGATCTCGGCGTCCGCCGACGGCACGGCCGTCACCGGCGAAGATGGCACCGTGACCCTGCCCGGCGGATCGGGCGTCGCCGTGATGGTCGTGGTTCTGCTTTTGGTGGCGGGTGGTGCGGGCGTGGGCGTGTGGTTCTGGCGCCAGCGCGCGGCCGCAGGCGGCGCCGGGGCCCGGGCCGGCGGTGGCACGCCCAGTGAAGCCGCCGATGCGGAGGCGCTCGAGGCCGTGCTCGATGAGGTCCAGGAGCTGATCCGCCTGGGCATTCCGGCCCAGCGCGCGGTCGAGGAGCTCTCGCTGTCGTTCCCGGATGCGGTTCACCTGATGGTGGAGATCGATCCGGTGGCGCTGCCACAGGGACGCTATCGCTACCTGCGCACGCGGGCCGGCCAGGCCCGGCTGCGCGAGATCCAGCAGCTTCTGCAGACCACCGACGAGGAGCCCACGCTCGACGAGGAGATGGCGCAGCTTCTGGCCGGGGCGCTGGCCCAGCGCGCGTTGGCGCACGATGCCGCGCGACGCCTGCGCGCGCGGGTCTCGGGCGAGCGCTGGAGCGCGTTTGCGCGCGCGAGCGAGGAGGATCTCGACGAATCGCTGCGCGCCGCGTCCGAGGATTTTCCCGAGCTGGGCGGGCGCGACGCGCTCACGTTCGCGCTCGACGTGCAGGACGCCCTGCGCGGCCACGACTCGAGCGAGCCGCCGGTCAGCGTGGGCTGGCTGGTGCGGGCGGCCGGACCCGGGCTGCGCGGGCAGACCCTGCGGCTGCCGGGCGGCCGCTGCCGGGTCGGGCGCGGGGCAGCCTGTCAGATCCGCCTGCTCGAGGACGACAGCGTGGCCGAGGAGCAGGCCGAGATCACGCAAAAAGGCGGCGAGTTCGTGCTGGTCCCGCTGGCCAGCGGCATGCGGGTCGAGGGGCGCGCGGTCGATGGCCGCCACATGCTGGTCGACGGCGAGACGCTCGAGATCGGCGCGGGGCGGTACGTGTTCAAGTCGGTGACCTAGAGCCGGATGCGGCTGCTCGGGTGGGGGCTTTTCTGGCTCGCCCTGCTCGGCGGTGCGCGCGGGCTGCTCGATACGCATCCGCTCGCCGCGACACTCCTCCTGGTCGCTGCGGCGGGG
>DATFWX010000193.1:0-12305 GCA_035258845.1 Polyangia bacterium | reverse complement strand
CGCCGCGCAGCGTAGTCAGGGTAAGGTCGCCGTACATGTTGCCACCCCGGCCGCCGACCACGTTCGGGCTGTTGCCGCCGTCGCCGCCTGCCGTGGCATGGCCGGCCCCGCCGCCGCCCGAGGTGTTGTAAACCACGGGGCAGCCCGCTCCGGCAAACGCGCCCGTCACGCCCGCGCCCAGCCCGGCCGTGGGTCCCTCGCCGCCCGCACCCGGCATCTCGTGCGCGGCCGAGCCGTCGAGGAGACCGTCGATCCGGATGTCGCGGTCGGCCAGCACGACCAGCGGCCGCGAGCCCTCGATGCGCACGTCCGCGCCTTGCGCAACCGAGAGGGCGCGCACGTGCAGAAGCGCCAGCTCGGGGCACGGCCCGGCGTTGGGCGGGCACTCCTGGGGCGAGGTGTCGAGCACGACTCCGGTCGGGATGGCCTCGGTGCTCGCGATCGTCGGGGCCATGGGCCCGGTCGTGATGGTCACGCTGCCGCGCAGATCGAGATCGGCCCAGCCGCCGTACGAGGCCAAGGGTGGCACGTGCGCCACGTTCATGAGCGGCACCGGGCCGTCCGGATCACCGTCGAGCGCGGGCGCATCGATACCGCCGTCGGACGCGCCCACGCAAGCTCCAGCCAGCCCCGGCCCCGCGTACTGCCCGTAGCGCCGGTTGGACGCGCAGCTGGAATCGGGAAAGCTGCAGAACCCCGTGCGCTCGCAGAAGCCCTGCACGCCGCCGAGCACGCACTCGGCCGCGCCGGTGCAGAAAAAGCTGTCGGTCCCCGGGAAGTCGCAACCGGCCGCGCCCACAAGCCCAGCGAGCAGGAAGCCGCGCATCATGTCAGAACGCACCACCCACGGTCACCACGGCGCCGCCGCGGGCGGGCTCTGCCGTCACTCGGCCGTGCAGGTAGTAGCGCACGACGCCGCCCGCGACCAGGGCCCCGCCTGCCGCCATCAGCACCACCCCCGCGGTCCATTCGGTCTCGCCGTCCTTGGCCTGCGCAAAGTGATCGTAGCTCGTGCGCCAGTCGGGCGCGGAAGCGCCGTCGACCACCAGCACGCCGCCGATGATGAACGCGAGCGCACCCACGCCGACCAGGGTGTCGCCCACCCAGTCCTGATAAAAGTGCCTTTCCGATGCCCCGGTTGCGCCCGGCTCCAGCGTGGGCACCAGCGCCGGCGCGGGGGCGAGCGGGACCGGCTCGGGCGCGGGCGCCACCGCTTGGGGTGGTCGCGCGGGCGCGGGCGCGGGTGTGGGGGCGGGCTCGGGCTCCGCGCTCGGCGTGGGCTTGCCCGCCCGCTTGCCCTTGCGCTCGAGCTTGGCCTTGCACTGCTCGATCCGCTCCTGGGCCGCGCGCACGCGGCGCTCACCGGGCGCCCGACGCAGATAGGCCTCGTAGTAGAGGATCGCTTTCTCGCAGTCGCCCTTCATGCGCTGCGCCTGACCGAGCGCCCATAAGAACAGGGGCTGCTGGTCGAGCTCGAAGCCTTTTTCCCACTCGGCGATGGCCTGATCGTATTTCTGCAGGTCGTAGTAGGCGGTGCCGCGATCGAGGTGGTGCCGGGCCCGCTCGCTGTCCTCGGGCGAAGCCTGCGCGGCCGCGCGCCCAGGCCAGGCGAGCACCAGGGCAAGCGCGAGCAAGGTACCCCTCATCTTCCCATATTAGAACCTGTAAGGGTGCTTAGGGTCAACCTTCGGGCACGTCCTCGGGCGGGACCTCGGCCGGGACGCTCGCCACCGCACCGTCGGGGCCGCCGGCGCCGAGGGCGAACAGGAGCTTGCCCAGGAAGACCGGGTCGCGCTCTCGACCCGCCAGCGCGAGAGCGTGCCGGGCAAGATAGCGCGCCAGACGCACGAACAGCACGAACACCGCCGCCCCCCGATCGGGCCCGTAGCGGTCGGCGAACCAGCAGGCCGCGACCACCGCCCGCTCGCGCTCGGGCAACTCAGCCAGCACCCCATCGAGCGCTGCCAGATCCTGCAGCGCCTCCTCGGCTGTCCAGAGCTGGGACATCCTCGTATCCTGCCTTGCGCCAGCGCGGCTCGGCAAGTCGCTTCGCCTCGAGTTGCGCGTCCGGCTGCGCGGCCGCCCGCCCAGCCTACCCGATCCTCCCAGGCGCGTGGTACGATGACGACCTAGGCGGATGACCAAGCGACGCCGGTTTGAGAATACGCCTGCGGAAACCATCAAGTTCACGTCGCAGGAAGTGGCAGATTACCAGGCGGGTGTGCGCCACTGGGCGTCGCTGGTGGTGGTGGGTGGCTCCGAGGCCGACCTGGGGCGACACGTGTTGCTCGATCGCCCGGTCACGATCGGGCGCGACCCGCAGAACGAGATGCCGCTCCAGGACGTCGGCATTTCACGCCGCCACGCGCGCGTGTTCCGCGACGAGAAGGTGGGGCGCTACCTGGTCGAAGATCTGGGCTCGACCAACGGCACGCGTTTGAACGGCGCGCGCCTTCACAAGCCGACGGCGCTGACCGAAGCCGACAAGATCATCGTCGGCTCGACCGTGGTCCGCTTCGCGTACACGGACGAGCTGGAAGTCGACTTTCACGAGAAGGTCGAGCGCATGGTCGGCACCGACGATCTGACCGGCCTGGAGGCCAAGCGCAGGTTCGACGCCTCGTTCCAGATTGCGCTTCGAACCGCCATCGAGAACGGCCGCTCGCTTTCGGTCCTGATGATGGACATCGACGGGCTCAAGCCGATCAACGACACCCACGGCCATCATATGGGCGCCTTCGTGATCGCCGAGGTGGGGCGCCTGATCGACGAGGTTCTGGCCGGGCACGGGCGCTCGTGTCGCTTCGGGGGCGACGAGTTCATGGCGTACCTACCAGGGACGGCTCGCGAACAGGCGCTCGCGCATGCGGAACAGATCCGCGCGCGGGTCGAGCAGCACCACTTCGAGCGCAATCAGGTTGTGCTGCATCCCACGCTTTCTCTGGGCGTGGCGGTCCACCCCGACGACGGCGCCAGTGCCGACCAGCTGGAGCGCCGCGCCGACGAAGCCTTGTACCGCGCCAAGGCCCAGGGTAAAAACAGGGTCTCGATCTAGGAAGTCGAAAAGTCGAAGAGTCCGGACCGGGGTGCCCTCGACGAGTGGGAGGATTCATGAAGCTTAGGGTTTGGCTTGGCTTGATGGTTGGATGTGCGGCCTGCGGGGGCGGCGGCGGCACTGGCGGCACCGGTGGTGCGGGTGGCTCGGGCGCCCAGAGCGGATGCATGGCCCAGTTTCCATCCTCGTACCTGGACGTGTGCGAGCCGGCCGCGCCCCAGACCGAGCTTGCGCGCACGCCCTGCAACAACCCGCATGGCATTCTCGAGGCCTGCGCAACCGACAACAGCACCACGCCGGCTCTGGGCTGCCTGCCCAACCACGCCGATGGGACGGCCACGCCGGGCCCGGTCACGCTGGCCGGCTTCGTCAAGGTGTTCTCGGCCGGGCCCAGCTCGGACAAGATCGTCGTCCAGGTTTTTCGGGCCTCCGATCTGACCGGACCCGGCTCGCTTTCGACCGTGAGCCCGCTCGGCAGCTTCACCACCGACGTGCAGCGCGACGTGCAGGCGGGCACGGTGCGCGCATGCCCGCAGGCCGACATGGGCACCAACCCGCCCCCGTGCGTGGTGCCGCAGCCGGCGGCCTGCACCCCGGCCTGTGGCGTCAGCCAGTACTGCGACGCCACCACCAGCCCGGGTGCGCCCACGTGCGTGCAGCGCAAGCGCTACGAAGCCCGCTACACGTTCGCCAATGTGCCCAGCAACACGGAGCTGGTGATCCGCACCAGCGGCATGGGGGGCGAGGCGGACCAGACCTGGGCGCCGCTCATTCAATATCGGGTCATCGCGGCCACGTCGGACAGCCTGTGCGCGGGCGATCCGGCGGCGGCCGATGTGTGCTGGAAGGACGCGCAGAAAACCACGTTCGAGGCCTCGGTGCCGGTGCTGTCGCGAAGCGACTATCAGTCGATTCCGACCACGGTGGGGCTTTCGGCCGGCCTCACGGCCGGCTGGGGTGCGGTGGCGGGCGAGGTGCGCGATTGCCAGAACGTGCGGCTCGAGCACGCGGCGGTGGGCTACGGCAAAGTACCCGATCGCCCGCTGCCCGAGCGCTACGCCTACTTCAACTCCAACCCCTTCATGACCCTGCCCGTCAACGGCAAGACCGAGACCGACGCGCTCGGGCTGTTTTCGGGCATGAACCTCCCGCCCGGCGCGGTGCGCGTGCGCGCCCAGGGTCGCTCGGGCGGTCAGCCCAAGGATCTCGGGGGCGCCGACGCGATCATCTTTCCCAACTCGGTCACGATCGTCGGGATCAACGCCGGGCGGCCCGTGAATCAGCCGTAGCCCCGTCGAGGATCGCGGCCGCTTCGGCGGCCCAGCCCGTGCCCTCGTGCAGGAAAAGCGGCGGCAGCACCGAGAGGCGCGCCTTGCGCGAGCGCTGGGCCAGCACCAGCACACGCGCAGCCGGCCGGCCCGCGCGCGGATGCAGCATGCGCAGAAAGCGCAGCCGGAAGCGCTCGGCTAAGAGGGCCGTGACAAGGTCCTGCAGCCTTGGGGCCGGGTAGATCAGCGCCAGCGCGCCCCGCGGGGTCAGAAGGCGCGAAGCCGTCGCGAGCACGTCGCCCAGCGAGCAGCCCAGCTCGTGATGCGCGAGCGCGCGCGTGCGATCGGACGAGACCCGCCCGCTGGCGGCCTCGTGATAGGGCGGGTTCGAAAGCACCAGGTCGAACGGGGCCCGCGCGGGCTTTGCGCCCAGGGCGCGCAGATCGGCGCACTCGCAGCGCACGCGCGACGCCAGGCCGTTTTGCGCAGCGTTGTGGGCGGCCAGCCGGGCCAGCTCGGGCTGTAGCTCGATGCCGACGACGGCGACGCGCGGATCGAGCGTGGCCAAAAGCAGCCCCAGCACGCCGGTGCCGGCCCCCAGGTCGCAGGCGCGGCACGGACGCAGACCGCAGCTGCGCACGATGAAGTCAGCCAGAAAAATCGGATCGGTGGTGGTTCGCGGCCCGCTCGCCGGCTGCACGAGGCGCACGCGCCCGCGCAGAATGGCGTCGCTGGTCTCGCTCAGACCGCCTCCTCGGGATCGATGTGGTTCATCACGATCCCGCTGGCCAGCTTAGGCACAAAATAGGTCGACTTCTGCGGCATGACCTCGCCCGCGTCGGCGACCGCTTTGACCTGGGCCACCGGGGTCGGATTCATCAGGAACACGGCCTGCGCGCCCTCGCGGCCGCTCTGCGCCTCCTCGAGCGCGGCCGCGGTGTCCTTGAGGTAGCGCAAATGGGTCTGCTGGTCCTGCTGGGCGCGCGTGATGCCGAGCAGCCGCTCGAGCAAAAGCGTGTGCAAGATGGTGACGTCGAGACGCTTGACCACGGGCGGACCCGGGATGGGCGGGTCCACATCGTTGCGCAGGGTCAGGTAATCGAGGCTGGCGCGCCCCGGCAGCGCCAGCGCGAACGTGGGCGCGACCGAGCCCTTCTCGGACAGGATGCCACGTACCGTGCCGGCGTCCGCAAATGGTCGCGACTCGATCGCAAAATGCTCGCGCGCCCGCTCGACCAGCGCGGCCGCGTCGAAGTTCTGGAGCGAGTGCACGACCCGGTGGGTCGGCTGCACCACGAGCTGCGGGTCGTCGAGATTGGACAGGAACACGCAGCCGAAGTGAAGCGCCGAGCGCTCGTTCGCGGCAGCCGCCGGGTAGGCTGCCCTGAGCTCGTCGCGCAAGGCCAGCATGGTCTCGTAGCGATGGTGCCCGTCGGCAATGTAGACCTTCTCGGTGGCCAGAAAATCGATGACCTGGCGGATGCAGGCCGGGTCGTGGATGGGCCACAGGCGCTGCCGCACGCCGTCGGGTGTGCGGGCATCGAAGACCGGCGCCGCCACCTCCTGCGCTTCGAACGCACGGTCGGTCGTGCGCTGGGGATCGGAGTAGAGCAGGAAGATCTGCGAAAAATGAGCGCGGCAGGCGCGCATCAGCTTGAGCCGGTCGAGCTTGGGGCCCGACAGGGTGCGCTCGTGCGGCATCACCGAGCCCTCGCCAAAACGCTCCAGCCGCAGGAGCGCAATCACGCCCTTGCGCGTGTGCGAGCGGCCTTCGGCCTCGAAGCTCTGGTGATAGCGGTACAGGGCCGGGCGCTCGTCGCGCGCAAGCGTGCCGTCCTGCCGGAAGCGGCGCCACAGCGCGGCCGCGTGCTCGTACCTGGCGTCACCCTCACCCTCAGGCAGGATGAGATGCACGACGTTGGTCGGATCGAGCGCCCCGTAGCGCGCGCGATCGGCGGGCGACAGCACGTCGTAGGGGGGCGCGAGCAGCTTAGCGACGTCGCCGCTGCGGCGGTAGAGGACGCCTCGGAACGGTGTGATCTCGGCCATGATCCCGGCAAGCAGGCTACGCTATGATCGAGTGATGATCCAGGTGTTCGTGCTGCTCTTCGCTGCCACGGCCTCGAGCACCCTGGACGCGTCCCGAAGCGCCAGCTACGGGGCCGACAATGCCTTCGACGGCAACCCGGAGACCGCGTGGTGCGAGGGCGTGGACGGCGACGGGGTCGGCGAGTGGCTGCTGGTCGATCTGGGCGAGGCCGCTGCGTTGGGCTCGCTGGCCGGGCTGCGGGTCGAGGTCTTCACCGGCTACCAGAAAAACGCGCAGACCTATCACGCAAACGGCCGGCCCACCCGGCTGCGGGTCGAGCTTCTGGCCGCCGACAAGGTGGCGGCGCGCACCGCGCTCTCGTGCGGGCAGGAGTCGCGCTGCAGCGGCGCCGTGCCGGTGGCGGGGCCGCTGGCGGGCCCGGTACGGCTGCGGCTGACGGTCGACAAGGTCGAGCCGGGCGCGAAGTTCCACGACACCTGCGTTTCGGAGGTGCTGCCGAGCCTGCCCAGGGGGGCGGTCGTGCAGGAAGCGCGTGAGGTGGCCGCTCGCTTCTGCTGGGCTGCGCTCAAGAAAGACGCGGCGGCCCTGCGCGAGCTGACCGATGAGCCGCTCGACAAGGTGCGGGCGGCGCTGCGGCCCGAGGTGGGTGATGCGGACGCGCCGCCGACCTGCAAGGCCGACCAGGTCACCGTGCGGGCTGCCGATGCGTTCGACCTCTATCAGCGCGAGTATGGCGGTGGGGGGGCTTCGTACCGGCGCTTCGTACGCGTGGCCGGCCGCTGGCGCGCGCGGCCGAGCGCTTCCTACTACCTCTCACCATAGATAGGTGAGCTCGATCAGATCGATACATCGATGGCGATCGGGCCCGCGCGCACAAGCTCGACCAGGCCGGCTGCAGTCACCCGCACCAGCGTCGACGGCGGGCCGCCCGGGGTCGGGCCTTCGCCCACCACCAGGAGGTCCGGGAAGTAGGCCCGCACCTGGGCCGCGGTGCGGGGCGGCGGCGCGCCGGCCGGGTTGGCGCTGGTGGCCGTCAGCGGGCGCCCGAGCGCGCGGACGAGCGCGCGCGCGATCGGGTCGGGCGACACCCGAACCGCCACACAGTCTGCCTGCACGAGCGCCACCGGCAGCCCCGGGCGAGCCGGCAGGGCGAGCGTCAGCGGCCCCGGCCAATGCGCGGCCATGAGCGCGCGGGCGGCGGGAGGCACCTCGGCCACCACCAGCGGCAAGAGCTCGGGCTCGATGAGCAGCGAGAGGGTCTGCGTGGCGTCACGGCCCTTGCGCTCGAGCAGGTTTTTCAACGCGGGCTCGTGGAGCGCGTCGGCGCCCAGCGCGAAGTAGGTTTCGGTCGGCAGGGCGACCAGCTCGCCACGCGCGAGCGCGGCCGCAGCTTCACGAACCGCGGCGGACCTCGTCATCGGCTGCGGCCGTCTTCTGGGCCAGCTCGGCCCTCTTCTGGATGAGCTTCTTGGCCAGGGCCGGGTCCGAGAGCGCCAGGATCTGGGCGGCCAAGAGCGCCGCGTTGTGCGCGCCGTCGACCGCCACCGTGGCCACCGGCACGCCGGGTGGCATCTGCACGGTCGAGAGCAACGCGTCCAGGCCCAGGAGCTTTCCCGAGGCGACCGGAACGCCGATGACCGGCAGCGTGGTCTGGGCCGCCACCGCGCCCGCCAGGTGGGCCGCGCCGCCGGCCGCCGCGATGAACACCTTGAGCCCGGAGGCAGCCGCGCCGCGCACGTACTCGGCCAGCCGCTCGGGCGTGCGGTGCGCGGACATCACTCGCAGCTCGTGCGGGATGCCGAGCTCGCGCAGCACGGTCGCCGCCGGCTCGAGGGTGGGCAGATCGGTCTTGGAGCCCATCAGGATGGCGACCAGCGGCTGCGTGTGTGCGCTCATGAGTCCCTCGCGGCAATGTCGGTGCGGTGATGCTGCCCGCGAAAGTGGATGCGCGCCACCGCTTCGTAGGCGCGGGTGCGCGCGGCCGCCACGGATTCGCCGAGCGCGGTCGTGCCCACGACGCGCCCGCCGGCGGTGACCAGGCGCCCGCGCGCGTCGCGTGCGGTGCCGGCGTGAAACAGCATGACATCGGGCAGGCTGGCCGCATCATCCAGGCCCTGGATCTCGATGCCTTTCTGGTAGCTGCCGGGATAACCGCCGGCAGCTTTGACCACACACACGGCCGCGCGCGCATCGAGGCAGGGCAGCCCCTCGGGCATGCGCCCGACGGCCACGCCGAGAAGCCACGGGTACAGGTCGTCGGCAAAGCGGGCCAGCACCACCTGCGCCTCCGGATCGCCGAAGCGGCAGTTGAACTCGAGCACCATGGGGCCGCGGTCGGGGGTCAGCATGAGGCCCGCATAGAGGACGCCGCGGTAGGGCCGGCCGCTCGCCGCGAGCGCGCTCACGATTTTCTCGATCACGCTGACGCGCACGCGTTCGGCCAGCGCGGCGTCGCAGAGCGGGGTCGGTGAGTAGGCGCCCATGCCGCCCGTGTTGGGGCCGCGATCGCCATCGTAGGCCGCCTTGTGGTCCTCGGCCGAGGGCAGGAGCACCACCCGCTCGCCGTCGCACAGCGCCATGAGCGAGGCCTCGCGACCGGAAAGCCGCTGCTCGATCACGATGCGAGCACCGGCGGCGCCGAACGCGTGCTCGGACAGGATGGAGCGGGCGGCTTTGCGGGCGTGGTCGGCGTCTTGACACAGAAGCACGCCCTTTCCGCCGGCCAGGCCGTCGGCCTTGACCACCAGCGGGCCCGGATGCGCGTCGATGTAGGCGGTGGCGTCCTCGAAAGTGTGAGCCACGAAAAAGTCGGCGGTGGGTACGCCGGCGGCTTGCATGAGCTGCTTGGCGAATACCTTGGAGCCCTCGATCTCTGCGGCCGCGCGCGAGGGCCCGAACACGCGAATGCCGGCATCGGCCAGCCGATCGGCCAGGCCGGCGCACAGCGGGCCCTCGGGGCCGACCACGACCAGATCGGGCCGGCGTTCTTGCGCCAGCGCGACCAGGCCCGGCAGGTCGTCGGCTCCGACGGCGACGCAGGTGGCCTCGGAGGCGATGCCGGCGTTTCCGGGCGCGCACAGAATTTCGGACACGGAGGGTGAGCGACGCAGCCGCCAGGCCAGGGCGTGCTCGCGTCCGCCGCCGCCGATGATGAGAACGCGCGCGCCCATCAGTGCCTGAAGTGGCGCTGGCCAGTCGTGAGCATGGCCAGCCCGTGCTCGTCGGCGGCCGCGGTGACCTCGGCGTCGCGCACCGAACCGCCGGGGTGGACGATCGCGGTGACGCCCAGCTGGGCCGCTTCGTCGATGCTGTCGCGGAACGGGAAGAAGGCGTCCGAGGCCAGCACCGTGCCCTGGGTCGGAAGCTGCGCCTTGGCGCCGGCCAGCTTGACCGAGTCGATGCGCGACATCTGGCCGGCCCCGATGCCGACCGTCTGGCCCGCGCGCGCCAGCACGATGGCGTTGGACTTGACGTGCTTGCACACCCGCCACGCAAACGCGAGGGCGGACAGCTCCGCATCCGTGGGCGGGCGCCGGGTCGGGCAACGCGCTCTCTGCAGGTCGAGCGCGGCCCGATCGCGCGTCTGCACGAGCAGCCCGCCGGCAAGAGAGCGCAGCGCAAGCTCGCTCGGGGGCGCGGTGCCGGTGACCGTGCGTAGAAGACGCAGGTTCTTCTTCTTGCTGAGCGCGTCGCGCGCGGCCTCCGAGTAGGCGGGCGCGATCACGCACTCGAGAAACATTTCGGAGAGCTCGCGGCCCAGCTCGGCGTCGACCTCGCGATTGGTCGCCACGATGCCGCCGAACGCGGACAACGGATCGCAGGCTTTGGCCAGCTGGAACGCCAGTGCGCAGCCGGCCTCGCTTTCGCCCACGCCGCACGGGTTGGTGTGCTTGATGATGACGCAGGCGGGCCCTTCGAATTCGCCGACCAGCGCGAGCGCGGCGTCGAGGTCGAGCAGGTTATTGTAGCTGAGCTCCTTGCCCTGCAGGATCTCGGCGTGCGCGACCGTGGGCTCACTTCCGGCCGGGCCCGGCTCGACGTAGAAGGCGGCCTGCTGATGGGGGTTCTCGCCATAGCGCAGCTCGCTGCGCCGCTTCCATTGCAAGGTCAGCGTGCCCGGGAAGCGCGCGCGGCGCTGGCCGGTTTCGTCGAGGGCCGACAGAAAGGCCGCGATCGCGCCGTCGTAGGCCGCGGTGTGCGCGAACGCTTTTTGCGCCAGGCGGAAGCGGGTGGCGTCCGAGACCGCACCGCGCGCGCCGTCCATCTCGGCCAGCACGGCCATGTAGTCGTCGGGGTCCACGAGCACGGTGACGCGCTCGAAATTCTTGGCCGCCGACCGGATCATGGCCGGTCCGCCGATGTCGATGTTCTCGACCGCGTCGTCGAGCGTCACGTCGGGACGCGCGACAGTTTCGCGGAACGGGTAGAGATTGACACACAAAAGGTCGATCGGCTCGATACCCGCAAGCTTCATCTGGCGCTCGTGCTCAGCGATCGCGCGCCCGAGCAGCCCGCCATGGACCTTCGGGTGCAGGGTCTTGACCCGCCCCTCGAGCATCTCGGGCGCGCCCGTGTAGTCCGACACCTGGACGACCGCAATGCCGGCCTCGGCCAGGAGCTTGGCGGTGCCGCCGGTCGAGAGCAGGGCCACGCCGTGGCGGACCAGCCCGCGTGCGAGCTCGGGGAGCCCGCGCTTGTCTGCAACGCTGAGCAGCGCCCGCCTGACCACCGGCATGGCGTCTCCGTAGCAGGACCCGCCCCTCGAGTCAACCGCGGCCGGCCCTTCAACCGCCGCCGGCCCCGTGCTTCCCCTCCCGCCTCAAATCCGTCTCCGCCTCCCGCCTGGGCGCAAGCGCGTCCCCTCGCCTCCGTCTCCGCCCCCGCCTGCGCTTGCGCCTGGACGCCAGCGCACACTCCGGCAGCGTAGCGGCTTACCAGCCTGGTCTGACAGGGAAGCTGCGAACGCTGGGCCGCGCTTGCGCGGGTCTACAGATCGTTGTCGTTGCGGGGCGGAGGGAGCGAGAGCTCGGGTGCAGCCATCTTCAGCTTGAGCAGCCCGCGCACTTCCACCTGCCGGATGCGCTCGCGCGTCAGGTTCAAAATCTCGCCCACCTCTTCGAGGGTGACGCCGCCCCGATCGGCCACATCCAGCGAGCAGGTCTCCTTCATCTCCCAGACCTCGAGATCCGGGAAATTGAGCTTGATCGACCCGGTCTCGGGGTTGACGTCCAAATACAGGTGGTGCTTGCAGGCCACGAACGGGCACGGCCGCGGGCCGGTCATGCAGTCGGCGCGCGTTTGCGGGCGCTCGACCTCCTCGGGCGGGTAGAGCAAGGCGCCCAGGCGGATCTCCTCCTTGGTCAGCCGCTTCATGGCGATGGTCTTGGCGCGCATCCGTGTCCGTCGCTTGGTCTTTCGCACCTTGCGGCTGACCGGGGCGACGGCGCCGCCGGCGTCGGCGGAGCCCGCAGCAGGTGAAGCGGCACCCGAATCCACCGCCTGCGTGCACTCGCCCGCCACCTCGTGCCACTCCTTGTCGCTTGCTCGCCGATCTTCCATCGCTGCTCCTTTCCCTGCCAGCGCCGCGCGGCGCCTACCAACTCTCGCCGGCGCCTCCGCTGGCGCCCACGCCGATCGCCGCCTTGGCCGGCGGGCGGACGATCTGACGCTCCAGGCTTGCGATCCGCCGGACCAGGTCGCCGGCGGTCTTGCGGGCGTCGTCGAGCTCGCGCGACAGCGACCGCTTGCGCTCGCGGTCCAGGTGCGGCGCGCTGAGCTCACGCTCGAAACCGGTGAACAGCTCGCGGATACCGGCCTCGACCGTCTCGATGTCGTTCTGGAAGCGCAGGAACGAGCCCTGGATGTCCTCGATCGTGTAGCTCGACGCCATCAGCCGCTTGACCGCGTTGATGCGGCGCACCGTCTGCGGCGG
>DATFWX010000192.1:0-32424 GCA_035258845.1 Polyangia bacterium | reverse complement strand
TCAGGCCTCGAGCCTCAAGCCTCTATCGAGCGGTCGCGTGTCGCCGAGCTGGGCCTGGCTGGGATCCCAGTCCACCGCCACCGCGACCACGCCCAGCTCGCGCAGCGTGTGCGCGAACGCGTCCAGGTTGGCGTCGCAGACCAACTGGAAGCGCGCCTGCGCAACCTCGAGCTTGCTCGCGCACGCGCGCGCACGCGGCAGATCGCGGAACGCGAGCACCAGAAGGTCCTCGTTGCTGCGCCCGCACAGGGGCAGAAACCCGCCTTCTATCTCCTGGTCGGGCGCCTGCACCAGCCACAGCCCGAGCAGCGGGTGGTCGCTGGAGGGGGACGGTCGCAGCGCGCGCCGGGACCGGGGGTTTGGGCTGCCGTTCATTCTGGTTGCACCTCTCGCCATGTCGCTCGCGCAGGCTCCATCGCACAAAAGCGGGCGCCAGTCAACAGGCACGAAGCAAGCGGCCCTTTCGAGCCTCCGGGCTCGGCGGCTGCGGGCGGCTCGCGCCTCCGGGCTGTGACCAGACGCGCTCGAGGTGGCCGAGATATCTGATGCGTGTGCTCACAGCCCGCCGCGCCGCCTCGACGCGGCGCCGCCGATCCTAAAAAAAGAATGCGAGGAAGAAAAAAGAGCTGAGGCGATCGTAGGCCGAGGGGCCGGCGGTGGGCAGGCGCACTGCGCTATCTGGTCCGCCCCGTGCGCGGCGGTCCGGCCGCAGAGGCGAAGCCGTCCCCGAGGCCGTCAAGCGCAGTCAAGGCTACAAAAGGGTCCAGACTGGCCTGATGGGTAAGTTTCCGGCTGGCGCCGTAGGTTGGCCTACACCGCGTCCGAGATGCTCGCGAAATGGAATCCCTTGGCCTTGATGGCCGGAACCACCGTGGGCCCGGTCCCCTCGCCGGTCGAGACCCGCACCGGCTGCGAGGCCATCTCGGCGCCCGCCAGGCACGCCACCACTTCCTGGTTGAATCGAAAGTTCTTGACCGGGCGCTTGATCTGCCCGTTTTCGATCCAGAAGGTGCCGTCGCGCGTGAGGCCGGTCAGCGAGACCCGCTCCGGCTCCAGAAAGCGCACGTACCAGAATCGGGTCACCAGAAGGCCGCGCTCGGTCGACTTCACCATGTCCTCGATCGTGTGGGTGGGACCGCTTGCGCGCAGGATGCGGTTGGCGGGCCGGCCGGTGGGCGCGTGCCCCTTGTTTTTGGCCCAGTAGCGCGACCAGAGCAGGCTCTTCAGCTCGCCGTCCTCGAACCAGGCCATTTTGCGCAGCGGCAGCCCATCGCCATCGAAGGGCTGTGCGGGCGCGAGCGCATGCGCGGGATCGCTCGACAGCGAAAACCGGCCCAGTAGCCGCTCGCCGACTCGGGTACCGCCGCCCGGCTTGGCGAAGAAGCTGCGCCCTTCGTCGGCGCTGCGTGCGTCCATGGTAAAGGTCAGGTATCCGACCAGGTCGGCCACCGCAGCCGGCTCGAGCACGGCCGTGTACTCGCCCGGATCGAGCTTTTGCGGCTGCTGCGAGCGCTGCGCCTTGTCGGTCGCGATGCGCGCGACCCGGCCGAAGTCGAGATCTCCCACCCGATTGGAGTTGGCATGCGCCCAGCCCGAGCCGGTGCCGTCCGAGGTGCGAAAGGTGCAGCTCACGTCGGCGCTCGTGTGCGCGGCGTAGCCAAACAGGCCCGCCGAGGTGGCCACGGCCTGGAAGCGCGCTCCGGTCTCGATGAAGCCGGCCGCGGTCAGCTTGGCCGCGCGGGCCGGCTCGAGGCAGGCCGCAACCGCGCGCGCCCGATCGTCGGCCGAAAAAGCGGCCGTTTTGGCGTCCCAGGCCGCTCGGGGCTGATCGTATTTCTGCGGGCCCAGGACCGGCATGAACTCGGGGTCCTCGGGCGAAAGCTGGGCCATCTCCTCGGCCGTCTCCACGCACCTGCGCAGGGTCGCATCGTCGAACTGATTAACCGACGCGGTGCCATGGCGGTTGCCGAACGCGACCTGGACGGAAAGCTCCGCACTTTCGGCCTCGCCGGTCGAAGTGATCTCGCCCACCGCAAAGCGGGTGTTGCGCGTTCCGCCGCCCGATAGCCGCGCCAGCACGTCCTTCCCGCGCGACAGCTTGATCGAGCGCTCGAGCACGCGCCGCGCCTCCTCGGGTTTCCAGATCATGGCCGTCGCCCCACGTTCAGGATGTTGACGTCCCGGAAGCGGCAGGGCGGGCAGCCGTGCGAAACCGAGTTCGACTGCGCGGGCTCGCCCTTGCCGTCGCCCAGCGACCCGCCGGCCCGCCAGCCGCTCTTGCCACCCAGAAGGTCGAGCGAATGCCAGAACGCGATGGTGTTGGACTGATACGCCACGTCTTTGAGCGGACGAGTGCGCTTGCCGCCTTTGACCTCCCAGAAGAACTGCCCGCCGAACTGGAAGTTGTAGCGCTGATGATCGATCGACCAGGAGCCGTTGCCCAAAATCAGGATCCCGTCGTCGGTCGCAGCGACCAGGTCGTCGAGCGTCAGGTCTTTCTTCTGGTTCCACTCGAGCGAGACGTTGGGCATGCGCTGGAACGGGAACGACTGGTACGAGTCGGCGTAGCTGCAGCCGCGCGAAGCTTTTTCGTGAATCCAGGCCGCCTGCTCGCGCGTGGTCTGGTAGCCCACGAACAGGCCCCGGTCGACGAGCTTCCAGCGCGTGGTCTTGACACCGTCGTCGTCATAGCCACAGGTGGCCAGAAGGCCGGGCGAGATCTTGTCGGCCCAGATCGTCATGAGCTCGTTGCCATAGCGGAGCTTGCCCAGCTTGTCGACGGTGGCAAAGCTGGTGCCGGCCATGTTGGCCTCGTAGCCCAGCGCCCGGTCGAGCTCGGTTGGATGGCCCACGCTCTCGTGAATCGTGAGCCACAGGTGCGCCGGGTCCAGGATCAGCATGCGCTTGCCCGAGCTGACCGAGGCCGCGTGGAGCTTCTCGACCGCTTCCGAGGCCACCCGGGGCGCGTCCGCCAACAGCGTCGACTGCTCGACCAGCTCGTAACCGCCCTGCTGGGGCGGAAAACCGTGTGCGCGCGACTGGAACTCGCCCTTTCCGACATCGATCGCGGTGACGGTATAGCTGGGCCAAAGCCTGACGATGTCCTGCTCGATGTAGCTGCCGTCGGTGGATGCGAAGTATTTCCACTCCGAGATGGCGGCAAAGCCCGACGAGCAGTAGCGAACGCCCTTGACCTTGAGCGCCTCCCGGTTGACCTCGAGCAGGAAGTCGACCTTGTTCTTGAGCGGCACCCGGAACGGATCCTTCTGGCGCGGCGTCTGCCAGGTGTCGAGATAGGCCGGAGCCGGTGCCAGCTCGACCGGGTGCGCGATGATCTTGGAGTTGGCCTTCGCGGTGGCGGCCGATTTCTGCGCCGTGCGCGCGGCGTCGTCGACGCTGACCTGGTTGGTGGCGGCAAAGCCCCAGGCTCCCCCGACGATCGTGCGCACGCCCACGCCCAGCTCGTCGCTCTCGCTCACCTGCACCACGTGATCCTCGCGCGTCTGGATGTTCTGGCGCCGCATGCGCACCACGCGCACGTCGGCGTAGCTGGCGCCGGAGGCGCGCGCGGCCGAAAGCGCTGCATCTGCGAGGCGTCTCATTGTGTTCCTTCAAAACCCGTGATAGAGGCGCGTGCGCCAGTGGTCGGGCATGCGAAAGTGCACGACCTCGTGCCAGGCCTCCTCGAAGGTGCGGCACTCGCGGAGCGGGCGCGCATCCGAGGTCAGGAGGAAAGGCGACCCGACGATCTCGTAGGGACCCGGCGCCGCCTCCGCTAACAGCGGCGGCGGCGGCCGCTCGGCGGGCGGCAGGGGCCCGGCATGAAGAGCGCGCGCATGCGCGGCCAGGACGGCTGCGCCGCACAGCGACGCCCCACCAGCGACGAGGAACTCGCGACGGCTCAGCATGGGAGACCTTCCTTCCCTTGCGGCGCGCATCTTTTCGCCGCCTTCACGCAAAGTCAAGCTACCGAAAGCGCACCGATCCGGTGATGTCCGCCAGGAGCGGCTCGTAGATGCGCACATGGTCCTTCTGCACGTAGAAATGGAGGCTCACCATGCGACCATCCGGCGCCAGCACGCTTCGCTCGAGATGGCGCACTTCGGGCGGCACCTTGTCGTATTCGTGGCGGCTCAGCACCCGATTGGTATCCATCGGATCGTCGAAAGCATCTTCCTTCTCTTTGAACTTCCAGTAGCGCGGCGCCTCGAGCGTGAGCTCGCCCCAGCGGACGGTCTGGCGGGGCAGCTTGCGCAGGGTCACTGCCGGATCGCAGGTCAGCGCGCCCACCGCTCCGTAGCCGAGCGCCGCGACCGCCAGCGCCAGTGCGAGCCCCACCCTGAGCCGGGCCGGCCGCTGGCGCGGCACCAGCAAGAGCCCGAGGAGGATTCCACTCAGGAGCCCGCCCAGATGCGCGGCGTGATCGATGAACTCGACCTTCCACTCGACCGCGAGCTGGAGCAAAAGCAGAAACAATAGATTCGTGAGAAGCCCGCGCCGCCAGGACGGGGGCAATGCACGCCGCCGCACCAGGAGCGCAACGATCAGCGCGCCCAGCACGCCGAAAATGGCACCCGAGGCACCCACCGAAACCAGACCCTGCGCCGCCCGGGCGCTGGCGATGCTGCCCCCGATTCCGGACAGGACGTACAGGCCCAGGTAGCGGCGCGCCCCATACAGCTGTTCGACCAGCCGGCCCAGGAGCAGGAGCACATAGCCGTTGCACAAGATGTGCAGTGGATCTGCGTGCAGGAACATCGAGGCGGTCAGGCGCCACCACTCGCCGGCCGCGACCGCGGGCGGGAAGTTGGCGCCCCAGCGCACGCGGGTCCAGCCGTCCGGATCCCGGCTGATAAGGTAGCTGGCCACAAAGATCGCCACGTTGCCCGCGACCAGCGCCAGCGTGACCGGAACCTGGCGCATGCGCACGCGCGGCCGCGGCAGCGCGAGGACGGCCCGCGAGCGCTCGAGCACCAGGTGCACGAGCTCACGGTCGACGTCCGGGGTGGGAGGCGTCGGCATCGTGGTGCGCCGGAGCCCCTCCTCGGCCAGCAGCGCCACTCGCTGGTCGGCCTGCGCAAGAGCAAGCGCCCGGGCGCGCAGGAAGGCCTGCTGGGCCGGCTCGCTCTGGCCGGCGTACAGCGCAGCCGTGCCAATCCAGTAGGCGCGCGCCGACTCGGGCAGCCCGGGGATGAAGCTGGATCCGGCATCCAAGAGATCCGCCACCGCACGCGCCTGACCCGAGAAAGCCAGGAACATGAGCCGGGCATGATTGAGCTGGGCCGCGGCCGCAAGGTCGAGCGCCGCCGGCCCGGCCTCGAGCGCCCGCAGCACCCGGGCCGCGCGATCGAGCTGACCGAGCTCGCAGTACGCGCGCACCAGGCCGCTCGCAGCCAGAGGTTGCGTCTCAATCGGAAACGGATCGGCCTCGTGCAATGCCACCACGTCGGCAAAGCGGCGGCTCTGAAGGAGCAGATACAGCATTTGCTCGCGCAGCGCCTGCACGCGCGCCGCGCTCCCTGCGCGGTTAAGGCGCGCCTTGAGCAGGGCCAGGTGGTCGTCCGTGCGTCCGGCCCGGGCGGCCGCGAGCGCCGCTCGCAGGTCGCGATCGCGGCTGGCCGGTCCGCCCGGCTGGAGCGCGGCCCGCAGCGCGCACAGGCGCGCCGCCCACTCGGCCCGACCCAAAACCTGCGCCCGCGTCTCGAGCACGCGCAAAAGGGCCGGCACGACCACGGTCAGCGCGAACACGAACAGGGCCAGCCAGCCCAGAAGGCCGCACTCTCGGCCCGTCGCCAGCGCGGCCACGGGCAAAAGGATGTTGGCCAGAAGCACCCACGAAAGCCCGCGCAGGCTGGGATCGCGGCGCCGGTAGAGCAGCACGCTGAGCCAGGCCGCCGAAGCCGCGACCGCGAGCAGCAGCCAGGGCAGATGCAGACACATGAGAGCTACTTCTTGCGCACCGCCTGCTCCCAGACTCCCATCGATCGGTACTTGCGATAACGCGCCTCGATGAGCTCGGCCTTTGGCAGGCTCAAAAGCTCCGAAAGGTGCCGGCTCAGGCGGGGTCGCAGCAGATCGGCCGCCTGCTTGAAATCGCGGTGCGCGCCGCCCGGCGGCTCGGGCACCACCTCGTCGGCGATGCCGAGGCGATGGATGTCGGCGGCGGTCAGCTTGAGCGCCTCGGCCGCCTCGGCGGCGTGCGAGGGGTCGCGCCACAGGATGGATGAGCAGGGCTCGGGCGAGATCACCGAGTAGATCGAGTACTCGAGCATCACGATCCGGTCGGCCACTCCGATCGCGAGCGCGCCGCCGGAGCCGCCCTCACCGATGACGGTGGCCAGGATCGGCACCGGAAGCCGCGCCATCGTCTCCAGGTTGTAGGCGATCGCCTCGGCCTGGCCGCGCTCCTCGGCGCCCACGCCCGGATAGGCGCCCGGCGTGTCGATGAAGGTCAGGATCGGGCGCTCGAAGCGGGCCCCGAGCTCCATCAGGCGCACCGCCTTGCGGTAACCCTCGGGCCGCGGCATGCCGAAGTTGCGCCGCAGGTTTTCTTTGGTGCTGCGGCCTTTCTGGTGCCCGATCACGAGCACGGGCCGATCCTCGAACCGCGCCAGACCAGCCACCACGCTCTCGTCGTCGGCAAACGCGCGGTCGCCATGCAGCTCCACGAAATCCTCGAACAGCTGCTCGACGTAATCGAGCGTGTAGGGGCGGCCCGGGTGGCGTGACAGCTGCACCTTCTGCCAGGCCGAAAGCTCCGCGAAGATCTTCTCCTGGAGCTTGCGAGCCTTGGCCTCGAGCTTGCCGATCTCCTTCGAGAAGTCGAGCTCGTCCGAGGTGAGCTGCTTGAGCTCCTCGATCTTGCGCTCGAGATCGACGATCGGCTTCTCGAAGTCGAGCACGTAGCGGTCGTAGTCGGATGGAACTTGCCGATCAGCCATTGCCTGGCCCATGTGCGCTTGCGAATCCCTCCTCGAGAAATCGAGCCGCCCTTTCGGAAAGGTCGGCTGGCGGCGAAGGGTACCATATCACGCCCGGTTCGCTACGAAACCAGGTCAGCTGGCGGCGGGCGAGCTGGCGGCTTGCGCGTTTGATCCGCTCGACCGCCTCCGGGAGCGCAACCTGGCCGCGCAGGTGGCCGCGCAGCTGGGCATAGCCCAGGCTGCGAAGCGCCCGAGCGCCCTCCCCATATTTTTCCACCAGCGCTCGCACCTCGGCCAGCAGGCCCCGCGCCATCATGGCCTCCACGCGCGCATCGATGCGCGAATACAGCTCGGCCCGCGTCGGAGCCAGCCCGACGAGCAGCGCCTCGATGCGGGGGGCGCCGACCGATTGGCGGCGCAGAAGCTCGGTCATGGTCAGGCCGGTCTGCTCGTAGATCTCGAGCGCGCGCGAGACGCGTACCTTGTCTCCGGGTGCGATGCGAGCGGCGCTGGCCGGGTCGACGCGCGCAAGCTGGGCAAAGAGGGCCTCCACCGGCTGCGCGCGGTGGCGCGAACGCACGGCCGCATCGGGGCTCGGCGTTTCGACCAGCCCGCGCAGCCAGGCGCGCAGGTAGAGGCCGGTTCCGCCCGCCACCACGATCGGCCGGCCGCGCGCCGCCACCTCGGCCGCGGCGGCATCGGCCAGCTGCGCCCACTGGGCGGCCGAGAAGGGCTGGTCCGGCGCGGCGACATCGATCAGATGATGCGGCACCAGCTGGCGCTCCAGCGGGCTCGGCTTGGCGGCCCCGATGTCGAGCCCGCGATAGACCGCGACCGAGTCGCACGACAGGATCTCGCCGCCCAGCGCCCGCGCCAGCGCGAGCGCACAACCGGTCTTGCCGGAAGCGGTCGGCCCAACAATGCAAACCGCCCTCACGTTACGTCACCCTGCGACTCTGGGGCTCTTCGACGCTTCGACGCTTCGACTCTTCGACTTCCTCTCATCGGCCGAAGCGGCGCTCCAGCTCATCCAGACGCATGCGCACCACCACCGGCCGGCCGTGCGGACAGTGTCCGCGAAAATCCACGCCGTCGAGCGCGTCGAGGAGCGCCCGCGCCTCGGCCGGTCCCAGAACGTCGCCCGCCCGCACCACCGAGTGGCAGGCCATGGTGGCCAGCACGTGGTCGACCCGCTCCTGCATGACCGCGCTGGCTGCCCGGGCGCCCAGCTCGGACAGCATGTCGCGCAGGATCGGGGCCGGATCGGCCTCGCCGAGCGCCTCCGGCACCGCCTTGACCGCCAGATCGGCCTCGCCGAACGGCTCCACATCGAAGCCGAGCGCGTCGAGCGTGGCCGCGTGCTCGCTGGCCGCCGCCAGCTCGTCCGGGGCCAGCTGCAGGAGCACTGGAAACAGAAGCCGCTGGCGTCCCAGCTCGCGGCGCCGGTGCGCCTCGCGCAGCCGCGCAAAAGCGACCCGCTCGTGGGCAGCATGCTGATCGATCAGCACCAGCTCGCCGGCGGCCTCGCAGACCAGATAGGTTTCGGCAAGCTGACCGATGTAGCGCAGGGACGCGAAGAAAGCGCTGGCAGAAGGGGGCGCAGCGCCAGAAGGCGGCTGCGGGTCGGCCGCCAGCGCAGCCGGCGCGGCCAGGGGCGGCTGCGCCCGTCCCACATAGCTCTCCACCGCCTCCCGCACGCGCGCGCGGTAGGGCTCGAGGTCGGGCGGCGCCGCGTACACGCGCACCGCCTGCGCCTCCACGCGCAGCCAGGGCGCGGCCGCGACCGCACGCGCAATCACGTGCCGCACGGCCGCATAGACCTCGTGCGGGCGCGTAAAGCGGACCTCGATCTTCTGTGGATGCACGTTGACATCCACGGTGCCAGCGGGCGGTGACAAGAGCACCACGGCCACCGGATAGCGGCCGCGCTCGAGCAGCTCGCCGTAGCCCATCAGGACCGCGTGACCGAGCCCGCGGTCGCGCACATAGCGGCCATCCACAAACAGATGCACGCTGCGCGAAGTGGCCTGGCTGTCCGCGGGCGGCGCCAGGAATGCCTGCACGCGAATGCCGCCCTCCTCGCCCGCGGCCTCGTAGAGCTCGCGCGCCAGCACGGCCCGCGCCCGCTCGCCGGCGTCGGCGTGGGGCGGCTGATCGAACGCGGTTCGGGGCCCCTGTTTGAGCCGGAAGTGCACGCTCGGAAAGGCCAGCGCCAAGCGCGCCACCGCTTCCGTGATGTGCGCGGCTTCGGTCGGCTCCGATTTGAGAAACTTCAGGCGCGCCGGCAGGTTGTAGAGCAGGTCGCGCACTTCCACCTGGGTGCCCTCGGGCGCGCCGGCCGTGCGCGCGTCCTTTTCCGCGCCCGCCTCGACCTCGATGCGCCAGCCCGCCAGCTCCCCGCGCGCGCGCGTCGTCAGAACCAGGCGCGAGACCGCCGCGATCGAGGGCAGGGCCTCACCCCGGAAGCCCATGGTGCGCAGGCAGGTCAGGTCCGCGGCCGCACGCAGCTTGGAAGTGGCATGCCGAAGCAGCGAGAGCTGCGCCTCCTCGCGCGTCATGCCCGAGCCGTCATCGGACACGCGGATCAGGCGCCGCCCGCCGCCCTCGACCTCGATGGTGACCCGGTGCGCGCCCGCATCGAGCGCGTTCTCGACCAGCTCCTTGACCACCGAAGCCGGCCGCTCGATCACCTCGCCCGCTGCGATCTGGTCGGCCAGCTCGGGCGGCAGGAGGCGGATCCGCGGCTCGGCCATGCCGTTGGAAATATCACATTTTTCGCCGTGATTGACACTGCCAACTGCATCCCCTATGTTTCCCAAACCCAATGGCTCGCAGGAAGAAATCGAGCACCCAACCCAGCGCGCGCAGCTTCGATCCGGGCGAGCGGGTGGTCGCGGTGACGGGCGCCTATTCGTTTGTGGGCGGCGAGCTGATCAAGCGGCTGGAAGAGGACCGCCGCTACTACAAGGTGCTCGCGATCGACATCCGCAAGCCTGCGTTTCCGCTGACCAAGACGCAGTTTCACAAGGTCGATCTCACACTCCCGACCGCGGACGCGGAGCTTTCGGGGATCTTGAAGCGCGAGGGCGTGGAGACCTTCGTGCACGCCGCGTTTTTGTCCGCGCCCACGCACAACGCCACCTGGGCCCACGAGTTCGAGAGCATCGGCACCGTGCACGTGCTCAACGCGTGCGGTGAGGCCAAAATCCGCAAGTTCATTCTGTGGAGCTCGACGGTCGTGTACGGGGCGGCGCCCTTGAACCCGAACTTTCTGACCGAGGATGCCGAGCTGCGGGGCCATCCGCGTTCGCGCTTCATCAACGACAAGGCCGAAGCCGAGCGCGAAACCGCGCGCTTCGCCAAGGAAAACCGCGACACGACCGTGACCGTGCTGCGCACCGCGCCGATTCTGGGCCCGCGCATTCGAAATTACGTGACCCGCTTCTTCGCGCGACCGGCCTGCCCCACCCTGATGGGCTACGATCCGCTTATGCAGTTCGTTCACGAGGACGACGCCGTCGACGCCTTCAAGCTGGCCAGCGACGAGGACTTTGCGGGTGCCTTCAACATCGTGGGCGACGGGGTGCTGCCCTACTCCACCATCCTGGCCATGATGGGAAAGGTGCCGTTGCCGGTGCCGCACTTCGTGGCGTATCCGCTGGCGCAGGCTCTCTGGGCCACGCAAGTGTTCGACTCGCCGCCCAATTTTCTCGATTTTCTGCGCTATCTGTGCGTGGCCGACGGCTCGCGAGCGCGCGAGGTGATGGGCTTCCGGCCGCATCACGACATCAAGTCGGCGATTCTCGACTTCCTGGGCGTGGCCGCCGAGCGTCATGATCTGGCCAGCGAGGAGGGGCGGGCCTAGATGAGCGACCATCGGGTCCTCGGCGATAACCCGTTCGAACCGGCGCCGCCGGCCGAGCCGGCTGCGCCCGCGCCACCGGCTGCCGAGCAGCCGCCCGAGCCGTCCAAGAAGGTACGCAGCAAGCCCCGGGCCCAGCCGGCCGCCAAGGCGCGCCGGCCGGTGCCGGATATCGAAACCGAGCCCCTGGGCGCCGAGGCCGCGCCCCACCCGGCCGCCGACCATCCGCCCCCGCCTGAGTACGGCCGCACGCTCGACCACGAGGTGCGGCAGGAAGCGGCGCGACGTGGCCTGGTCGACGAGTTTCGCCTGGTCGAGCGCTGGGTCCGCGAGCGCATCCAGCCCGAGCCGCCGGCCGGCGAGCGGCGCCGGTTGCCGCTCGAGTTCCTGTGGCGGCGCTGGCGCGACATCGCGATGCGCGATCGCTCTGACTTCGTCGACGAGTTCGGACGCGATCCGATGTACGCGGCCCGGGTCGAGCCGCTGATCCGCTTCATTTACGAAAAATACTTCCGGGTGGAGCTGGAGGGCTGCGAGCACATCCCGCACGTCGGGCGCGGGCTGATCGTGGCCAACCATTCGGGCACCGTGCCCTACGACGGCGCCATGATCATGTACGCGGTCCGCAAGGAGCACGGCTCGCACCGCGAGGTGCGGCCGCTGGTCGAGGACTTCGTGTTCCACTTCCCGTACCTGGGCACGTTCATCAACCGCATCGGTGGCGTGCGGGCGTGCCAGGAAAACGCCGAGCGCCTGCTGCTCCAGGATCAGCTGGTGGCCGTGTTCCCCGAGGGCATCAAGGGCATCGGCAAGCTGTATCGCGAGCGCTACCAGCTGCAACGGTTCGGCCGCGGCGGCTTCATCAAGCTGGCCCTGCGCACCGACAGCCCCATCATCCCGGCCGCGGTCGTGGGGGCCGAGGAAATCCACCCCATGCTCACCAAGGTTTCATGGCTGGCCAAGTCGGTGGGCATTCCCTATATTCCAATAACGCCGACATTCCCGTGGCTTGGGCCTCTCGGGCTGGTGCCCATGCCAACCAAGTGGTACCTTAGGTTCGGCGAGCCCCTGCCCTTCAACACCGAATACGGGGCGCGCGGAGCGGAGGACCGGATCCTCGTGAATCGGCTGTCCGAGCAGGTTCGCTCACGGATCCAGGAAATGGTGGACGAGCGCCTGTCGCGCAGGCGGTCGGTCCTGTTCGGGTGAGAATGCACCAGGACGAGTACGACGACTGCATCGAGATGGCGCGCGCCCTTCTGGGCGGATACGAGGGCGCTGGCGATTTGTGGGAAGCCAACGACTACGTCAACCGCGCGCTCATCTTGCGTCCCAACGAGCCCGAGGCCTGGATCTTAAAGTCCCAGATCCTGAGCTCGCTCGACGATGATCCGGCTGCTCTGGCGGCCGCCGAGATGGCGGTCCGGCGCGCGCCCCGACTGGCCGAGGCCCATTACGTGCGGGCAGCCGTGCTGGCCGACATGGAGCGCTATGCGGAGGCGCTCAAGGCGGTCGAGCGTGCCTTCCGCCATTCCGGCCCCGACGACGACTGGCTGCTCGAGGATCTGTACTACGAGAAGGCGTCGATCCTGGACGCGATCGGGCGCCAGGACGAGGCCATGGCCACCTTCGAGGCCGGCCTGCGCCGCTGTCCCGACAGCCAGCTGCTCAAGGCCGGCATGGAGCCACTGCGGCGCGAGCGCGTCCGCCGCAGCTTCCGCGTCATCCCGGGCGGCCGCCGGTAGGATCCGGAGACCCCTACCCGCACACGCGGTTGCGGCCGGTCCGCTTGGCCTCGTACAGGAGCCCGTCCGCGCGCTTGATGAACTCGTTGACGTCGGTCTCCTCGGTCTGCGCGGTAGCAACTCCGATCGAAATCTTGACGTCGATGTCCGCGTCCTCGAATCGGAACTTGGTCGCCTGCACCAGCTTGCGGATCTTCTCGGCGAACTGCATGGCGCCCGGATTGTCGATCTCGGGCAGCACGATGGCGAACTCCTCGCCACCGAAGCGCGCCATGATGTCCTCGCGCCGGATCTTGCCCTTGACCACCGAGGCCAGGTGCTTGAGCACATAGTCGCCGGCCAGGTGGCCAAAGGTGTCGTTGATGGTCTTGAAGTGATCGATGTCGAACATGATGAGCGACAGATCACGCCGATACCGATGCGAGCGTGACAGCTCGCGCTCCAGCGTTTCCATGAAGTAGCGCTTGTTGTAGATCTGCGTGAGACCGTCGACGGTCGTGAGCCGATAGATCTCCTCGTGGTACGCGCTCTCGATGTTGCCGCCGGTCAGGAACTTGAAGATCGTGCGACCGATCTTGACCAGGTCGCGGTCGCGCAGCACGTACTCGTCGATCAGCTCGTCGTTGACGTAGGTGCCGTTGGTCGAGCCGAGGTCGCGAATAAGGATCGACTTGCCGGTGTTGACGATCTTGGCGTGGTTGCGCGACACCGACTCCTGATCGATCTGAATATCCGACTTGGACGAGCGTCCAACGATAATGGAAGGCGCGTCGAGGTTGAATTTCTTGCCCAGCTCCATGCCGTAGATGACGACCAGGCAGGCTTCCTTGGCCGCCGGGCGCTCGGGCACGCGGCTGATCACCGTGACCACGGTCTTGTTGCGGACTCGGTCCACAGGTCTTTCGATGATACCAGACGGAACGATTTTTTGACACGTATCCTACATTCCCCTACCATGGCACCATGAGCCCGCGCCTCGCCCTCGCGATCTTAGTTCAACTAGCCGTTTTCGCATCGGAATCACCAGCTCTCGCGAAGCGAGCGCAAGCCAGCTTTCAAGTCCTGGCTGACCAGATCCTGGCCGAGGCTCGGGTGCCGTACGGGGCCATCGTGGTGGTGCGGGTTCCGGACGCAAAAGTGCTCGCGCTGGCGGGGCGGTCGCACACCGAGCCCGGCCTTTCGGCCGAGGAGCTGGCCCTGCGTCCCTGGGCACCAGCCGCCAGCGTCTTCAAGCTGGTGACCGCGGCCGCGCTGCTCGACGGACGCGGTCTCGCCCCCGATGTCCGCGTGTGCTACCACGGCGGCTCGCATGCCATCGAGCGCCTGCACCTTATCGACGTGCCGCGCCTGGACCGCGCATGCGATAGCCTGGGCTTCGCGGTCGCGCACTCGCAGAACGCGATCATCGCGAAGCTGGCCCATCGCTACCTCGATCCAACGCTTCTGGCCCGCTATGCGCACGGATTCGGCTTCGGCGAGGACATCCCATTCGAGCGGCCCGTCATCCCGTCGATCGCACGCCTGCCGGCCGAGCCGCTCGCATTCGCGCGCACGGCGGCTGGATTCTGGAATGTGTCCCTGTCGCCGCTACACGCCGCGCTCGTGGCCAACGCAATCGCGGACGGCGGCTGGTTCCGCACGCCCGCGGGCGCGCCTCATCGGGTGATGGGCCCGCTCGCCGCTCGCATGCTGGCCGCCATGATGGTCGGGACCACGCGCGCCGGCACCGCGCGCGGCGCCTTCCACGACGGCGCGGGCCGCCTGCTGCTGCCCTTCGATGTCGCCGGCAAGACCGGCACCCTGACCCGGCACGAGCCTTACCTGGCCTACTCCTGGTTCGTCGGCTTCGCGCCCGCGCACAATCCGCAGGTCGCGTTCGCGGTGCTGGTCGGCAACCACGAGGATTGGACCGTGCGGGCGCCCCAGCTGGCCCGCAAGCTCCTCGAGGCCCAGGCCGACAGCGCGTTCATCGCCTCGCGCTGAGCCGGAACTCGCGCTATCATGTGCGCCATGCGAGCGCTGGGAGGGATCACAACCGTCGTGATCTGCATCGCGACTTTCGGGGCCGGCGCGGCGGCACAGGAGGACCCCGCGCTGGCCGAGGCCAAGCAACACTTCGATCGGGGCCGCGAGCTGTTTCGAAACGGCAGCTACGAGGAGGCGATCCGCGAATTTCGCGCCGCCGACAAGCTGCGCCCGTCGCCGATTCTGGCCTACAATATCGGGCTGGCCCTCGAGAAGCTCGGCCGCTGCAAGCCGGCCATCGATCACTTCGAGCGCTACCTGCGCGAGCAGCCCGATGCCGACAACCGCGCCGACACCGAGCAGAAAATCGCCGACCAGCGCGCCAAGATCGCGCGCGGCGAATGCGCCAAGCAGGTGCGCCCGCCGCCGGGCGTGCAGCCGACCGAGCCGGGCGGCTACACGCCGCCTCCGGCCGGGGGCTATCCACCACCACCGGCCGGCTACCCCCCCACCACGACCGCATACCCGCCGCCGCGCACTGATGTGGTTCCGATCACACAGGCCAGCGCGGGCATGCATCCCTTCTCGCTCGGCCTGCGCGTGGGCCCCATCTTCGGCCGGTTGGGCAACACCTGCGGCCCGGTCGGCTGCATCGAGAACGCCGCCGGCCTCCAGCTGCGCACCGGCTTCACCTTCCCCGCGGCGACGCTCGGCGACGGCCGGACGGTTCTGCAGATGGAGCTGTTCGGCGCCTTCATCTACTACGGCTTTGCGCAGGCCGATTTCATCGGCGGCGTCCACCTGTCGAGCGGCAACGCCAAGATGCCCCTGTTCGGCGTCGCCGGCCGCGTCGGCATCTTTCCGTCCCGCCGGATCCCGCTCGCAATTGTGCCCGCGGCCGGCGTGGGCGTGGGCGCGCAGATGTTCTCGGCCACCACCGATCGATGCGAGGTCTCGACGACGCTGGCGACGGTGGTCATAAACCTCGATCTGGCGCTGCGTTACGAGCTTGCGATCCACCATGCCCTCTACTTCTCGCCAGCCGACATGTACATTCTGGTGCCGCCGCTGGCGGACGGCGACCCCATCGATCTGATGTGCTTCGGAGGCACCGGTATGGCCCTGCCCAAGGACTTCTTCGGCCTTGCCGACGCCAAGCTCAACTACGCGATCGACTTCGGTTACATGTATCAATTCTGAGCGCCCTTGCGGCGCCGCGTGGGCTACGTTAGACTCTCGTCGCTGCGGTCTGTCTTTGCCCCGTAGCAGAAAAAGCAAAGGGGATGTTGCTCTACCGCTGGCTCAAGGACGTCACGGACGAACGTGGCAGTGCGAAGGCGCTAGTCTATCGCGACACCTATCTGTCGTGGCGTGGCCTTCTGCATCGCGTCGATCGGCGCGCCCAGGAATTTCAGGCGATGGGCATCCAGAAAGGCGACTGGGTCGGGCTCATGCTCGGCAACGTGCCCGACTTCGTCATCCTGGCGCTGGCCTTGTCCAAGCTCGATGCCTGTCTGATCCCGCTCGATCCCACGACCGGTACGCGCGAGCTCGAGATGGTGCTCGATGCCGCGCCCATGCGGGGTCTCATCACGCGGCCGCGCGGCGGTGACACGCCCCAGCAGCCGTCGGGCACGCTGCCCCCGCCGCGCTCGGTCAAGGCGCAGCCGCCCAAGCCCACCAAGCCCTCGCAGACGCCCGAGAGCCGGCGCCGTCTGCAGGGAACGCTTTTGACCTGCTCGATCTACAAGCGCGCAACGCGGCCCGACAGCGGCGAGGCGCCCCGCGTCATCCTGTTCACGACCGATGTGGGCGGCGATCCCAAGGGCGTCCTGCGCACGAGCGGAAACCTCGAGGCCTCGACCAAGCTCATCACGAGCGCGCTCGAGATGACGCCCAACGACCGCATCCTGACCGCGGTCCCGCTCTACCACGCCTACGGCTTCGACTTTGGACTTCTGCCCGGGCTCAAGCTGGGCGCAACCCTGTACCTCGAGGACGAGGTGGCGCCGCGCCGCATCGCCAAGGTCCTGCGCGAGCAGGAGATCAGCATCGTACCGGGCACGCCCACCGTGTACCAGCAGCTCGCCAAGATCCCGACCGCACGCGCGCTGCGAACGCGCGGTGCGCGCTTTCTGTCGGGTGGATCGCGGCTCGAGGAGCAGGTGGCGGAGGCGTTCCGGGCTCGCTACGGCCAGCGGCTCATCAGCGTCTATCATACGACCGAGGCCGGGGTGGTCGCGATCGATCGGCGCGGCCAGTCGCCCGAGTCGGTCGGCAAGGTCGTCGACGGCGTGGAGGTTCGGCTCACCAATGCGCAGGGCGCCCCGCTGGCGGCGGGCGCGGACAAGGGCGTCATCTGGGTGCACAGCACGGCGGTGTCGCCGGGCGCGGTGGGTCCGCATGCGCTCAAGCAGCCCAAGGCCCGCCGCGGAGCGCCCGCGGGCGAGCGCGACTCTACGGGCTGGTACCGCACCGGTGACCTGGGCCGCTTCGACCGCAGCGGCCGGCTGTTCCTGGAGGGTCGCGAAGACGACCTGGTCAAGGTCGACGGCAAGCGGGTCGCCCTGGGCGAGGTCGAGGGCTGCCTGGAGTCGTTCCCCAAGGTCAAGGAAGCGCAGGCCCTGGTGATCCAGGATCCGCTGGGCGGGCCCATGGTGATCGCGCGCGTGGTGCCCCTGGGTCGCTGCAAGGCCGAGGAGATCATCGATCATTGCGCGCGCAACCTGGCGCCGTACAAGGTGCCGCGTCGCATCGAGTTCTGCGAGTCGCTGGGCAACTAGGAGGCCCCGGCTCGACAGCGCAACCGTCTGTTTGCACCGGGGACGGCGGTGCGCAGCTGGACCCGGTCTAAGTGCCTGAAACGGCACGGAGTTGGGCGTGGCGTGCGGTCTGCAGAGGGAGCCAGCATGACCGAGAGAGCGCGCTTTTTCATGGCTTGCCTGGCGCTGGGGATGGCGGGGGCCTGTCAGCCGGTCGCGCAGGAAAAAGCTCCGAGCTATGGCGGCGACTCCGCGCTGGGACCGCGGTTCGAGCGGGCCGGCGACCTCGCCCTGGTGCCGGTGCCTCTGCTCATCGCGCTCAGCTACCAGGACACACGTCTTCTGCCACCGCCCGCGGTGCCCTCGCACGACGGCGCGCCGCCACGCTTCGGCGTGATGGCGCTCAGCGACGGCGGAGTGCGCGACCTTGCGCGTGCCGCCGCGCTGGCGGGGCAGCCGGTGGACCTGCTGCGCCGCGACGACGGCGCCAACATCCTGGGCGCCGCCCTGCTGCTCGGCGAGCAGGCGGCGCAGGAGCTGGGCGGTCTGCCGCGCGACATCGAGGGCTGGCGGCCCCTGTATCGGGCCTGGAGCGGCGCGCCCGATGCGACCACGCAGATTGGCTATGCGGACGCGATCGAGCGCCTGATGGTCGAGGGCCTGCGCGCCACCGACGCGGCCGGCCGCACGCTGATTCTGCATCCGGTCGACCAGCAGACCTTCCAGGGAGTGACGCATGGTCCGGGCGCGGGCCTGGGCGAGCACCAGCTGGGCGTCGACTACCCGGGCGCGCGCTGGGTGCCCGCCTCCACGTCCAACTACACGGCGGGCGGCGAGGCTCCGCGCTACGTCGTGATTCACGACATGGAGGGCAGCTACGCGGGCTCGATCTCTTGGTTCCAGAATCCGGCGGCGCAGGCAAGCGCGCATTACCTGGTGCGCTCTTCCGACGGCCAGATCACGCAGATGGTGAGCGAGGCCGACATCGCGTGGCACGCGGGCAACTGGTACTACAACCAGCACGCCATCGGCATCGAGCACGAAGGCTACATGAACGCGCCTGCGACCTGGTACACCGAGGCCATGTATGCTTCATCGGCGCGCCTGTCCGGCAACATTGCCGACCGCCACGGCATCCCGAAAGACCTGTCCCATTTCATCGGCCATTATCAAATTCCCGCCTCGGGATCGGGTCCGCCCTGCTCGGGCACCTGGCAGCAGTGCGACACCAGCGCGTGGGGCGGCGCCAGCAACCACCGCGACCCCGGGCCGGGCTGGGACTGGGCTCATTATATGGATCTGGTGGTTTCGGGCGGCGTGTCGCGGCCCAACTACGACGCCGACTACCACGGCGACAGCTACGCGATGGATCTCCAATCGGGCGAGCACGTGATGGTGTGGCTCGAGTACACCAACACCGGCAGCCGCACCTGGGACACCACGAACACGCGCGTCGGCACCACGATGCCGCGCGATCGCCAGAGCCCATTTTACGACCCGGCCAACTGGATCAGCGCCGGTCGGCCCACGGCGGCCGACCGCAGCACCTACGCGACCGGCACCGTGGGTCGCTTCAGCTTCACCCTGAAAGCCCCGGACGTGCAGCAGACCACCACGTTCACCGAGCACTGGGGCCTGGTGCAGGAGGGGGTCACCTGGTTCGGTCCCCCCGACGGGAATGTGTATTTCCAGATCACGGTGCATCCGGCCGGCGGGGTGGGCGCGCCGCCGCCGGGCAGCGCCGGGCTGCCGCCGCCGCCAGGCGGAAAGGAAAGCAGCATGGCAGGCGGCTGCCAGGCCGGGCGCGGTTCGGCAGCGCCCGGGCCGGGGGCGCTGTTCCTGGTCTTCGTGTTGGCTGGGGCCGGCCTGCGCAGGCGGCGCCGCTCATAGCATTCCTGGGCGCGACGCGAGCCCAGCCCGATCGCGCCGGTTTCTGCTAGAGTTCCGGTCATGCCGGAGCGGGACGACGACGAGAAGCCCAAGCGAAGCTGGCGTGAGATCGACGCCCTGCGCGACAAGTCGCGCCAGCGCGAGCAGACGGCCCCGCGCGGGGACCGTCCCTTCGGCGGAGGCAAGCGCGGCGAGGCCCGGCAGAAGAACTACCGCTCCCAGCTCGACCGGCTGTTCGATGCCGGCGGAATCGGCAAGCTGGTGGCGCAAACCGAAAAGCAAGCCGCGGCCGCCTCGCCCGCCGATGACTCGCGTCTCAAGCGCCTGGCCGCGGTGCGCGACGCGGTCGGAGCCAGCGAGATCACGCGCGCCATCGACACCTATCTGAAAGCCTTCCCGTGGCCAGAAGAGCTCGAGTTTCTGAGCGCGGCGCTCGAGCACCGCGACCAGGAGGTGGTGGCGGAGGCGCTTGCGCGCTTGCAGACGGCCTTGGCCGCGGGCAAGCCGCGCCGCAGCGCCACCCTGGCCGGCCGACTGCGCGCGCTCGAGGAGCTGAGCACGGAGGCCGAGATTCGCAGCCGCGCCGCTGCACTGCGCGCCAAGCTGTAGCGCTAGTAGAGAACGGCCGCGCCGACGAAGCCGCCCAGGTACTGGTCGCTTGCGGTCTGGGCAGTGCGCGCGCCGCCACCCGTGAAGCTGAGCGAGAAATACGTCACCGCAAACCCGGCGCGCAGCGCGAGCCAATCGATCGGGAGCACCTGGGCGCCCAGGTCGAGATGGAATCCGTTGATGGTTGCGGCTCCGAAGTTGGTCATGTTGGTGATGGGCCCGGCACCGGTCACCGCCTCGTACGAGAAGGCAGCCTCGAGCGCGAGCTTGGGCGACCCGACCGGGACGCGCGCCCCCAGGCCGATGTCGGCGAACTGGAAGTCGACCTCGGGGATGCCCAGGTTGTTGTCACCCTGGATGGCGAAGCGCCGCTCGCCGAAGCCGATGCGGCCCGTGATCACCGGCGAATCGACGGCCTCGCGTACGATCCACCGTCCCCGCAGGCCGATCGTGAAGGCATCCTCGAACGTGGGCGCGGTGACGTTCATGCGCGTCGAGGTCGAGTTGAAGCCAGCCATGCGCTCGTAGCGCGCGTCGAGACCGAACGCGGCGGCAAGCGCGCCCAGCGAGGCGGCCGGGTAGACCACCGCGTCCAGTCGGACGCCCGGGATCTGGCCCGAGGCGTACGACGGCTCGGCGGCGTTGTTGGTCGAGTAGGTCCGGCCGGTGAACGCCAGGCCAGCTCCCGCTTCGACCACCGTACGCCAGGCCGGGCGAACCTCGCCCGGCTCGGCCCCGCGATCGCTGCGCTCGCTGCGGTCGCTGCGCTCGCTGCGGTCGCTTGGGCGGCTACCCGTTGAGGCCTCGGGTGGGCTCGTGCGCTCCCGTGCTCCCTTGGCGCGGGCGGCAATCAGCGGATTCTCATCGTCCACGCCTCCGGTCTCGCCATTCTGTGAGGTATCGCCGGCATCGATCACGCTCGCCCCCGGCCCGCCGCCCGGCGCTTGCGCCTCTGCGATGACAGGCATTACGTCGTCCTTGAGCTGGCGCCAGGTGGATGAGTCGAGCGTTGGACGCGCCAGAAAATAGCGAGGCTTGGACACCACTCGACCCGAGGCGCCCTCGCGCAACACCAGCTTGAGCGAGTAACCGCGCCCTTCCCGCACCAGCTTTCCCGCGATGATGACGGCCACCCGGAGCCTGGTCGCAACCCGGACCACGTCCTCAGGCCCGGTGCCGGTCGCCCCCAGCTGGGTCGCGGCGCGAACGTATTCCTTCTGACCAAGCACCTGGACGCTGGAGCGGAGGAACTTGAACAGCTCCTTTTGGAGCTGGGGCGATCCCGAGATCCCCATCAGGACCACGCGCTTGCCTGCCTTCCCGCGAGCGCCCGCAGGCGCAGCCCATAACAGCGGCAGAGCAGTCAGAACGCAGATCCCCAGCTTGGTGCGCATGACAGCCAGCAGGGCAAGCAGCATGCCCAACCCGTAAGTGAGCGTAACTACGTTAAGATCATAATGATGCGCGCGCCGGCTCGAAATTTGCTGTGACAGCATGGCGCAACTCGACCCGGTAAATGATCAAGAACCGCGTATGATGACCAGTGCTTATCAGCGATTCGACAGCCTTGCGTACAGAACTCCGCCCTGCGGGGCGAAACGACACTCGCCACGGCGGCCCGCAACCCGCTCGCCCTGCGGAATGAACGTTCATTCCGCGGCTTGACCGGCCCCGGAGTGTGCCGCAGGATGGCCGCATGCGCGAGGCCTTGATCCTCGAGTATGTGCGGACTCCGATGGGCCGCTACGGAGGTGCGCTGTCGACGGTCCGGCCGGACGATCTGGCGGCCCTCGTGATTGCCGAGGTCGTGCGCCGCGCTGCGCTCGACCCCGCGCAAATCGACGATGTGGTGCTGGGCTGCGCCAACCAGGCCGGCGAAGACAATCGAAACGTCGCCCGCATGGCAGCGCTGCTGGCCGGGCTGCCGGTGGCGGTTCCCGGGGTCACGGTGAACCGCCTGTGCGGCAGCGGCCTGCAAGCGGTCGTCGATTCCGCGCGTCAGATCGCGCTCGGCGAGGCCGAGATTGTGATTGCGGGCGGCGTCGAGAGCATGAGCCGCGCGCCCCTGGTCATGGCCAAGCCGAGCGAGGCCTTTCCGCGCGGCGAGCAGCGCCTGTACGACAGCACGCTGGGCTGGCGCTTCATCAACCCGCGCATGAAACAGCAGTACGACACCCTGCAGATGGGAGAAACCGCGGAGCGGGTCGCCGAACGCTATCAGGTGTCGCGGGAAGCGCAGGACGAGTTCGCCTGCCAGAGCCAGCACAAGTGTGCGCGCGCGCTTGCCGACGGTCGGCTGCGCGAGGAGCTGGTGCCGGTCGAGGCGCCGGGCCGCAAGGGCCCGACCCGGGTCGAGCTCGACGAGCAGCCCCGGCCCGATGCGACACGCGAGGCGCTGGCCAAGCTGCGGCCCGCGTTCGCGGCCAACGGCACCGTCACCGCGGGCAACTCGTCTGGCCTCAATGACGGCGCGGCTGCGTTGGTGCTGGCCTCGCCCGAGGCGGCGCGCAAGATCGGGCGCGCGCCCCTGGCTCGTTTTGTCGGTTCCGCCGTGGCCGGGGTCGAGCCCTCGTACATGGGCATCGGTCCGGTGCCGGCAACGCGCCGGCTGCTTGGGCGGCTCGGGCTTTCGATCGGTGCCATCGACGTGGTCGAGCTGAACGAGGCCTTCGCAGCCCAGGCGCTGGCCTGCCTGCGCGAGCTGGAGATCGATCCCGCGCGGGTCAATCCGCTCGGCGGCGCCATCGCGCTGGGTCATCCACTGGGCTGCTCCGGGGCCCGCCTGGCTGGCACGCTGATCCGTCAGCTCGCGCGGACCGGCGCGCGCTGGGGTCTGGCCACCATGTGCATCGGGGTTGGCCAGGGCATCGCGGCCGTATTCGAGCGCTGCTGAGCAGCGATGCCGAGCACCGGACGGGAGGGGCTTGACCAGCGGAATGAACGTTCATTCCGCCGGTTCGGCCTGCCCGCGCGACCGCTGTCCCCCTGGTCGCCTGACCCCACGATAAGTCTACAGGCGGGGCACTCTCCCCCCAGCGTTCCACAATAACACCTTGATATGACAGCCCTCGAGGCTGGCACGGCGCGTGGTTCCTGGAGGCGATGTGCCGGCCTCGGTGGGTCGTTATGTACTAGGCGATCGGATCGGTCAGGGCGGCATGGCGGACGTGTACCGAGCCCGCCTGACCGGCATCGGGGGCTTCGAGCGCGAGGTGGCGGTCAAGCTGCTGCGGTCGCCCTTCGCGGCTGACGCCGAGTTCGTGGACATGTTGCTCGACGAGGCTCGCATCGCGGGCTCGATTGTGCACTCCAATGTGGTCCAGGTGCTCGACGTGGGCCGCGAAGGCGACGACAGCTTTTTTCTGGTCATGGAGCTGGTCGACGGCATCGACCTGCGCCGGCTGCTCAAGCGCGCCCCCGCCGGCCGGCTTCCGCTCGAGCATGCGCTGTATATCGCGATGGAGACCGCACGCGGTCTGGCCGCCGTGCACTCCTCGCCGCGGCGGGTGGTGCACCGCGACGTATCGCCGACCAACGTGCTGTTGTCACGCGCGGGCGAGGTCAAGCTGTCCGACTTCGGGATTGCGCGCGCACAGACCCGCCTGGCTCGCACCCGCGCTGGCAACATCAAGGGCAAGCTGCGCTACATGGCCCCCGAGCAGCTGGCGGGACGGCCGGTCGACGCGCGAGCCGATCTGTACGCACTCGGGATCTTGCTGGCGGAGACCCTGACCGGCCCGGTGCTGTGGGAAGGCGTGGACGAGGCGCCGAGCGTGGGCACGCTGCTCGCGCGGGTGGCCCGGGCCGGGTTGCCGCCCGACGTGACCGACGTGCTCCAGCGGGCTCTCAGGGCCCAGCCCGACCAGCGCTTTGCCGACGCGGCCAGCATGCGGCGCGCGCTCGCGGAGCCGCTGCACGCCCGTCAGCCCGGCTATGGCGAGTCCAACCTGGCGGCTTACCTGGCCGACCCGACCGCACCCGTGCAGGTGGAGGGGGCGCCCGACCCGCTCGCCGACGCCACCATACAGTCCTCGCTGCCACTCGCGTCGACCATGCAGGCGCTGCGCGATCCGTGGCAGCCGACCCCGCAGATCCCGAATCAGCCGGCAGCGCCGGGGATGCCAGCGACGCATCCTGGACGCGACGAGCCGCCCACGCGCAACCTGCGGGTTTCGATCGCCCGGCGGGCGTTGGCCGGGCTGCGCGCGCTGACCTCGCGGCAGCGCCTGCTCATTGTTCTGGCGGCAGCACTGGCCGTGACCTCGCTGTTGGGTCTGATCCAGAGCCACACCACCAATCCGGCTGCGGCCGCCCCGCGCACTCTACCCGCCGACGCTCCTGTAGTGGCGGCCCGCATCCTGGCCGCGCGCCCGGCTTTGCCAGCGCCTCCCGCGCGCGTGTCCCCGCCCGGGCGACTGGCCGTGTATGCGCCCGCCAACGTGCGCGTGCGCGTCGGCGCCACCGAGCGGCATGCGCCCGCGCTGTTCACGCTGCGCCCAGGCCGCCATCGCGTCGAGGTCATCACACCGCGCGGGCGGCGGATCGTGCGCCAAGTCGACATCACATCCGATCGAACCGCCGAGCTCAGCGTGCGCTAAACTAAGGGCGTTTGCGCATCGCTTCGGTCTTGCTGCTCGCGCTGACTGCCTGTGGTGGGCCAGCCAGGGTGCGCGTGCGTATGCTGCCCGCGCCGGCCCCAGAGGCCGCGCGCTCGACCGATCCCACTCTAATGCCGCGCTGGCGGGTTCCGGGCGGCCGCGCGCGCGTGGTCACCGCCCGCGCGCCCACGCGCTGGGAGGCCGAGGTGCCCGACCGGGCATGTCTGGACGCGCGGGTCTTAAGTGGGTCGGTCGAGCTCCACACTCTCTACCCGGATGCGCACCATGCCACCATGGTGGCATGGGGCCATGGGAGCGCGCTCATCGGGGAGTGCGGGCAGGCGCGCAGCTATCCGGTCGACAGCGCCGCCGAGCCGCTGGCCATCGCGGTCGCGCCAGGCGAGCGCATCGACAGCGCAATCGCGCCCGGTGGCACGGCTCCGCTCGAGCTGTACGCGCTGCGCGGCACCACCCTCGTCGGCGCCGACCGCGCCAGTGGCATCGGCGGCGCCGCCCGCCTCCTGCTCCCGACCGGGGCCGATCGCATCCTGCTCGCACCCGCACCCGGTGCCCCCGAGGGGCCGGCTTTGCTCTACATCAACGATCTGGCCAACGACGGCGACGGCGACGGCCTGGGCGCGGCGCTCGAGGCCGACCTCGGCACCTCGGACTCGCTGCTCGATTCCGACGAGGACGGCATCGACGACGGCCCCGAGACCATGGGCTACCAGCTGCTCCCCGATCCACCCCAGCTCCTGCCCGCCTGGGGAGCTTCGCCCACGCACAAGGATCTGTTCGTCGAGGTGGACTGGGAAGACGACGGCGGGCCGGCCATTGGCTTCTGCGACGGGCCCGGCATCATCGCCCCAACCGCCGAGCGGTTTTCCCGTCTGCGCGCCGACTCCATCGCCAATCCCGACGGGCAGCCCGGTGTGGCGCTGCACGTGGACTCGGGCGTGCCCGGGGGCGGCACCACCTGGGGCGACTGGGGCGGCTTTTCAATCGTGCCCCGCAGCGCCGACGACGCCCCCGAAACCGCCCAGGCCTGGGGCTACCGCAACGCCTTCCTGCCCTCGCGCCACCGGGTCTTCCATTATGTGTTCACGCACAATCGACTGGGCGCGGCCTGGGGCTACCAGCCCGGCGATCAGGTCATGACGCCGCGCCTGTCACAGTCGGCATTTCAGGAGGAAATCGGCCACAATCTCAACCTCGGTCACAACGGCGCCGGCCGCAACATCAACTGCAAGCCCAACTACCACGGCCACATGAACTACGCCTTCAACGGCGATTTCTCGGACGGCCGCTTCGCCGCCTACCCGCTCAATCCGATCCACCTCGACGAAACCCGTGGGCTCGGCGTCCCCGACGCCGCCCAGGCGGCTTATCTCGCCGGCGCACCTTTTTACTACACGGTCCGCGCCGACGGCGCAGTCGACTGGAACCGTGACGGCCGCTTCGATACCGACGTGCGCGCATGGATCAACTACCCGGCCTACTACGGCTTCTCGTGCGAGAACGCGCGCTACCGCATCGACGGCTGGGGCACGAGCGTGCTCGGCCTCATGGATCCGGTGCGGCCCGCGCTCGGCCGCGACGGTCCCCGCCTGGTGGTGCTGTATGCGCTGCGCGGCCAGCTGCTCGTGCGAACCATGACCGACTGGGTGAACTGCAGTCCTGACATCACGCGCGGCTGCGGCAACTGGTCGCCGGCCACCTCGGCTGGGCTCGCGGTGGGCGGCGGCATCGCTGCCGTCACGCTGGGCGCCGAGCTGCACGTGGTGGTGCCGCGCCAGGATGGGATGCTCGCACACCTGGCGCTGGCAGGCGGCGACCTGCATACGGTCGGCAGCGGCCTGGTCGAGGGCGCCCCCGCAGCCGGCGGCGATCCAGGTCTGGCCGCACAGGAGGGCGCGCTCGTGCTGCTCTACCCCGACCTAGCCGGCCAGCTCTACGAGCTACACTGGAGCGGCAGCTGGTCTCCGCCCGCCGCCGTGCCCGGAATCGCGGTCACGCCGTCGACCGGGGTTTCGCTGGCGCTCGGCACCATCGGAAATGACGCCACGCCGGTTTTGCGGGCAGCCACGGTTTCGGGCGGACGCGTGACCATCCTGCGGCGCGACCCCGGCGGCTGGCGCAGCGAGCCCGACGCGTTCACGACCGAAACGCCCGACACCGACCGCGCGCCCACGATCGCCTATGCGCCCGGCGCGCCCGGCACGCCCGCCCGCTTCTATCTCATGTTCCGCGGCGTCGGCGCCACTCACGTCATGCGCATGGACATGACCGATCGCGACGGCCGCTTCGCGCTGCCGGCGCTCCAGGACAACATCTGGTCGGCCGCCAGCGCGCCCCCGGGCCTGCTCTACGACCCGGTCGGCGGCAACCTGCGCATGGCGCGGCCGGGCATCAATCAAGAGCTCCTGATCTGGCCGTACGCAGACGGCATGTTCGACGTCGAGATGCATGACGTCGACGACGCAGCCATCATCCGCAGCGGCCTCTGCATGGGCCTGAAGGGCTGCGATGATCCAACCTGTCCGCCTCCGCCGCCGCTGTTCAACGCCTGCGGAGGCACGACTCCCACCCAGGTTGTCGATTGGCCACTGGGGCTGCCCGAGCCAGACCCGCCGCTGTAGCGTGGGCGCTCGTGGGGGCGCTGGTGGCGGCGCTCCTGGGCGTGCTCGCAGGCTGCGAGGGACCGCCTGAGCAGGTGGCGCCCGACGCCGGGCCGGCCGACGCCCCGCCCCGCCCGTGCAACCCGCCCGCACCCGCGCTCGACGGCGGCGCGATGGGCGCGCCCGACCCGGCTGCGCGCGGCGAGCTGGCCTGGGCCTATCGAGACCCGGTGCTCGCGTTCCCGTTTGCGCAGCCCGCCGTAGGCCCCGACGGCACCGTGTATGCGACCGCCAGCATCCGGTTGTTTGCGCTCGCGCCCGCGGACGGCAGCCTGCTCTGGCAGGCGCCCAGCGCCGAAGCGGAGCCGCTCATTGCCACCCCGCTCGTCGACGAGAGCGGCCGCATCCTGGTCGCGAGCACCCAGGTCGCGCTCTATGCCTTCGCCCCCGATGGCAAGCAGCTCTGGCGCAGCCAGCTCGCAGGCGGCACCGGCACCGTGACCGCACCGGTGCGGCTGCCGCACGGGTTCGCCCTGGGCGCGGGCGCGCGCGTGTTCTGGATCGACGACTGCGGCCAGTGGATCGGCACCTACGATCACAGCGCCCGCCTGTCCGGCGATCTGGCGGCGGCCGCGGAGGGCACCGTGTACGCCGGTGAGCCCGGTGCGGGCGCCGTGGTCGCGCTCGGCCTCGATGCCAAGCTGCGCTGGCGCACGGTGATCGGGCAGGCACCGGGCGGGCTCGCGGTCGGTCCCGACGGGGCGGTGATCGTCACCACCGGGAGCGCCGGCGTGGTGGCGCGACTCGATGGCGCGAGCGGAGCCGTGCGCGCCCGGGTCCCGCTGCCGGCCCGCGTGGGCGCACCGGTTCTGGCCGCCGACGGGACTATCCTGGTCGCGGCCACGCAAAATGGCGCCCCGCTCGGAGGTCGCGTGTACGCGCTCGCGCCCGCCGACCTTTCCGAGCGCTGGCACGCCGATCTGCCCGGCCAGATCACGCTGCTGCCGGCCGTCACCACGGCCGGCGTGGTGCTCGGCATCTCGAGCGGCGCGCAAAGCTCACTTCTCCTGCTCGGCGACGGGGGCGCGGTCCGCTTTTCCACGCCTTGCAACGGTTGCAGCTTCGTGGGCACTGCACCAGCGCTGGGCGCCGACGGCAACGCCTACACGAGCGCGCTCAGCCGTATGGTTGCGCTGCGCACGCCGGGCGTGCTCGATCCGCGCTCGGCCTGGCCGCGCGCCCGTTCCGCCGACGACGCCAACCGGGCGCGAAGCCTGCTTCCGTGACCGATGTCAAAGCCCTGACACCGGCTGTTCGCACTTCGACGCAGCGATCGCTCGCAACCTGCTGAAACCAGGATCGCTGGTGCGGTGGCACGCAGGCTGCTTTGCAGGCAAGCATGAGGCTTTGCCCGCGCACGCTCGTGATGTCTGCGCTCCGCCACGTCGGCGCCGACGGCGTTCTGCTTTTCGGCGCCACCTGTGCGCTGGTGCTGGTGATCGCGCGCCTGGGTGGTCGGCTCGAGGTCGCCGGCGCTTCCCTGGTCGCGCCCACGCAGACCTTCGTGCCCGTGATCCTGTTCTGCGCCTGGTTGCGCCGCCGCGACGGTGCCATCCGCGCGCTCGCGCGCTCGCTGCGCGACTGGTCGCCGTTTTTCGTGCTGTACGTCCTCTACCGCAACCTGCGCGCGGCCACCGGGTTTCTGGGCGGCCGCTCGGTCGAGCGCACGCTGCTGGCGCTCGATCAGCACCTGTTCGGCCTGGAGCCGTCGGCCTGGATCCAGAAGTTCGCTTCGCCTGTGCTGTCGGACTACATGGCGTTCGCCTACGCGCTCATGTTCCTGATGCCGTTTCTCGTCATGTGCCTTCTCTACGCTCGCGGGCGCCGCCACGACTTTCGCGAGGTCGGCAATGCGCTTCTCCTGTGCACGTACGCCGGCTTCCTGCTCTACATCGCATTTCCAGCTCGCTCGCCCCGCTGGGCGTTTCCCGAGATCTACGGGGGCGTGACGCTGCACGGCGCGGTGGGCGTGTACGAGGCCACGACCCGCGCCTGGGACCACGTCGAGCTCATGCTGTACGACGCCTTCCCGAGCCTGCACACCGCGGTCTCGACGCTCTCTCTGGCCTACGCCTGGCGCATGGGCCCGATCCTGTGGCCGCGCCGGCCGCGCATGGTTGCGCTGCTTTTGGCGCCCTTTGTGGTGAGCCTCCAGATCTCGACCTTGTATCTGCGCCAGCATTACTTCATCGATCTGCCGGCCGGCTGGGCGCTGGCCTGGCTGTGCCTCCTTATCGCGCCCGCCCTGCGGCGGGGCTTCGGGGCCCTGCTCCTGCGGGTGCGCCCGCGCACGCCCGCGCCCCAGGCGGCCTGAGCAGCTACGGCAGATCGATCGTGATGTCGGCCTGCTCGGCCTCATCGACCGCGCGCGCGAACGCGACGAAGCGCGCGTAGTCCTCGGGCGCGATGCGCTGGAGCGGAAGCTCGAGCTCGCGCTCGAGCTGGAGCGTTCCGCCCTGGATGCGCACGCGTTGCGCAAAGCGTCCGAACCGCGAGGACAGCTTGCTCTCGGGCGGCGCCAGCACGCGCGCGCCCGCGGGCAAGGCCAGCGTGGCCCTGACCGTGGTCGGCGCCAGATAGCCTAGCGCGAGCGCGGTCGTGCGCGTGGGCAGCGCCACGTAGCGCCGCGCAAGGAGCGAAGGCAGGAGAGCTCCCATGGTGAGCCGGCGCGCGCCGGCCGCCCGCACGAGCCGCGGCGCCGCAAATTGATAGCGGATCGCGAGTGGCCCCCGTCCGGCCTCGCGGCGCTCGAACTCGAGCGACAAGAGCTGGGCGCCCGGGAAAAAGAAACCCAGGCTGCGTTGCTCGAAGTCCTGGCGCAGTCGGCTCGGATCGACATGGTCGAGCGCCTCGCGCCACTCGACTGCCGGCCACCCGCTGAGCAGCTCGCGCACCTTGAGATGGATCGGCTTCTGGGGCTCGATCCTGCCCTCGAGAACGACCGTGCGTGAGTCGGCGTTGGCTGCGCCTCCCGGGCTGGTCAAAAGCGGCCCGCCCGCCGACAGCCGCAGCGCCCGCGCGCCCCGCAACGTGGGCGGCAGAAAAAAAGGCTCCAGCCTCCGGGTCCGCGGATCGAGAAAGCTGCCCTCGGTGCGCACGGTGGGTTGATCGAAATCGTCGATCTCCTGGACCACCGGCGCGGTGGCGTCGGCCACCACCGGGCGCACAAGCCAGATCTCAGGCTTCTGGCCGGCTGCGTGCAGGAGCGCGGCCAGAAGGCCCGTGCGATTGCCCTGCCGGCGTGCCAGCGTCGCGCTGGCCGAGTCGGGCAGGGTCCCGGAGTGCTCTACGTTATCGCCCACCCACACCGCGAGCGCGGCCGCACAGGCGCGCGCGGCCACGTGAGCACAGGTTTTTTCTGCGACCTCGCGCAGCTCGGTGTTCGCGCGAAAGGAGCTGGCCAGGGTCTCGCGCAGATAGTCGCTCCAGCGCGCAAAGGTGACCCCACTCGAGGCACGCACCGACGGCAGGATCTCGACGTAGGGAGCCGCGCCCGGCTCCTGCACCAGCTCGACCTGGCGCGTGCGCGCCCAGGTGCGCACATCCATCGCGCCCATCCGCGCCCGCTGTTCGGTCGTTCCCATGCCGCCGCGCGCATCGACGTCGACCGGCATGCCTTGCGGCGTCGCCAAAACGTACTCCGTGCGATCGAGCGGCGCCTCGAACGAGCTGAAGTAGAAGCGCTCGGCCAGAAACCCGTTTGAAAACGCGGCCGGCGGCGCGGCCGGCTCGATGTACTCGAACTCGACGAAGTCCCCGGGCAAAAGATCGGGCACACTGACACTTTCCTTCTCGGCAATTTCTTCGGGCTCGCGCACGCTGCCGTCGGCCTTGACCGTGCGCAGGGTGAGCACGTCGGCGCCCGCCGGGATCTGGACCTCGCCCCAGCGGTCGATGCCGGCCTTGGTCTGCACCCGGATGATGTTGTGGGTCAGGGTCAAGCGGGCGCCGCTCGAAAACGCGCGCGTCACCGTGCGGTCGAGCAGCACCACCGCGGGCGCGTTGGCGTTGTGATCCGATGGCTGGGGCCGGGCCCCGTAGGCGGCGATGACCGCACGGCCGTCGACGCGGAAGGGCTCGAGCGGCCCCGCTGCGCCCAGCGACTCGAGAGCGCGCCAGAGATCGGCCGACTCGGGCAGAGCTCGGGTGGCCTGCTCGAGCGCACGCCGCGCGGCCGGGGCGCCCTCGGCCTCGTAGAGCGCATCGGCCAGGCGCTGCCGGTAGTGGGCCTGGCGGGGCTCGTGCTCGACCAACACCGCCAGCACGCGCGCGGCCTCGTGGGCCTGCCCGCGCGCAAGCAGGGCGTCGGCCAGCGGCAAGCGCAGCGCGTCGCGCGTCGGATCGGCTTCCAAAAGGCGCGCGTACTCGGCGGCCGCGCATGCGCTGTCGCCCTGGGTCGCGCACAGATCGGCCAGGGCCTGCGATTCGGCGTCGCAGGCGCGCTGGCGCTCGCTGAGCCGCCGCTCCGCCGAGAGGTCCTGCCGCTCGCGGGCCGCCGACGCCAGCTGCGGCAGGAGGCCGCACGCGTCGGGCGCGCTCTGGGCCACCTCGGCGAGCACGCGATCGGCCGCCTCGGAAAGGCCACGCGCACGCAGCGCCTGCGCGCGCAGACTGTGCCAGCTCCACAGGCCCGGCGGTGGCCGGGAGCCCTCGAGCCGCGCCAGGGCCTCGCGGGCACGGTCGTCCTGCAGGTCCAGGAGCGCCAGGTTGTAGGTGGCCCGCAGCGCCCCTGGATCGGCTGCCAGCGCCTGCTCGAGCAAGCTGCGCGCCCTTTCGCGCGCGGTGCCGCCGGCGCGCGACGGATCCACAGCGGCCGCGTAGGCGCGCAGGAGCAGCCCATGCGCGTCGTGGCTTTGCGCGAGCAAGCCGTCGGCAGCGTTGGGATCGCCACGGTGGAGCAGAAGCAGTGCGCGCACGAGCACGCCGTCGACGCCGGCTAGCGGCGGCTCGGGCGCCGGCAGCTCCTCGATGCGGGCGGGTGCGCGCTCGGCCGGCAGGACGGCCGCGCTCAGCTCGACGCGCCCTGCGCTCGCGGCCACGCGCAGCTCGAGCGGCCCACCGCCCGAGCGCACGCGCAGCCAGATCACGCGCGCGAGATAGCGCGCGGGGTCGTCGTGCCGAAAGAGCACCCGGCCGCCCCGCATCAGGATCCAGTCGGCCGCCGTGTCGATGGCCACCAGGCTCGACGGCCCGGGCGCGAGCGGAAGCTCGGCCGCAAGCGCGCCCGGCAGGCCATCGGCGGTCATCAAGGTGGCTCGGCAGCCGTGCGACTCCACCGGGCGGCGCGGCCCGGAAGGAATCGGTTTCTCGAGATCGAGGTGCGCGAGCGCCCCCAACCGAGGCGCCACCTGGAAGCGTTCGACGCAACCGCGCTCGCGGTCGACCGCCCGCG